>WRAW01000053.1 GCA_009780015.1 Defluviitaleaceae bacterium | reverse complement strand
TGACGATATACGAGGCTATTATGATTATGCTTACCTTCGGGATGCTTCTCGTCGGTTTAATCGGGTTAGTAGTCCTGATCGTTCAAATCGTAATAAAATAACCGACATGCCTTTGCCGGAAGCCGGTTATTTTATTCGAATTATCGATTAAAATACGAAGCAGTCCACCGCCCTTGGCGGCTGTGCCCGGAGAGAGCGTTTCGCGACACTCTCTCTTTTATTTGTACCCTAATTTTATCAAGTCTATGCAGTAATGTCAAGTTCGTTTTTTTATGTAGAATTGGGAACCCGTTATCACTCATAATGTTATTACGACTTAACCTCTCCCAATTTGACAAAATAATGTTGACGCTTACAATAAATTGATTTATAATCTAGGACAAGCACAGAGTGTAAGGGCGGTACGAATTTTTTACGTTTAAGGGCTTGCTTCGCGAAGGGAGGGTTGTTTCCCAACTGGAGGGAGGTGAGACTGTGACGATATACGAGGCTATTATGATTATGCTTACCTTCGGGATGCTTCTCGTCGGTTTAATCGGGTTAGTAGTCCTGATCGTTCAAATCGTAATAAAATAACCGGCCCCCCTGCAAAGGTATGCCGGTTATTTTATTCAAGTATCATCGATTAAAATACGAAGCAGTCCACCGCCCTTGGCGGCTGTGCCCGGAGAGAGCGTTTAGCGACCCTCTCTCTTTTATTTGTACCCTAATTTTATCAAGTCTATGCGTGAATGTCAAGTCCGTTTTTTTGCGTAGAATTGATTTCATTGCGGCCCGTCTTCGTCTGTGTACACCGAGCACATAAGCATTGCCCCCAGCTTGAAGCCGTATGAAAAAGCGTCCGCCTGCTCAAACCCGTTTGAGTGGGAGTACAGGCCGTCCAACTCTTCAAACCTCCGGCAGTCGTCAAGCGACATCTTCTGCATGAAGTAGCGTTTTTCGTCTTCGATCCTGCGGTTGACCGATACGTTTTCGGCCGTGCGGGCCGGTCGGCGCTCCCAGGCGCTGAATTGACCGTTATACAGGTCGTGAAGGATGTTTCTTGGCATGTAACATCGTCCTTTCGATATTTTTGTTGCAGAATACCTTGCAGGACAGACGGCGACATGATACAATATTTCATGTGGTTTGCCCTGCGGGGTATTCTGCGGTGGGGAAGCGGCGTGTCTTTGTTAGGTGTTCGCCGCTTCCTTTTACTTTTTGAGGTCGCCTTCCAGTCTCATAATCCCGCGCCTTGTCGCTTCCATTTTACTGACATTCTCCTGCTGACAATAGGCTTCAAGAACCTGTTTGCACTTATCGTCATATTTGACTGCCATACGATGACGCTTGGGATTATCAGTCTTTGGCCCTCGCTTCCCCTTTTCCAGAAAAACACCCCCTTTGAGAAATAGGGATGCTCCTATTATAAATAGTAACATCCCTATTTGTCAAGAGGAATTTTGGAAATTAATTGTATTTTATAGGTTACATTGCGTCAAAAAAATAGTTGCCGACATTCCGGGCTTGACCCGAAATATCAACAACACGGCTCTAATTGCCGAACTTGCGAAGCTCCTCCCGGAGCGTCGCCGTGCGTATCTTTATGAACGTACCCTTGACGCCCATGGAATGGGACTCCAAAAGCCCCGCCGACTCCAGCTTGCGCAGGGCGTTCACGATTGCCGAACGCGTCACCTTGCCCTCACCGGCGACCTTTGCGGCGATAATGCTGCCCTCGTCGCCCGCAAGTCGGCGAAAAACCTCCGCCGCCGCCTCCAGCTCCGAATAGCTGAGCGTACCCAGGGCGGCCCGCACCGCCGCCGTATCCTTCAGCGCCGAAGCTTCAAGCTCGTTCCTGATAGCCATCATGTTGGCGGCCATCATAACGGCGGCCGCTTCGCCGATTATCAATTCTTCCGGCGAAAACTCGAATCCGCGCAGAACAACCAGGGTTCCCAGGCGCTTGCCCCCGGCCGCTATCGGCACTACCAACGCTGCGCTGTCCCCGCTTCCGGCCTGACCTTCCAACATGCCCGAAAGCGGTATGTTGAGCATGACCTGCGGTATCGCGGCGACGCTTGCCTCAAGGCCGGGCAAGTGTTTGCCAAGCTGGTTCGCGTCCGCGTGAAAAGCCGCGGCCGCCACTCCGGCTGACCCGCCGCGAAATACAAGCGCCGCAGCCTCAACATGGCTACTAAGCAGTTCGCACACTATTTTCACGGAATCGTCATAGCCTTGCGAACGCGCAATTCCGCCGTAAGCGGAGTCAATAAATTCCCAAAGCTTATTACTCATCATCATCAGCTTCTTTTTTTACTTCCGAATAGCCGCATTTTTCGCTTACGCACACGATCCTTGTGGGCTTCCTGCCCTTTTCGACCAGGACGTCGCCGCAGCTTGGGCACTTCTGGCCCGTGGGCTTGCTCCACGACATGAATGCGCACTCGGGGTTGTTCTCGCAGCCGAAATACTTGCGTCCGTTCTTGGACTTCTTAATGAGCACCTTGGCGGAGCATATCGGGCAGTCGACTCCGGCCTCCTCAAAGAACGGCTTTGTGTTCCGGCACTCGGGAAAGCCCGGGCAAGCCAGGAATTTCCCGAACCTCCCGTACTTTATCACCATGTTGCGGCCGCATCCCTCGCAGATATGCTCCGTTACCTCGTCGACTATCTCGACTTCCCCGACCCTGGCCTCGGCAAGCTCTATCTTTTCCTTGAAGCCGGGGTAGAACCGGCGTATCACCTCTTTCCAGAAGATCTCGCCGTCTTCCACCTTGTCCAGGTCTTCCTCCATCTTGGCAGTGAAGTCTATGTCCACGATGTCCTCGAAATTATTCTTCATAATGTCGTTGACGATCTCGCCAAGCTCCGTCGGATAGAAAACCTTGTCCTGCTTCGCCACGTAGCGGCGCTTTACTATTGTTGATATTGTCGCGGCATATGTGGACGGGCGGCCTATGCCCAGGTCTTCCATCGTCTTGACCAGCAGCGCCTCGGAATACCTTGGCGGCGGCTGAGTAAAGTGCTGGGACGCGTCGATCTTCTCCGACGACAGAGTCTCGCCTTCTTGCAGCTCGGGAATCTTCACGCCCGACTTCTCTTCATCCTCCAGCCTCGTGTACACGCGCTGGAAGCCGTCGAAGCGCAACAGCGACCCACTTGCGCGGAACACATACCCCCCGGCTTCGATAGACGCGCTTACCGTGTCGAACAACGCCGGTTTCATCTGGCTTGCCACATATCTCTCCCAGATAAGCTTGTATAGCTTGTGGCATTCCGCGCTCAAATATGGTTTCAGACTGTCCGGCGTCAGGCCCACGTCCGTGGGGCGAATTGCTTCGTGCGCGTCCTGTCCGGCGCGCTTTGTCTTGTATTCGACTTTCGTCTCGTTCGCGTAGTCTTCGCCGAAATTTTGCAGTATAAACGCCTTCAGGCTATCGAATCCCTCGTCTGATATCCGCGTCGAGTCCGTACGCATGTATGTTATCAGACCCACGGTTCCCTGGCCTGTCTCCACGCCTTCATAAAGTTGCTGGGCTACCATCATCGTTTTTTGGGCGGCGTATCCAAGATGCTTGGACGCCTCCTGCTGCAATGTAGACGTGATGAACGGCGCCGGGGGCTTGCGCGTGCGCGTGCCCTTGCGTACCTCCGTCACCTTGAACTTGGCGCCTTGCAGCTTCGCCAGTATTTCATCGCACTGCGCCTTGCTGCTCAGCTCTATCTTGCCGGAAACATCCCCCGTGAACTTAGCCGTAAACGCGGACTTCTTCACCTTCAGCGCGGCCTCGATGCTCCAGTACTCCACGGGAATGAAGCTCTCGACCTCCTCTTCCCTGTCACAGATCATCTTGAGAGCCACGGACTGAACACGCCCCGCGCTCAGGCCCTTCTTCACCTTCTTCCACAACAGAGGGCTGATCTTGTAGCCCACTATGCGGTCAAGCTCACGCCTGGCCTGCTGCGCGTCCACAAGGTTCATGTCTATCCGGCGCGCCTCCTTTACGGCGCGGATCACGGCCTTCTTCGTAATCTCGTTGAAGGTGATGCGCGTGGTCTTTCCCTCATCCAGATTCAAGGCGCTGATAAGGTGCCAGCTAATGGCCTCGCCTTCGCGGTCGGGGTCGGTGGCCAGGTATACCACGTCGGAATTTTTGGCTTCCTTGCGCAGCTTGGCCAGCAGCTTGCCCTTGCCCCGGATCGTTATATACTTTGGCTCGTAATCGTCCTCAATGCTGATGCCCAGCTGCGACTTGGGCAGATCGCGGACGTGCCCCACGCACGCCTCTATCTTGTAACCGCTGCCCAGAAACTTTTTAAGCGTCTTGGCTTTGGCCGGCGACTCTACTATTACCAGCTTCCTCTTCATAGACTCTCCTTATTGGGTTTCGGTGTTTTCCGCGACTGCGCGGATTTAATTGATGTATATTTACTACGTCATCGCACGGTGTATCGAAGTCCGGGCAGCTTCTCGATAAGCCCCTTCATCTCAAGCATTACCAGGGCGGAGTTAGCCTGCTGCGCCGTCAGCCCTGCCTCCTTGATTATATGGTCAAACGCCGCGGGCTGCGCGTTCGCTATACTGCGCATTACCGCCGCCTCGCCGCCGCCCAAAGCAGCGATATTAGAGGCGACATGTTTTTCGGCACGCCTTTCTTCCGGCTCAGGACGCTCTATGCGTAGCGCCGACAGTACGTCGTCAGCGCATGTCGCCACAGCCGCGCCCTCCTTTATCAGCAGATTCGTACCTTCGCTCAACTTTGAAAGCGCGCTGCCCGGAACTGCAAACACCTCGCGCCCTTGATCCAGCGCCTGTCCCACGGTTATCAGCGTTCCGCTTCTTTGTCCGGCCTCAACTACGATTATCGCCCGGCACAGCCCACTTATTATTCTGTTGCGCGCGGGGAAATATGCGGGCAACGGCCTGGTACCTGGCGGATATGTTGAAATGAGACAGCCGTCCCTGACCATTTCATCCATCAGAATATAATTTTCGGCGGGATAGCATATATCGATGCCGCAGCCCAGCACGCCGATTGTCCGGCCGCCAACCTGCAGCGCCCCGCGGTGCGCCACGCTGTCAATCCCCCTGGCGAATCCGCTCACTACCACAACACCGGCGGCCGCCAGTTCACACGCAAGCTTGTACGCGACGCTCCGCCCATACTCGCTGCATCGCCGCGAACCAATTATGGCCACCTTGTCAATGCTGTCGTCGGGAAGCCTTCCCCTCACGAAGAAGCCAAACGGCGGGTGATCGATCTCCCTCAGCAAATCAGGATATTCCGCGTCAAAACGCGACACAAACGACGCCCCGCAGTCCTTCGTCAACGCCAAACACTCCGTCAGAGCTTCCTCGCTCTGTCTATCTAATATATTTTTAATATTGTCGTTTGTCAAGCCTTCAATTTTCGCAAGCTCCCGGCTCTTAGCATAAAACACCCGCTCCGCGCTTCCAAACACGCTAAGGATACGGTCGATCTTGCCGCCGCCGATTCCGCTCAGACTGTATAACCATAAGTCGTAATTATGCTCTTCCATAATACCCTCATATGTATGCGTTAATTGCCGAACACGCGAAGTATACCATATAATGCCACGGTTGGCAACAAGAACTGCTGGTATATTTTGCAAAATTCATGCTTGTTTTGTCAACATCGAAATCACAAGATAAGTACTAAAAACCGCTTTCGGCAACCACAAAGCCACAGCAGTTTTTCTATAGTAATATGCCTCTCAATCAGTAACACGCGTCGGGGTAAACAGCGGGAAATCTCCCGATTTCCCGCACCCCTCCTTTGTTACTGTTTCGAGGTCATATTACTATAACACAGCATATTGTGATTATATATGTCGCCAAGAAGCTCGGGAACACAAAAAATAAGCCGCCTAGCGACATAAGACAGCTTATAGGAATATGACTGTGAAACTGCATCAAAGGAGGGGTGCGCGGAATCGCAAGATTCCGTGCTGTTTACCCCGACGCGTGATGCAGATTGAGCTGCATATTCCTATATCACCATGTCCAGAAAAAATACAAACTCACTCTTTCGTTTATTTGCATCCTTATTTTATCAAGGTTGTACAAGGACGTTAAGGTGAATTTTTGCCGTTCGCATCAGCCTATCTCCAGAATTTTCTGTCGAGGGTTCTGTAGGCTATGGCCTCGGCCAGGTCTTCTATGAGGATATTTTCACGGCCGGCCAGGTCGGCGATTGTTCTGGCAAGTTTGAGGATTTTGTGATATGCCCTGCCGCTGAGGTTCATGCTCTCGAAAGCTATCTTGAGCATCTCGCGCTCTCCCCGGCCTATACGGCAGTATTTCTGAATATGAGCGGGCGATAGCTGGGCGTTCTTGGCGACGCCGTCGTTCCGGTAGCGCCGGCGTTGAAGCTGTGCGGCCGCAGCTACGCGTTCCCGTACGTCCCGCGAGGCTTCCCCGCCGGACGCGTCGTCCGCCAGGTCTATGTCGCTGTAGCGTACGCTCTGTACCTCGACCTGGATGTCAATACGATCCAGGAGCGGGCCGGATATTTTGTTCAGATACTTGCTGATTTCACCATCCGTACATGTACACTTGTTGCTTGCGGAACCGTAATAGCCGCACGGGCATGGGTTCATTGCGGCCAGCAGGCAGAAACTGGCCGGATATGTAACAACCGGCGCGCTTACACGCGAAACAATGACCTCGCCGGCTTCCATTGGCTGGCGCAGGGCTTCCAGAGCGTTGCGGGCAAACTCGGGCAATTCGTCCAAAAACAGCACACCGTTGTGCGCGAGGCTGATCTCACCCGGCCTTGGCCCGCGTCCGCCGCCAATCATCGCCGCGTACGACGTCGAGTGATGCGGCGCGCGGAAAGGGCGCGAATGCGGCACGGCGCCCCTCTTATCCTTCATCAGTCCGGCGACACTGTATATCTTGCTTACCTCAATGGCTTCGTCAAAGCTAAGTTCAGGCATTATGCCCGTCATACAACCGGCAAGCATCGTCTTACCCGACCCCGGAGGCCCAAGCATCAGCATGTTGTGCCCTCCGGCCGCCGCTATTTCAAGCGCGCGCTTCGCGTTTTCCTGACCCTTGACCTCAGAGATGTCCCTGAGGACGGCGGATATGGGGTCAGTCACGCTTAGGGAATCCCACGAAGCCGCACGCCGCTCCGGCGCCAGCGGAGCTTCCGCGAAATGAGCGACAAGCTCGGCAAGAGAACCCGGCGCGAAAACCGAAAGCCCTTCTACCAGCGACGCCTCCTGCGCGTTTTCATAAGGAACGATACAGCTTGAAATACCCTGCTCCACAAGACCGGCAGACATTGGCAGCACACCGCTGACAGGCCGTATGGCGCCGTCCAGCGAAAGCTCTCCGGTGATAAAGCTTCCGTCCACCTTCTCCTGCGCGATAATCCCCATGGCTACAAGCAGGCCCGCCGCAATCGGCAGATCAAAGCTCGGCCCTTCCTTCCGTATGTCCGCCGGGGCAAGGTTGATGGTAACGCGCTTGGGCGGCAAAGCATAGCCGCTGTTCTTCAAAGCCGCCCTTACACGCTCGCGCGACTCCTTCACCGACGAACCGGGCAGCCCCACTATCTCAAAGTACGGCAAACCCGGCCCCATGTCAACTTCCACGTCCACAATGCGGCCCTCGACCCCGGAAATTGTTCCGCTTACAATCTTGGCAATCAATCTGCCTAACTCTCCTTAACCTTTATATGCTTCAGCAAGTTGAACTTGAACAACACAAAATATCCCGCGATAACGACAGCCAGCCCCTTGAGGATGTTGAACGGCGCAATCGCAAACAAAACAAGAGTCCACAAATCCACGACCGAATCGTTGACGGCCGCCGCCATGCCGATAATTGCCTCCATCGGCAAAAACATCCTGGCGAACGCCGGGATCAGCACAAAATAATTAAATACGCACGCCACAACAACCATCGAGACTATGCCTACGACAGAGCCGACAAAGTATCCCTTGACACTGCGCGTAATTCTATACACAATCCCAATCGGAATCACAAGTGATATCCCTACCACAAAGTTTGCCAGCTCGCCTATTCCCGCCGTCTGATTATTTACCACGAAGTGGAGCAGGTTCTTGACCAGCACAATGAACACCCCGGCTACCGGGCCAAAGGCTATAGTACCCACAAGAGCCGGCAAGTCACTGATATCCAGCTCAAGAAAAGCCGGAAAAATCGGAATCGTAAAGTAAAAAAACTTCATTGCGAGCGAAATCAAGCTCAGAATAGCGATGTTCACAATCTTGTAAGTAGTCAGAGAGTTCTTTGGCGCCGCTGTTTGGTTCATACACATTCTCCTTCAAAATATTATTTTGCTCATCATCAGCGCTATGGTAATAACTATTAACCGGCGCAAATAAATAAGCCCAATAATACTCAAGGGCTTGAAACAAATACTACGACACACATGCCCGTTAAGCACATGCGGCCGTATGTATATGACTTCTCCCATCCAGACTTATAAGGCCGATCCGATTGCTTTGGACGTCGCCTTAATTACTGTCGGTTTTGGAATCGCACCAAATCGGCGGAACCCATGCATTACCTGCAAAGCTTCCACTCGCGGACTGTCACCGCCGGTAGGGAATTTCACCCTGCCCTGAAGTATCTGATAGCATTATACCACATCCCGCAGATTAGTCAAGATGTTTTGCAACCTTTTGCATAAGCAAGCTATTGCGAAACGGTTGACAAGCAGAAAGGATGCCCGGCAGGATCAAACATTACGGTTGAAGTCTCAAAAAACTGGACGTCAGACTTTTTCGCTCCGTTTCTCAGGGCCAGTTCCTCAGCTTCCGCCAAATCCAAATTATCCACCAGGAAGTCTACATGAGCCATCTGCTGCTGTTCTCCGCTGTTCCACGGCCAGGCAGGGGGCGCATATGATGTACGTTATAAAGGGTGTAAATAACGATACTAATGCTTATACTGCACATGTGCAAATTAAGTTTTTTTCTGATAGCGTATCCCTTTTTTTTCACAAAGTTGGATTGTATTTTTTGAGCATACGTAAAGCATTTTACGAGAATCCCAAATGAATCCAAAGCCTTTTAACAAATTTTTAGCTTGCTCATTTGATATAGACAACTCTTTAGCTAAGTCAGAAATATTCCACTCATCCTTATGAAGAATTTCTTGAAGAATTTCATATTCTGCATATTTACTTTTTGCTTGAATTACTTTCCGAACCCAACCTACGAAAACAAAAACGCCTCCAGTTACACCTAGGACATTAGCTATTTGCTCAATGATTGGATAGGCTTGTGCCCACCAGCCAGCGATGTCTATTTCAATGCTATCAAATCGCCAACCTTCTCTTTCTTTTTGCTTACGACCCGCTAATGTCATATCGATAGAATACAATTTTTTCGTGTGCTTTATTAGCCAAAAGTCATTCGCATCTATGTTTGTAGCATCTATGTTTGTAGCATCTGCATTTTTATTGACTTTTTGGCAATAAATAGTTAATATATCTCGTTCCGTTGCACTTGAATTGGCAGATAGAGTATAAATATCTGTTTCATCAATGATAATTATATCTCGACACAACTTATCCACCTTCATCCTCCTGTGCATTATATAAATTTTACGCACGTACCATGCTTGTTGTGGTAAATAAGTGCGCCCTTGTCATTGAAACAACGGCACACTGTATAATTTTTCAGCCTGTGGCGTTATTTCCACCCTTAACAGCACGCATCATAGTTCTCCACGGTCTGAAATACCAGCAAATTCGTGCTTTCATGTTGTCTAAAACTTTCACAATGTAAAAGCTCGTACAGTCTAAGTGGTTTTAGACAACGAAACACGAACAGTATCCCCTCGGGAGTCCGCAGAGTCGCCCACTCATCGCTTGATATCTCTTTATTCCAGCCTGACAATTTAACATAAAAGTCCGCCAGCTCATTGGCGTTTGGACAATCGAACGCTATACCGATTATTGATTTAATCACTCTTGTCTCTCCTGCTTCACTTGCTAAATGGTCATCTCCGCTTGAAACGCAACAACAGCCTCGCCTGCAATCCTTACCAGCACCGGCTCTCCGTTTTCCACCGTTACATATACCTTTATTGTTCCCGGTCTGCGCATTGCTTCTCCTTGTTTGGCCGTAAAAACATACTGTCCTTTTTCCGCCTCGCCAATCCGGTACTTGACGAGGTATGCTCCCAGCGGGCCGTTTGCATTGCCGGTTACCGGATCCTCATTTATGCCGATAGCCGGAGCAAACATGCGTCCATGCACAAAGCATTCACTGTCATTGCTATCCGTTACAAACGTATAGAAACCATTGCAAGCGATACTTTGACTGATATCTGTAAGCGCTTGAAAGTCCGGGGTCAAGCTGTGCAGCAACTGTCTGCTCCTTATCGGAACCATGACCTTGGAATGTCCCGTAGAAACAATTTGTATCGGATAGTCCGAAACAAAATCCCTAGGCTGAATACGCAGGGCTCTTGCTAATCTATCCGAAATGTTGTCGTTAAGAATTTCTCCAAACTCAATATCTCCCTGCGTCATTACAATCGTATAATCGTTGTTCTCAAATACAATGTCCACCGGCAGTATTCCGGCGCCCGTCCTGTGCATTACCCTGCATGAGGGCAAGGACATCTCTCTGGCTCTGACATAATGAGCCGCTATGGTAGCGTGACCGCAGATAGGCACTTCACATACAGGGGTAAAGAAACGGACGAATACATCGTACTTGTCCTTCTTACCCGGAAATATAAAGGCCGTTTCCGAGTTGTTCAATTCTCTTGCGATCCGTACCATTGTGCCCTCATCAAGTCCTTCTGCATTTGTCACAACCCCGGCGGGATTACCCGACAGCACTTCCTTCGTAAAGGAATCGACTTGATAAATTTTATAGACCGTCATTGCTATCCCTTCCCACACTTGACTATAAGTTCTTAGGCTCTCAACGCCGGAGCTTTTTTTATCGCGCACATACGTTTATAGTCTTCCACAACTTCCGCGCTATCCGCTTGGAACATAATACAGCGCCCGTTTTTCATAAAATCGGCCGCCTGTTGAACATGTTCAGCCATCTGCGCTGTCAGCGTGGGCGCAAGCAGCATCATTTCCTGGTCAAGCTTGTAGCTCCATATGAACATCACATCAAACGCGTCCGGCTTAGGATACCATGTACCGAACGCGGCTCCGCTCTTTTGAAACTTAAGGTTCCAGCCGGGCATCATACTGCAGCAGCTATATGTCGTCTTAGGGTGTGTCGAAAATAGTTTTTCGAGAAGATTTTTGAGGCGATTTTGTGCCAATCGAGGAGGTGATGACGCCGCGTACCCGCAGTGGTACGCAAGGAGGAACCGACGATGAGTGGCGCAAAACCGGGGTCCCCACGAAGCCCGATTTTGGCTTCGTGGGGTGGAGTTCGACCAAAAATGTTCCGAAAAATCTATTGTCGACACACCCTAGATGCACATTTGTACGCGGCTTCAAAATAGGTCAGCAAGTCAAGCCATATCGGTTTGAAAACGCCCGCATATTCGGCTATGTCGTTCATAGTCGGCTGACGGTCTTTCGGAAAGAATTCATTCCATATCATTATGTGTGGTCTCCTCATGAAGTCATGGGCATACAGCTTTTAGAGCCTATCCAACAATAGACGACTTCGCATATTTTTGGCTTTTTGCCGCATTGCGTCGTCAGCTCCGCCTAGCGAACCACAAGGGTTCGCATCTTTGTCGCTTACTATAGGAATATGACTGCGAAACAGTATCAAGGGAGGGGTGTGCGCAATCGCAAGATTGCGCGATGCTCACCCCGACGCATGATACTGTTTGATACTGTTCTAAATTAAATCAAAGGACTGATAATTTTCACAGCGGAGCGGTTCGCGCGGCTTAAGGCGCGAACTGAAAATTATCAGTCTACCATTTGACTTGAGAACAGTATGAGCTGCATATTCCTATAGCGTTGCGACAAAAATCTTAAAAATCTGCTTCTCCGCTATTGTTGGATAGGTTCTAAATAAAACGCTGTATGCCCATGATATGTTATTCGTCTCCGAAATCTTCGACAGATTCGTCAAAGTCGTCTTCGAGCTCCAATTCATCTTCGAGTTCGAGCTCGTCTATTGAGAAGTCCGGCTCAGGCTCTTTGTCCTTGGAGGATTTCTTGGATTTCGCCGGTTTTTCGGCAGCCTCGGCCTCATCGGGTTGTGCCGGCTGGGCCGGCGAAGTATTCATGCTTACCCCAAAATGTTCCTTTATCTTCGATTCCAGTTCGGCCATCATCTCGCTGTTATTCTTGACGAATGCCTTGGCGTTATCCCGGCCTTGTCCAAGACGCTCCTCGTTATAGGAGTACCACGAGCCCGACTTTTTTACCATGTTAAGCTCGGAAGCAAGGTCAAGTATATCACCCTCGCGCGAAATTCCCTGGCCGTACATTATCTCGAATATTGCCGTCTTAAACGGCGGGGCGACCTTGTTCTTAGCGACCTTGACCTTTGTCTTGTTGCCGACGAAGCTCTCGCCTACTTTTAGGGTTTCAATGCGGCGGATGTCAAGCCTTACGGACGAATAAAACTTGAGCGCCCGCCCGCCGGTTGTAGTTTCGTTGCCGCCCCCGCCGCCGAAGGTCATTCCGCCGATCTTATCTCGAAGCTGGTTTATGAATATGATTGTGCAAAGGGTCTTGTTGGCGAACGCCGTCAGCTTGCGAAGCGCCTGTGACATCAGGCGCGCCTGCAGCCCAACGTGGCTCTCGCCCATGTTGCCCTCGATTTCGGCGCGCGGCGTAAGAGCCGCAACCGAGTCGACAATCACCACGTCTATCGCGCCGGAGCGCACCATTGCCTCGGTTATTTCCAGAGCCTGCTCGCCGTCGTCCGGCTGGGATATGTACAGCTCGTCAATGTTGACGCCCACGTTTCGCGCGTAGATAGGATCCATAGCGTGCTCCGCGTCTACATATCCGCAGACGCCGCCGCCGCGCTGAGCCTCGGCGACTATGTGCAGCGCAATTGTCGTCTTGCCGGAAGACTCCGGCCCGAATATCTCTATTATCCTGCCCTTGGGTATCCCGCCGACGCCAAGCGCTATATCAAGGCTGAGCGCGCCCGTGGGTATCACGGGCACGTCGGTAAGCTGGGTCTTGTCGCCCAGCTTCATTATCGAGCCTTTTCCAAACTGCTTGACAATGCCGGCAATGGTAGACTCGAGAGCCTCCTGCTTTCCGGCGTCGGTATTTATCTCCTTAACTTCCTTAGCGGACTTGCTGCCTTTCTTCATGTTGTCACCTTCCTGCATCCTAATCCATGCTCTATAGTGAAACAACTTTAATTCAAACCAATATTTTGTGGAACATCGGCGGCGGCAGTAGGCCGACGCTTCCAGAAAATATTGGTTCACTTTTAAAGTTGCTTCACTCTAACCCCTGTTCAGCAGAGTTCTTCGCAAAAAGTCCAGCGCGATCGCGGCTGAACGTGCCCTTATCTTATCTCTGTCGCCCTTTAGGTTTACTTCTATCGCAGAGGACTTGCCGAACGCCTGTACCCCAATGTATACGCGCCCCACGGGCTTTTCGTCGGAGCCGCCGTCCGGGCCTGCAACACCCGTGATGGACAGCCCCACGTCGGCCCCGGAAGTCCGCGCCGCGCCTTCAGCCATTTCAAGAGCCGTTTCGCTGCTGACCGCCCCGAACTTTTCCAAGGTTTCGGGCTTGACGCCCAGGCGCGCGATCTTGGCGTCATTGGAATACGTAATAGTACCGTCCAAAAACACCGCCGAAGCCCCCGGATGGTCGACAATGCGCGAGGCAAGCACACCGCCCGTACACGACTCGGCGGTTGCAAGCTTGAGGTTTTGTTCAGCCATCAGCCTGCAAACCGTAGCTTCCATAGTGGTGGAGTCCTCGGCGTAAATGTCCTGGCCGAAGCGCTTGTAAAGTTCGGCCTTCAACGGCTCGATCATCGCCAGACCTTCCTCGCGTGACCCTGACGCGGCGGTCAGGCGAAAGTGTACCTCGAATGACTTGGCGTAGGGAGCTATCGTCGGGTTTGTCTGAGCGTCGATAAGGTCTTTTATACGCCCTTCGGCGGAGCTCTCGCCGATGCCGCACAGGCGCATCACGGTCGACACGAACGTCTGACCGCTACGCTTTGCCAGTTCCGGCGCGACCTGCTTCCCGAACATTGGTATCAGCTCGTTGGGCGGGCCCGGTATCATTATCATTATCTTGCCGTCGGCTTCAAGAAGGATGCCGGGAGCCGTGCCGTTGTCATTCGGCAGCACCTGCGCGCCTTCGGGTATCAGGGCCTGCTTGCGGTTGCTTTCGATCATCGTCAGCCCTTGCGAACTGAATATTTCTTCAATTCTGGCCATGGTTTCGTCATGCATTACCAATTCCCTGCCGAAATAACGCGCGGCCGTTTCCTTTGTCAGGTCATCCTCGGTTGGTCCAAGGCCTCCCGTTGTAATAACGATGTCCGCGCGCCCGAAAGCTATTTCGTACGCGCTGAAAAGACGGTCAGCGTTGTCGCCCACGCATGTCTGATAGTATACGCCTATTCCAAGGCCGGCAAGCTCACGCGAGAGGTATTGCGCGTTGCTGTTAAGTATGTCGCCAAGCAGCAGCTCGGTTCCGACTGCAATTATTTCCGCGTTCAATTTCCCGCCTCCAGCCCATATACCGCGCTAAACTTATTGGTAAGGTATTCGATGTAGTAGTCCGCGTTAAGCTGTTCCCCGGCGATACGCCCCACCAGCTTGGCCGGCGTATAAACAGAGCCGTGGCTGTGGATGTGCTTCGTAAGCCACGCGGTTATGACGGCAAAGTCGCCTTTGCGTATGAGCGCGTCCACATCCATCTCACGTCTCATGTACGCAAGAAACTGCGCCGCGTACGCGCTTCCCAGGGCGTATGTCGGGAAGTATCCCATAAGCCCGGCCGACCAGTGTACGTCCTGAAGCACGCCCCTGGCGTCGTCGGGCGGGGTCAACCCAAGGTATTCCTGCATTTTCTCGTTCCAAATGCGCGGGAGGTCGTACACATCCACACCATCTGAGAACATCATCTTCTCGATCTCGTAGCGCATCATTATGTGCAGGCAATATGTCAGCTCGTCGGCGTAAATTCTTATGAGCGACGGCTTAACCTCGTTTACGGTCTTGAAGAACATGTCGGGGGTCGCCTTGGAGTAGCCCTCCGGCAGATAGGTCTTGAGCTCTTCGCAGATATAGTCCCAGAACGGCTTGCTTCTGCCCAGTACGTTCTCATAGAATCTCGATTGCGACTCGTGCAGCCCGGCGGATATGCCTCTGTCAAGGATGGTATTCGCGATTTCATCCTTTTTGTTCTGCTCGTAGATCGCGTGTCCGCACTCGTGGATAATGCTGTAGAAGGACGATAGAAACTCGTTCTCGTAATAGTGTGTGGTAATCCTCACATCGTCGCGGCCCGCGCCGCTGCAGAAGGGGTGTTCCGTTTCGCGTATCAGCCCGCGGTTCAGGTCGTAGCCGACCTTTTGCGCGATCATGCGCGAAATTTCACGTTGTTTTGCGATATCCACGGGTATTCCTCTAAGTCCCGTGTCGTTCTGCTTGCCGCTCTCGGTAATTCGCCTCAACAAGGGAACGATACTTGCCCTCAGCTTGCCGAAGAATTCGTCGCAGACCTGCATTGTCAGACCTTCTTCGTAGTCGTCCAGTAGCATGTCATAGGGATGCGCGTCGCCCTCTCTGTAGGAAAGCAGCTTCTTGTTCATCGCCACAAGCTCCTGTAAGCACGGCGCGAATGCGTTGAAATCGTTGTTGTTCTTGGCATCCCGCCAAATGACCTCGGCCTTTGACTTCAGCTCGCTGAAACGGCGCACCAGTTCCACCGGGGTCTTGGCCTTCTTGTCGTATACGCGCTTGGATACCCTGTACATGGCAAGTACTACTTCGTCCAGCTTGTCCTGCTGTTCGCCAAGTATGTCAAGATACCCCTTCATCTCGTCCGACACTTGCATGGAGAAAATTTCAGACGACAGGAAGCCCATCCGCTTCGCACGGGAGTCGGCCGCGCCATTCGGAGCCCCCGTCGACGCGTCGAAATACAGAGTAGCCAGCACTCCGTTAAGCATGTTGATCTTGTCCAGATAGCTCATGAATCGCATTACGGTGGTTTCTAAGCTCATAATTCCCTCCTATTTATACCTGAATTCGACGAAGTCGAACCAGCCGCGTAAGCGGCTGAAAATGCGAAGCATTTTTCAGGTTATCCGCATAATTCGCGGTGATTTTCCGCAAATTATGCGGATATTATCAGGGCTCGATGAACGGTTTTTGTTCATCGAACTCACATTACTTATAGTATTCAAACTCCAGGTTGTACAGCTTTACCGTGTCGCCCTCTTCGACGCCCATTTCCTCGAGCTTAGCGTTTATCCCCTTATCCTTGAGATATCGCTGGAAGAACGCGAAGCCCTTCTCCGTGTCGATGTTTGTGAAGCCCAACATACGCTCGATGCCAGTGCCCTCCACGGAGTACTCGCCGTCCTTCACGCGCGTGACTGTGAACGGTTCGTTGTCAATGCTGCGCCCCAGCCCCGCCTCGTACTCGAAATAGTCGGCCGCGTGGGGAACCGGCTCGGGGCGCTGCTTCACAAGCTTGGACACATGGGAGATAAGCTCATTCACGCCCTCGCCCGTCGCCGCTGAAATGGGAAATACCTCTCCGAACTCGGCTTCAAGCCGCGACAACCCCTCCTCCGCCCCGGTGATATCCATCTTATTGGCGGCAATTACCTGCGGAAGCTCACACAGGCTCGCGCTGTGAGCCGCGAGCTCGTCGTTGATGAGCCTTATGTTCTCAACCGGGTCACCGCCTTCCACACAGGCGGCGTCCACAACATGGATCAATACGCGTGTGCGTTCCACATGGCGCAGAAACGCGTGCCCAAGCCCCTGACCCTCGCTTGCGCCGCGTATAAGCCCGGGTATGTCGGCCATTACAAAGTCGTTGCCGAACTTGGAGCGCACGACGCCAAGGTTTGGGGCAAGCGTCGTAAAGTGATAGTCGGCAATCTTAGGGTTTGCGTTGGTGGCCGCGCGAAGCAGGCTCGACTTGCCCACGTTCGGAAGGCCGATCAAGCCCACGTCGGCAATCAGCTTCAGCTCCAGCACTATGTCGTACTCATTAGCTTCCTTGCCGGATTCGGCGTAACGCGGCGCCTGACGCCTGGGGGTCGCGAAGTGCTGATTGCCGCGGCCGCCGCGGCCGCCTTTTATCAGCACGACTTGTTCGCCGGAGCCTACAAGGTCGGCCATGACACGGTTTGTGGACGCCTCGCGTATTATCGTGCCCACAGGCACTTTCACGACTACGTCCTCTCCGTCCTTGCCAAAGCAGTTGCGTCCGCCGCCTTTCGCCCCGTCCTGGGCTCTAAACTTGCGCTTGTACCGAAAGTCCATCAGCGTGACAAGCGAATGATCGGCCACAAATATAACGTCGCCGCCGCGCCCGCCATCACCGCCGTCAGGCCCGCCGCTCGTAATATACTTGGCTCGGTAGAACGAGACGCAGCCGTCGCCGCCGCGTCCGCCCTTTATGTGTATTTTAGCATTGTCTACAAACATGTCAGACCTTCATCACTCCTACGCCTTTTGCTACATTCACGACAAAATCCTGAACGTTTGTTACCATTCCAATCGCCGACAAACTTCCGCGATCCGCCAGCTTATTTGTGGCAAATTCCGATAAATCAATACTGTATATGAACAACGGACGCACCTCGCCGTCAATTACGCGGAAACACGGCGTCATGTTTCCTACGGCGATAGTATGAAGCTGGGTGGCAAGACATATGATGGTAGTGGCTTTGCGCACAATGTCTCTCATGGCCGCCTGGCCTTCATACGCGCTGTGAATAACCTCCGGCAGGGGGCCGTCGTCGCGGATAGAGCTGGTCAATACGTATGGGATACCCTTTTTGACAAGGGCATAGACTATTCCATCCGATATGTTGTTGTCATTTATAAACCGCGGGATCGAACCGCTGCGGCGAACCGCGTTAATGGTGTCCAAATGATTATAATGTCCATTTGGCATGGACTCCTGCGTATATATATCCTGCCCCAGGGCAGTCTTCATATAGCTCGCCTCAAGGTCATGCGTCGCGAGGGCATTGCCCGCCAGCAGACCATTCGCGAACCCATTTTCGATCAGTAGCTGCATCGAACGGCGCGAGTCATAATCAAAAGAGACCGCCGGCCCGACGACCCAGACAATGTTTCCGTTTTCGCGCTCATGAGCGAGCAGGTCATAAAGATGGTCATAGTCAATTGAGAAGGCTGTTTCACGGGAGCGGCCTTGGCGGAATACAAATTGATCGCCGTTTTTCCGATCTTCCCCCGCGAAGCCGTCAACATGAAGATAAACCCCTTCTTCACAGTTCTCGCTGCGGCCAAGTAACACCATGTCCCTCGCGCGTATACAACGCATCTCCACAACATCAAGCACACCGTTTTCCCTCAAAATTACCGCGCAGTCCATTCTGCTCTCTTCGGCAAGCTTCCATACGCCATTTACTTTGAAGTATTCAGGATACATGGATGTACTGTGGTAATTATCGGGAGCAACCCCGTCAATGCCGCAAGCCGCGATTTTCACGTCAGGGGCGCGCGTGAACTTGTCTTCACTAAACTTAGGCGGATTGTATTTTGGCATTGTGTACTTCATTATGCTGCCTCCCTCTCGGAACACGCCACAGCCGCATCGCTAAATTAACGTGAGTTCGATGAACAAAAACCGTTCATCGAACTTCCATCATATCCATAGAATTTGCGGAAAAACCACCGCAAATTCTATGGATAACCTGAAAAATGCTTCGCATTTTCAGCCGCTTACGCGGCTGGTTCGACTTCGTCGAACTCAGGTTAATTTAACATGAGTTCGATGAACAAAAACCGTT
>WRAW01000052.1 GCA_009780015.1 Defluviitaleaceae bacterium | reverse complement strand
CTATACTCCTTTCTCACACCTTCTGTGATCCATTCGCATACCCTTGCTTCTCAGACTCCCCTGTATCCTAACTCGCTCCCTTAACGAATTACCTTTCTCCCCTATTCAGTTTTCAAGGTTCGGAAACGCAAAATTAATAATATCACACGTTCAAATGCTTGTCAACACAATATTTCAAAAAATATTCATACAAATTTTATGCATTTTGCAAACAAAAAGCGTCAGCTCTTTAGCTAGCTAAGCTGACGCTGTATCTGCAGATCACCCGCCAAGCAAAAATGGTGAATCGAAGGCAAACGATCTAATCTCATAGGCAAGGGCATTCTCAATGATAGCAGCCTCAGCATTCAGGATAGCCAAGCGCGCGGAATTTACTTCGTGCTCGGTAATAACACCGGCAGCCAGGCTGACCACAGCGTTATCGTAGATATCGTGCGCCCGTCTGAGATCGATTAATAAGGTTGCACGCCGTTCTTCAAGCTGGCGCAACTGGTTGTATGCCTGTAATATGTTCTCACGCATACTGTCGATTGAGTCGCGTAATTCACGTGACGCGCTGTTGAGCGCATTTAGCATACTTGCGCGGTCAGTGGGATTGGTCTGCGGGTTGAAAGGCATGCCGGGCGGTGTGGGGTGTGTGTTTTGCAGCCAATTCTCGGCCATATCGTAATTGACTTGGGCGTCAGCAAGCTGGCGTCGCAGCACGGCTATCGAGGGATCGGTCACAATCTGTCTGTCTGCGTAGTAGTGGATATTGCGCACCCGGTCTGAAATATCTCCAGCTTCGAGCTGTATCTCACGTTCGACATAGATATCCGCGTCGCTCGGCAACCCCAAAATATAGTTAAGCGAAGCGCGCTGACTGCTCAGGCCGATCTCGAGCGTGCGCATCATTGCCCGACTGCTCTCAAGGTCTTGCCTTGCGGAGGTTACGTCCGCGTCACTGGCTACACCAAGGCTATTGCGCAGTTCGGCATGGCTCAGCGCCACAGTTTGCAACGCTACGGTTTCGCGTAGCAGAATCAAATCCATCTCATTTGAGCGGATTGTGTTAAGAGTACTGAGAACCAAAAAGCGGCTTGTCGTCTCCATAATCTGTATGTTGGTGGGCGCGGTTCCTATTGTCATATCTATCGAGCGTATCGCGCGTCTTGCCGCTTCTGCGGAAAAGTCCTGGCGGCCTTGCCCGAAGCGCCAAGCGTTGTCTGCGTCGATTTGAAGCGATCTTCGCTGCTGCTCGATGAATCGCAAGCTGTCGTTCAACATGTCGATAGACGAATTGTTGCGTTCCGCCATCCTAAACGCCTCTTCCAGCGTAAGTACTCGTGTGTTGTCGTCCAGGTCACGCTCCGCAAGATAGGGCAGTAAAGTTATGCTTGCGGCGGAAGCGTAAATCGGCGTCGCCGTAAAAACAATAGCAACAGCCAGACCCACCGCCATGCATCTCAATTTCTTCATAATTTTATCCTCACTTCTCCTTTCGGGCTTCGGAGAGCACTTCGTCGATTAATTCTTCGACACTTTGGTGATCCCCTTTTTCATACAGCTTCTTGAATGCGCTAAAAAGCGCGATCATTTCTATTCTTTCTATGACTGCTCACCCTCCGCCTCTTTTAGAAATTCGTCGTAGGGGGGCAGTATCATCCCTTCCACATTGGCGGCCTTCGCTACAACAGTATACGCTTCCCTCACGCTTTTCGCTCTTCCTATCTGCTGAGCCAGCAGCGCCAATATGACCTTCGTCTCGTACGCCATAGCTCCGCACCTCCTTGCAAAATCTGAATAGTGTGCCTGACAGCGGCCGGTGTCTAGAATTACGGCCGGCTTAACCGCTTTTCGATATTCTGTATAAGCTTATCCAATGTCTTGCTTTCGGCTTCTTTTATTTCTTCGCGAGCCTGATGCAGCAACTGCAACAACTCTTCCTGATAAGCGTCAAACTGCCTGTCTGTCATACCCATACTGACCTCCGTCTCGTATGCCATAGCTCCGCGCCTACTTGCGGTATCCTTACAAATTAATTCCTGCTATCGTCCGCCGCTTTGCTAAGTATGCGCTCCAACGTTTCGTAGTCTTTTTTTCTGACTAAGTCAAGCAGCAATTCAGCAAACACACTAAACTCTTTACTGGTCATGAGAAAGTACCTCCTTCGTGTCGTTGGCATAGTATATATTATATAATACGGCATCGGCGAAGTAAAGTCTTAAGGGGTCTGTTAACAAATAAATTTCCCAAGATTCCGCAGAATTTTTGCGTGGATGTAAGAACCTGTCTAATATCTTTTTGCTGTCGTCTTTGCGGTCGGTTTTCCACCCTTCGTTGTCACCTCCTCCGCCTACGCTGGCGCTTCGGATGCTAGGTGTGTGCCACTGGCACACGTTTAGCATCCGAAGCGCCAGCGTAGGCGGAAAAGCTGACGCGGAAGCCGCGCAAAAACACAAAGAAAATGGGAAGTTTATTTGTTGACACACCCCTGTAGAAAGGGAAAAGCCCCCGGGTTAGGGGGGCCCTTCCTGTATTGCGTGTTGCGCGATTGTTATTCAGAAGTTACGTTGGCGCTTGGGTTGAAGATAGCGGTTCTGGTTGCTTCTTCCCAAGCAACTTCTACACCGAATACTACTTCACCAAGGAAGCGGAACGGAAGGAATGTTCTTCCACCGTCGTTATCGCCTACGGCTCTGATGATCGGAGTGATCGGCTGACCAGCGGCATTCAGAATGTTACGCGGAGCGCCGTTGTCGAGCATGATCGGGCTGTCAACCTGGAACTGAACCACTCTGCCGGTCGGCAGGATGATAGTTACAGCACGGTTTACAGGATCCCAAACGATGTCTCTTTCGTCATGCAGACCAAACGCGTTTGCTACGAAACGAAGCGGTACGAACATGGAGTTGCTTTCCGGATCAATAAACGCAGCTACGTCCATTTCAAACGGTACGCCGTTGACAGTGTAGTACAGTTCACTGTCGGATACGCGAACTTCCTGGGTAAGCCATGGGCTGCCGTCTCCGCCTGTTACTACGCGGATATAGTCAGTGACGATACCTGGGTGGTTTGCGAATCTGTCGTTATTAGTGCGCTCGTGAAGCGGCCAGTTGTGTGCGGACTGTCCTACCGGACGAGTGTCATAGTGGCCGAAGTTGTTGGCAATAGCCGAACCCCAGACTACTACTGAGAACGGACGGTCGTTTGTTTCAGGAACAGTACGGTCAACACGTACGCTTACGTTGGAAACTGTAATTACGGCTGGTTCGCCGTGCGACTGACCTTGAATGTCGAAGCTCAGAGTTCCCCTGTTTGCTTCTACGCCAAGAGTCGGTACGCCTTCGCGGTATGGGAACAGCGATCCGGCAAGGCCTGTGCCGATGTTGTTGATTACAAGGTTTCCGCCTGTTACTTCGATTTGAACGTCAGGCGAGAACAATGTGTCGATCTGTACAAAGTCTGTCACAGTAAGACGAACGTTTCTGCCGCGGATAAGGTTGCCTGGGCGAGTCTCTGTGATGACGATGTCGGCAGTTTGCTGCCACTGGTAGCCAATTCTTGTGTCGGTGATGCTGGTTTCAACACGAACCGGAGGAATGGCTGTAGCTATTACTGTGGAAGGAAGACCTTCGCGGTTAGTAGTTTCCCACTCTTGTACGTGTTCAGGTACTGCGGAGCCGGTAGCTGTAAGGACGATGTCGCCTTCAAACGGAGCGGCTATAGATACCCAAGCGTCAAAGCGGATGAATACTCTGTCGTTTTGATTGTTATTGCCACGGAACGCAAGTACGTCTGTCCAGAACATTCTGTTAGCGTCGAAACGGACTCCGCGCTGTGCGCCCTGACCTGCGGAAGCGTGGTGGTTATGGCCCGCAAGGTTCTGTACGGTATGGCTGATATTGACATAGGTGTGCTCTTCTTGAATTGTATGCGAGCTTGTGCCCGATACTTCTTCAAAGTAGACTCTACGCCATCTAACTTCTTCAGGAAGGTTAAGGATAACTTGACGTCCTGCCCACCAGCTGTTCGGTACGATTTCTTCAAATACTACTCTTGCGGTCTGATGATCTACGTGAGCCATGGAAGTCGGGCTCTCGTAACGTCCGCTGATAAGCTCAGGAATGTTGCCTTGAGTGCTGAGTCTTACTTCCCAATCTCTGCGAGCTGCCGCGCGGATTGTCTGTGCGGAGATCATGTTGCCTCTGTTTTGCTCTGCTAAAGCTCCGCCGCCTTGGTTAAATGGAATGTGCGGTGCGGGAACCGAAACTCCCTGCCACATTCTGGCGCTGTTTGCTCCGCCAAGCCAGTTAGCGATCCAAGCAAGAGTATTGGCTCCGGTAGGATCAGCGACTCCACCGTTTACGTTTACAAAGTTTGCTGGAACCCAACCGGCAGGTACACCGCCTTGAGCGGCAAACCATGTCCAGTTAGCAGGGTTGGTAGCTTGTGCGTTCCAACCGGCAGGAGGGCCTCCTTGACCAGCTGTACCTGTCCAAGCTGTGTAGCGGTTGATCCAATCTGTATTGCGAAGTTCCAGTTCGACGTCAACGTCAAACGGTGCGTTTTCTTCGGCCCAGATTACAAGACCTTCGATTGCGATAGTACCTGGTATTGTCTGAGATTCAACAAAGTTGTTCAGACGAACGCGCAGTCTGTTACGATTGTTTTCATATCCGTCCGGGAAGAATATGTTGAAGTCGCCCTGACCGATATTATTCCAATGAACGTTTGAGCCTACAGTTGCCAGACCCCAAGCATGCCTTGCCCAGCCGGCCTGCTCACCTGTCGGAGCGTCTGCGTGAATTCCAGATGTGTTTGCACCCCATCTCAGTCCTTCTTCAAGGAACATCCTGATTTCAGGAAGGTTGTTCTCGAAGTAGAAGCCCGGAGGAAGAACAAGGTCAAAAGCGTTTGCGGCGGAAGTAGTTGTTACTCCATCCGTGTCGCCAGGAGCTGTACGTCTAACGGAGTTAGTTCTAAGCTCATTGACAACAAGACGCTCGATTTCAAATCTGTCACGTGCGGTTACAGGGTCAACAACGTGTGCGGAAGTGGAGATGCCGCTAGCCGATACGATGATGTGAGTACCCGGAGTAACAAACGCGGTGTGACCGGCAGTGATAACGGTCAGAGTAACGTCGTCAGCGGATGTAACTCTGATCGCGAGAGGTATACGGATTACCCAAGGATCGCCAGTTCTGAAGTCGTGGCTCTCAAGGACGTGTACGGTAGCAACTCTCGGGTCTGTCTGAGAAACGTTCAGCATATAAGGAACTTCGTTTCTCGGGTTAGGCGTAAGTCCGCTTCCTCCGGCGTTCATCGGCTGACCGACGGTTGTGCCGGCGATAGAATAACGGCCGAACCTGATATAGCTGCCCTGGTTACCCGGGGTGTTAGGTATAAATACGCCTCTGTTGATGTCATAAGTCATCGGGACGCGATTTGCCGCGGCAGCGCCACGATCATTTCTTCTCCACTCAGTGTTTCCACCCTGATGGGTGCTGGTTCCCAGACGGGACCATCCAAGTTCGGCGCCTCCACCGGGTTCGCCTTGGCGAATGCCGATGCCTGCGCGAGCGGTTACGATGCCGCCTACGCTGTTAGTAGTAGAATCCAGCAACGCACGAGCCTGTTGCTGAACCGCGTGTCCTTCGTTGGCAGCAAGACCCGGATAAAACGGATTGGCAGCAGTTGTTAAAGCCGGACCAGTTGAACCAGTCACTACTGTTGCTCCGTCGAGAATGTGGGCGTCTTCCAAGAAAGACCTAATGCTGTTGTCTGAGCTTATGCCTGCGCCAAATCCATAGCCGGCAGTTGCGCGGCTGTTCCAGATTGCTCCGCCTTGTACTGCATTTGCTGCGGCGCGGAAGAACCATTCGGCGTTGTCAAGATCAAGTCTGAATGTGTCGCCTGCGTTTACCGGCCCTTCAAGCCTCATTTCAAGATAGCCGCCTCTTATAGCGTAAGGCATTCCTGCGCTTGGGGTTATTGCCCCAATCATGTTGCCAGGCAAACCAAGACCAATAGCGGGTGCGTTCTCCATTTCAACGAACACTGAGTTATTCGGCACAACAGAAGCCGGAATACCAACAGGCACGTTCGTCGATCTGGCTTGAACTTCGGTCGCTGTAAACGGCAGCGCGGAAAGAGCCATTACAGCGGCCATCAAAAGAGATAATTTTCTCTTCATTCCTTTTCCTCCTTAAAGATTTGAGTTTTGAGATAAGGCGGTTGCTGCCGCTTTGCCATTGCGTTGGTGGTGTAATGGACAAACAGTATTAGCAACACATGACGCCTGTGTCTGGTTTCATGTTTCCGCGTTTGCGCGGTTCATGGTTTTTTTTGCCAGGCGTTTATCTCAAATTACAAAGGTATTATAGCATTGCCCAAATTTACCGTCAAGCAAAGTCGCAAGATGTAATGCAAGTGTAATATACAGGGGCAGGGTGGCACTTGTGTACAGCGCAGCTACAACACTTGCGGCAAATTTCGCAACTACACCAGAAAATATAGCACAATTTTCCGGCAGTTTCAAGCTATTTTTTTAACTGTAACAGACATGTAATATTCGGCGGGCGCGGTATCTCTTCGGCACACCCAAGCCAATTCCGCAAACTCCGGCTGTGGCTTGCTAAGTATTATTTCTAGCTTTGACATTTTTATTCACAATCAGGTTGCGTACACCATCCGGCCGTGGTATAATATGCCTGCCCAGCCTATGGGCGGTTGGTTTTGCACCCTTAGCGCTCTCACAGCGTATAGAAAGGGGGGGCCGGTATGATTACCTTTTCGGTATACGAGTTTTTGTCTTTGATATTGTTGACGCTCATATATACGCAAGGTAAAAATACAAAGAAATAACCGCCCCTGGCAATGGTAAGCGGTTATTTCTAATTATCTACAATAACTGCAAAACCAACCGCCAAATGAGTAGGTTGGGCAGGCGCAGGCGCAGGCGCAGGCGCAGGCGCAGGCGCTTGTCGGCGCTTTTTTATATCATGCCCTTCTATATCCTCATTTATCCCGCTGTTGGATTCTAATTACATTATACACTATTTAACGCGGCAGCGCAAGAGTTTTTTAGAAATCACGCGCCGCTTGCACATCCAGTCCAGGCATGGTATAATATGTATGCCCGGTCTACGGGCGGTTGGTTTTGCACCCCAAGCTGCTTTTGCAGCGTAAAGAAAGGGGGTGCATGTATGTTTACCTTTAGCTCTTATGAGCTGCTTTCGCTTATACTTTTGACGCTGATCCTATTACAAGGTAAAAATACAAAGAAATAACCGCCCCGTGGCCAATGGTGAGCGGTTATTTCTAATCAGCTAAAATAACTGCAAAACCAACCGCCAAGTGAGTAGGTTGGGCAGGCGTCGGCGATTGCCGGCGCTTTTTTATATCATGCCCTTCTATATCCTCATTTATCCCGCTGTTGGATTCTAATTACATTATACACTATTTAACGCGGCAGCGCAAGAGTTTTTTAGAAATCACGCGTCGCTTGCACATCCAGTCCAGGCATGGTATAATATGCATGCCCGGTCTACGGGCGGTTGGTTTTGCACTTCCTAAAATAAGCCGCTTTCGCAGCTTAAAGAAAGGAGGTGCATGTATGATTGCCCTATCGGTATATGAGTTTTTGTCATTGATACTATTGACGCTCATCTATACGCAAGGTAAAAATACAAAAAAATAACCGCCCCACGGCAATGGTAAGCGGTTAATGATTACATCTAAACTGTAAGCGATAGCTGCAAAACCAACCGCCAAATGAGTAGGCTGGGCAGGCGTCGGCGATTGCCGGCGCTTTTTATATCATACCCATCTATATCCTCATTTATCCAGCTGTTGGATACTATTATATTATACACTATTTACCGCGATAATGCAAGAGTTTTTTAGTCTTCGTCGGGGCCGTAAACTTCGTTGAAATAATAGCCGACGCCGCGTTTTGTGAGTATGTAGCGCGGCTTGTCGGGGTTGTCTTCGACCTTGGCGCGCAGGCGGCGGATTGTGACGTCGACGGTTCGCACGTCTCCGAAGTATTCGTATCCCCAAACCTTCTCGAGCAGCGCTTCGCGCGAGAACACCTGCGACTTGGCCATCGCCAGAAACTTTATCAGCTCGAACTCGCGGCGCGTCAGGTTTATGGCTTCGCCGCGGCGCGTAACTTCGTATCGCGCGGCGTCGATGCTTATCTCGCCGAAATGAAGCATCTGGGACGCCTCGCCCACCGGAACGTGGCCATCCCGCTTGCGCAGGTTCGCCTTGACTCGGGCCATCAGCTCACGTACGCCGAAGGGTTTTGTCACGTAGTCGTCGGCGCCCATCTCAAGGCCCAGCACCTTGTCGATCTCCTCCGCCCGAGCGGTCAGCATCACGATGGGAACCTGGCTGCGTTCGCGTATCTTGCGGCATACCTCGAAACCGTCCAGCTTGGGCATCATTATGTCCAGCAGTATAAGCTCCGGGTTCTCGTTCAGGGCAAGCTCCAGCGCCGCCTTGCCGTCATATGCCGCGATCACGCCGTAGCCTTCCTTCTTCAAATTGTATGTTATCAGGTCGACGATGTTCTTCTCGTCGTCCGCAACAAGTATCTTACGGCTCATTAAGTACCTCCCGCGTCAACTTACGACTTTCATAGAGTATACCGCACGCCGCAAGACCTGTCAATCCATTTCCGCTTATATCCAAGGATACCAGGTCAGGCTTGTGTTTTCTTAACGGCTATGTTACAATTTTTCTCAATCACATCGTATAGGGCGGTATATTTGGCTTGCACACCCTCACGCAACAACAGAGGGGAGGTGAGGCCCCATGTCGGCATATGAAACTGCTATGCTTTTTCTAGTAAGCTTGCCATTAGCTATTTCGCTTGGTAAATTTGCTGTGAAGCATGTCCTGAAATTCTTGGACGACAGGTATAAAAAATAGCCGCTCCTGAATTCGCGTTCGGATATGCGGCTACTTTTCCAAAGTAGTGTGCAAGCCCTAACCGTCTAAATACGATGTGGCCAGAGGGCGTTAACGCGCCCTCGCTTTATTTATACCCTAATTATACCGCACCTATGACTTTTTTGCAAGCTTTTTTACGAACTTCCCTTAATTTCACGAGGTTGTTGTCCACCTATCTCTTCAAAAGAATCGCATTCCACCCCTAAATTAAAGATGGCCGTCAAATGATCCCAGATAATTATAAACCACGTTGTCGTCAGGTACACGGGAACAGGTTTTGTTATGGGCGCAGTTGATGTTTTCGCATTTCATAAAAATAACCTCCTAGTTATATATCAATATTAATATATATTATAATTAATGAATTGTCAATAACATATATGTTAATTATAGTACATATAGGTGATTGATAATGAGTAAACAGTTCATGATAGTTTTGGATGAAATCTTAAAAGAAAAAGATATGTCCAGATATGAGCTTGCGAAACGTGCCGATATCCAGTATCAAGCCCTTACCCGATACTATAAGAATAAGGTCGGCAGGTACGATAAAGAAACTCTCCTAAAAATTTGCCTAGCCTTGGAATGTGAAATCGGCGACATCCTAAAAATCCGGGAACGACAAGACAGCGCCTGTCAGGAATCAGACTGACAGGCGGTATTTATTTCCGCCGCGCGCATATTTTCCCGCCTCCTGCAAACAATATAGTCAATCAACTTGAAAATCGTAAAATAGGACGCAGGATTTTTTCGTAAGGCTAGGAAGCGACGACGACGCGTGCCTAAAGGCACGCTAGGATGCTGTGTGCCGGTGGCACACTTTTAGCATCCGAAGTGCCAGCGTAGGCGGAGGAGATGACGACGCATTGCGGAAAAAAGACAAGTTCTATTGTACGGTTTTCAGGTTGATTGACTATAAGTTCAAACGGCAACACAGCCCCACAACACAAGGAGGCCGACATGCAACCTACCAAACTTCCCCAAATAAACGATTACGGATACTACGAGATACGCCTGGAATCGATAGGAGGGCTCGGCGCGAACCTTTCCGGCAAGATACTGGGTGAACTTTCGATAGAGCTTGGGCTTAACTGCTCCAGCTTTTCAAGCTATGGCTCGGAGAAACGCGGTTCGCCGGTAAAGGCGTTCATACGCTACAGCGACGAAAGCGTCCCGATCAGGATCAATAGCCCCGTGGAAACCCCCCACCTTCTCGGCCTGTTCCACGAGCGCATGGCGGGCAAGCTTCCCGTGATGGCCGGCGTCACCGAAAAAACCACGGTGGTGGTCAACACCGCCGGGGACCCTCAGACCATCCGCGACACGCTAAAGATGCACGCCGGAACCCTCGTCTGCATTGACGCGCTCTCGATTGCCGCCGAAGCCGACACCCGCGTCAACATGGTTATGCTCGGCGCGCTGGCAAAGGTCAGCGGCTTCATCCCGCTGGAGGCGCTGGAGCGTATCGTCAGCAATACCCTTGGCGCAAAATACCCGCAAGCCCTCAAGGGAAACCTGGAAGGAATCCGCCGAGGCTATGAGTCCGCAAACGGCCATAAACTGGAACCCGACGACAGGTACGAGCCCGTGTTCTACAAGGAGCTCCAATCGGACTGGGGCTGGAAGAACGCCCCCACCGGCGGAGTCGTACCCATCTGCGGCTCAACCGTCTCCAACGACCTTACGGCCTCGCGCGAGGGCTATATTCCCGTGTTCAAGGCTGAATCCTGCATACACTGCGGCCAATGCGACATAACCTGCCCCGACATGGTATTCCAGTTCGTGCGCGGCGAGTACAAGGGCAAGCAGCGCATGATGAACAAAGGCCCCGACTACCACCATTGCAAGGGCTGCCTACGCTGCTGCGGCATCTGCCCCACGGACGCCCTGACCGCCGGAAACGAGCGTGAGCACGACCTCTCCAAAACCCACGTCCGCAACATCGACCTGATCGTAGAGCACATGCAATTCGAGGACGCCGGCACAAACTCATATATGGAATCGGAATCCGCCACCGTCAACGAAACGTATTAAGTTAGGGTTTGAAGACAAGCAAAGTGAGAAGTTTATTTCATGACAAACCCTAGGGAGGCATACTGATGTACGCTCAAAAAACAATGTTTGAAAGCGGCAACGAGCTGGCGGCTTTCGCGGCTAAGCAGATAAACTATCACATAATGGGATACTTCCCTATAACGCCCTCGACGCAGATCGCCGAGCATCTCGACTATCTCAAAGCCGAAGGGGAGCACGACGTAATGCTGATCCCCGCGGACGGCGAACATGGCGCGGCCGGTATCTGCTACGGCGGCGCGCTTGGTGGGGGCCGCGTCTTCAACGCCACGTCCGCCAACGGGCTGCTTTACGCGCTGGAACAACTGCCCGTGCAAAGCGGCACGCGCGCGCCCATGGTACTGAACATCGCCTGCCGCACGGTTTCCGGACCGCTCTCGATCAAGGGCGATCACAGCGACGTCATGTACACGCTGAACACCGGCTGGATAATATTGTTCGCAAAAGACCCTCAGGCCGTCTACGACATGAACATAATGGCGCTGAAAATCGCGGAGCGCGTAAAGCTCCCCGTTATCGTGGCCTTCGACGGTTTCTTCACGTCGCATCAGAAACGCCGAACGCAGGTATTCGAGCACGACCACGACGTCCAGGACTTTCTGGGAAGCTATAAACCATCATTCTCCGCCCTGGACTGCGAAAGCGCCGTAACCATAGGCGCGTATATGAACGAACCCGACCTGCTCAACAACAAGTACCAGCTCCACCTGGCCATGGAGGACGCGCGCAACGCCATCCCGGAAATCTTTGCCGAATACGAATCAATATCCGGCCGAACCTATTCCGTCACCACATGCTATCAAACCGACGACGCCGAAGTCGTGCTGGTGATCCTTGGTTCGTCATTTGATACCGCAATGGTTGCCGTAGACAAGCTCCGCGAAAAGGGCAAGAAGGTCGGCGTCACCACGCTAGGCATACTGCGCCCGTTCCCCGCCGCAAACATCAGCACATGCCTAAAAAACGCCAAGTCTGTAGTAGTCGCTGACAGACAGGACAGCTACGGCGCAGGCGGCGGGAATCTCACCATCGAGGTAAAGGCCGCGCTGCAGGATATCGGCGCCTGCACCCCCGTCATCTCCCGCGTCTATGGCCTGAGCGGACGCGACTTCTACGTCGACGACGCCATAACGATGCTGGAGGAAGGCTTCAAGTTCCTTGGAGCAAGCAGCACGCGCCGCTTCGACTACTTGGGAATCTACGAGGGTAGCGGCGAAACTCAAATCAACCAGTTCTTCGCCCCCATTACCGAAGACGTCTCCCGCCCCGGCGTAACCTCCGCCGGCTTCAACGCCCAGACCAGTAAAATGGAAGTCACCGGCGGCGCAATAACCGACCTGGCCGCAATGCCAAAGCGCATAGCCCCCGGCCACGGCGCGTGCCCCGGCTGCGGAATTCCCGTAAACGTCAACCTGCTTCTAAAGGGCATCGAGGGAAACGTCGTACTGCTCTTCCACACGGGCTGCGGAATGGTCGTGACTACGCCCTACCCAAAGACATCCTTCCGAGTACCCTACATCCATAACCTGTTCCAGAGCGGCGCGGCCACGCTCTCCGGCCTGGTCGAAGTCTTCCACCAGCGCCAGCGCCGCGGGGAAATACCCTCCGGCGACATCACCTTCGTCATGATATCGGGCGACGGAGGCATGGACATCGGCATGGGGCCAAGCATCGGCACGGCGCTGCGCAACCACTGCCTGATAATGTTTGAATACGACAACGGCGGCTACATGAACACCGGCTACCAGCTCTCCTACGCGACGCCAATGGGCGCGCGCTCCTCCACCTCCCACGTGGGAGTCGCCCAGCAGGGAAAGGCCGGCTTCCACAAGGACACGCCCCAGATAATGGCCGGTACAAACATCCCCTACATCGCAACCGTGTCCGAACACAACCCCATGGACTTCATCCGCAAGGCCGCCAAAGCCGGAGAATACTCGCGGCGCTTCGGGACAGCCTACGTCAAGGCTCTCTCCGCCTGCCCCCTCAACTGGGGCGACGTCCCGGCCGACGAGCGCGCCGTGATCGAAGCCTCCGTCAACTGCTGCTACCATCCTTTATATGAAATCGAAAACGGAGTCACCACACTGACCTATAACCCGGAGGACAAAAACAAAAAAATCCCCGTCTCACAATGGTTTGAAATGATGGGACGCACACGCCACCTGTCCAAGCCCGGCAACGCCGACATGCTGGATCAAATCCAGGCCGAAGTCGACCGCCGCTGGGCACGCCTGAAAGCACGCCACGACTCCGAAGTGTTATAAACGATCTCTTTCACTATTATTTACGCGTCAAAAGTCCGTGATTATCCGTCACGGATTTTTAACGCACAGAATTAGGCTACCGGCAAATATGCCGGTAGCCTAATTCTGTGCTTGATGTATCAAACAATCATCTTTCTTCTTACGTATCCGGATTTTCATCCTCAAACAGCTCGAGCTTCGCCAGGAATATCATCTCGAGGCGCGTTACCGCGTTCAGCATCGACTGTACGGATTTGTTCAGCTTCAACAGTTCTTCCGGCGATACGTCATGCTGGCCGATTATCTTCTGCATCTTTTCACCCTCGGCATTTAATATGTGAGAAAGAGCAGCCTCTTGCAAAGCCACGGATTGTATCAGGTCGGTGATCGCCTGGCTCCGAGAGCCGTGACCTGGTTCGATTACGGGCATACCCATCAAATTCACCTCCTAAACATTATGGAATGTCTGTTCCATAACAGTATATGTGGACAACCCGATAGTGTGTCCAAATTTTGCGCCTTGAATATACTGGAATTATGAATGTACAAGGAGGTGTAATTTTTGGATGAAGTCAAAAAAAATATAATCACGCTGGACGCGGACGGACATAAGGCGTTTTCCGGGATGGCCTTTGACGGCTGTCATATTTTCGCCACGCTTCCCAAGGAATACGCGATATACAAATTCAACCCTGAATTCGCGGCAAAGGGCAGCTATCATACCAGGCGGCCATACAAAGCAATCGCGTTCGATGTCCGAGAGAAATGCTTCTGGGCATCCGCGGGCAGTGACGTTGACAAAGTATACAAGCTGGATCGAAAGCTCAGGGAAGTAGACCGAATAACCCTCAAGATCGACAAGAAAGAGATATGTTCGCCGATTGCAGGTCTTTCGTATGACTGCGAAAATGACGCGCTGCTTGTCGCGTACCCGGAAATCGTACTGGAGGCGGACAAAACCAGCGGAAGCGTCCGAATCCTGCGAAGACTATGCGAAGGACGCTTCCTGGCGGTGTTGTCGGCCGCGCCTTACTACGCGGCGGCTTACCGTAATAACAAAAAGACCGAGATTCAATTGTTGAGCCGCGAAGGGCGGCTGGTTCATACAATTGCCATACCCGACGGCTACCGCGTACAGGACATGTTGTTGCAGCCATGCAAACGCGGTAAACATACCAAACCTGAGATACTGACGCTTGTGCTGAAACACGGCGAGTACCCGTCAATTTTACGCCACGGCATACGCGAAATTGAACTGGAACGCTGCAACTATTATGTATGCAAAGCCAACTGCTCCGACGACGATGAAAAACAATGCGAGAACGATCTGATTGAGTCTATCGCGATGGTAGAGGCCGCGCTTTCTCACATACTCAACGCCGAGGGAGAAAAGCTGCAAAAAGCGGTGGAAATCGCCGGGAGCACTGAAGATCTGCTGGAGGTCAACAAGTCGGTCACAAAAATGATAATAAGCGCCACACAATTAGAATATATGCTGTATCTAAAACTGGACGCGCTGAGAGGTCTACGCGAAAAAACGAAATAGTCTGTAATGGACGGAGATTATTCTCCCACCACAAAATATATGGAAAGGGTGATAAACTATGGCTGCTACGATATCAGGGCGGCTCATATTCGACAGAGACAGGACAGGCGTCGCGTCAGACGCGCTACCGGGAATAGCCGGCATCCCGATTGTTCTGCAAAAAATTGACACGGGCGAAAGAATTGCCGTGTACACGGATACAAACGGAGGCTACTTCTTTGACCACGTTAAAAACGGCGATTACAGGATTGTTCAGGCTTACGGAGAGCCGGCCGTTCCGACGCCCGGCAATTTCCAAAACGCGGTTCCGGGCCCGATCCCGCAGAGCGCGATGCCCTCAATAAGCGACGTGAGCGCGCCACCACCGGGAAGTACGCATCTTGACTGCCTTCAACCGTCGATCCGGTTCGCGAACATACCAAACGGCTCGACCAATCTTGTGGTAAACTTCCTGAATGGGCCGGTAAGATATACGCCCATTACGGAAATAATTGACGACGGCGTCGTAATATCGTCCGATAACTTGATTGTCGAGGCGAACGGCGGTACGTTCGGGGAATTTCAGGCGGGAACAGCCTCTGACAGCGGAGCGCCGACAAACCCGTACCCCGGAGTGGGCACGGATTTTGTGTATGTACTGCCGACCGGCCCCGAAACGCCGGCCCCAAATGACGGCGAGTTCACACTGCAAAATATAATGAGCAACTCTTTCGCAAACGTGTCTGGATCGTGGTGGCGCATAGCCGACCGCTCGACGGGCCGCGAGACCGGCAGGCTGATTGTCGTAAGCGGCAACGAAACCGGAGATGTGTTCTTCACCGGCAAGATAGCCGTAAAGCCCAACACATACTACCTGTTATGCGCGTGGATGATGAACATGTCCAAGATTGCGCAGACCGCCGATCAAAAGATTGGCGCGCGGATTCTCGACCAGCACGGCAGCGTCATGTATGAAGAGGAGCTTGGCGAGCCTATCAGCGCAAACCCGAATACACCGGAATGGAAGCAGGTAGGAACCGTAATACACTCGAGAGACAACACGTCCCTGAGCGTCGAACTTATAAGCATAGGAGCCGCGGGCTGGGACAGCGCATGTGCGGCGGACAATATCGAATTCTTGGAAGTCGAAGTGCCGGTGTACCTCCCTGTCAAACTCGCCAGCGCCGACGCCGTGGAAGTCGGCGGGATCGTGAAGTACACTGTGACACTGTTTGACCCCGCCGACAATCCTCTGGCAGAGCCGTTCTTCCGGGACACTCTGCCTGACGGGCTCGCGTTTGTGCCCGGGAGCGTTACGGTAAACGGCGCTTCATATCCCGCCGCAGACCCCGGTACCGGCTTCGCGCTGCCGGACATTCCCGGCGGAGAAGCGCTTACCGTCGTATTCTCGGCCAAGGCGGATCATGTCCCCGCTCAAAACCCGGCCGTCAACAGCGCGGAGATCACATACTCATATTCGCCGGTTCGCGGCGGGTTTCTCAGCGCCTACGACGTGCGCTCCAACGAGGTATATACGGAAATCAGAGGCGGGCAGGAAGATCCGCGATATCAGGCGGTCACCGACATAATTCAGTCCGTGGCTCTGCAAGAAACTGCCCTGGCCCACATCCTAAACGCCGAGGGCAAGAAGATACAGGCAATCACGGGAACGGAGAACACCACGACCGAACATATGCTGAAACTCAACCGCAGCGCGTCCAGCCTGGTTAACACCGTGACTATTCTGGAATCTACGCTCAAAGCAAAGCTCGAAGCCATACTTTAGAACCTGTTGAAATATGAGCCCACGCCTACATCAGCATGGGCTCATTTCTGTTTGCCGGTCTAACCCTAGTACTGCACCGCAATTACAATATCCATGCCTCCGTCGTTCTCCTCGACGATGTATTCCGCCTTTACGCCGGACTGGTTCATGATGTCGACGGCGTTCTTGATCGTATTCGTAAAAATGCGCACATCCTTGACCCAGCGCTTAAACTCGCGCTTGTTCGCGCCGGCGCTGTGTTTTTTTTCAAGCACCTGTTCGACCAGCGCCTCGGTTTTGGAGACGGTCAGGGACTCCTTGGCGGCGCGGGTCAGCACCATTGCCTGGTCTTCCTCGTTTTCAAGGCGGAGAACCGCGCGGGCGTGGCGTTCGCTCAGGCTGCTTTCTATCAGGAAGTTCTGCAGAGCCTTGGGCAGTTTGAGCAGGCGTATCTTGTTTGCGACGGTTGACTGCGACTTGCCGATTTTCCTGGCCAGCTCCTCCTGCGTGAAGCCGTAGTCTTCAATCAGGTTGGCGAATCCTTCGGCCTCCTCTATGTAGTTGAGGTTGTCGCGCTGGAGGTTTTCGATAATGGCCAGGATGGCGCTTTCCTGATCGTTAATGCGCACCAGTATCGCCGGAATCGTGGCAAGCCCCGCGAGCTTGCTTGCGCGCAGCCGCCGCTCTCCCGCCACCAGCTCGTACGAAAAGCCGTTTATCAGCCGGACGGATATCGGCTGCAACACGCCGTATTCCCTGATACTGGCGGCCAATTCCTCTAGGTTCGCGCGCTCGAAAAACTTTCGCGGCTGGTACGGGTTGGCCCTGATGCAGTCTACCGGAAGATGCAGGACTTCGTTTGCCTGTGTTACCATACTATTCAACATTTGTACACCTCTTTCGTATTCTATAGTGAAACAACTTGAGAGACGAACCAATATTTTCTGGAAACGTCGGCCTACTGCCGCCGACATTCCACAAATGAGGCGCTTTATCGCCGAGCTAATACTGGTCTGAATTAAAGTTATTTCACTATATGGCAATTATCCGCCGTGCAAATATATTACCACACATTTCCAGACAAGCCCTCCGTGCTCGAACATTTCAAATACTTTGGTTTTGGCAAACAATATTAAAAAGGCTCATCGTATGATGGGCCTTTTTGCGATCTGCGACGCCTTTCTAGGGAAGCGTGGCGGCGTGTGAGAAAATTTGCTTATAATTACCAGGCTGTGTATAATGTCCGTATACGGAATTTCCACGGAAATTGTGGAAGCGTAACTTCCTCCGAGGGTCTGGATCGCCTGACCCGCGCTGTCCAGCTCGTCTTGCACGGACGGCCCCTTCATGGCCACAAAGCTTCCGCCCGGGCGCACAAACGGCAGCGCGTATTCCGACAGCGCGGGCAGGGAGGCCACGGCGCGGGACACGGCCAGATCGTAGAATTCCCGATGATCGCCGCCTACGCGGGCCGCGTCCTCGGCACGGGTGTGAACGGCGCGGATGTCCTCCAGTTCCAGCGCTTCGATCACGGCGTTCAGGAACCCCACACGCTTGTTCACCGCGTCCAGAAGCGTAACGCGCAAGCCGGGCAGCGCCAGTTTCAGCGGTATACCCGGAAACCCCGCGCCCGTACCCACATCCACCGCGTTTGCCGTATCCCCGCCAATGTGCGGCACGACGCTCAGGCTGTCGGTAAAGTGCTTTAGCACGACCTCGCGCGGGTCGGAGATGGCGGTCAGGTTGAACCTTTCGCGCCACGTAAGCAGCATATCCATATACATCATGAACTGTTCAAGCTGCGCGCCGCCAAGAGTCACCCCCAGCCGCCCCGCGGCGTTGAAAAGCAGTTCACGGGCTTCATTGGTATTGATGTCTAACACTCCTTCTCGACGGAGTATATTTTCCAGTTGCTTACGCTGTCCGGTTCCCGTATCATACGGAGGTGGACGACGGCGCACGGCGCACACTGTTCGTCCATCACCAGCACCGACTTGACCTTGCAGTTTCTCGGGCAGCTTGCGAACTCGGCGCACACCATCTTGCAGGCGGCGGCCCCTTCAAATGTGGCCGCAAGCTCGTGCACGTCGATGCTGCTCGCGAAATTCTTGCTGATAAAGCCCCGCGCGGCCTCAAGCCGGAAATCCGTCAGCGCTTTCAGGAACGAGCTTGCCGTCCCGTCGTCATCTGTAATTTTAAAAAACGGCGTCGCATCGTCCGGGGCCGGGCATGTATGCATGGGCGCAAGGAACTTGCGCACCGCCCGCGCCATGACGTTCATGCGTGCGCGTGGAAACACGCGCCGTCCGCTATTTATCGGTAAGCTGGCTATTCTTGTCAATACAATTCCCCCTGTTAATATCGCTCGCTTTCGCAAACGACATGGCCCGCCCAACTGCCCAGCGGGCATTATCCCGCAAACACGGGATATGTATCGGGGAATTTCCAGGGTGTGCCGCCACCCCCTAAGAAGCCTGTTCAATATCTTTTTACCATTGTCTTGGCGGCCAATTTTCCGCCCTTCGGCGTCATTTCCTCCTAGGGTGTGTCGTCAATAGTTTTTCAGAAAGCTTTTTGAGGCGATTTTTCGCCAATCAAGGAAGTGACGACGCCGCGTGCCCATAGGCACGCAAGGAGGAACTGACGCAGAGTGGCGGAAAT
>WRAW01000051.1 GCA_009780015.1 Defluviitaleaceae bacterium | reverse complement strand
GTCGGTATGCCACTAGGTATCCCTCCGTTTTTAGTAGTTGTGTGGTGCTCCTACTATACCACGTTTGGGATATCTTGTGCTTTGTTTTTTACTGTTGCTCTTGTTATTGTAATTCGCCGTCCCGGCGGCGCTTCCTGGGTTGGCGAAAAACTGCCTCGTCAATCCAGCATTTCGGAGGTTGAATACAGGTTCTTAGTTTTTGAGTTCCTCCAGCCGGCGTTTTATGACTTTGAAGTCTTCCCACGCGGGGCGTTTCTTGGAATCGTCGCGAAGAAGGGCGGCGGGATGAAATGTGGCTGTTATTGCGACGCCCTTGCGTTCAAACCACTTGCCGCGGTCGCGGGTGATGCGAAACTCCTTGTCAATCAGCGCGCCGGCGGAAATACGGCCAAGGCACACGATTATGCCGGGGCGTAAGAGGGTGTACTGGGCGCGGAGGTACGGTAGGCACGCCTCCATTTCGGCGGGCTGAGGGTCGCGGTTGTTTGGAGGGCGGCATTTGACGACGTTGGCAATGTAGACGTCTTTGCGGAGCAGGCCGACGGAGGCCAGCATTTTGTCCAGAAGCTGCCCTGCCGGGCCCACGAATGGTTCGCCTTGCATATCCTCGTGATAGCCGGGCCCCTCGCCAACCAGCATAAGCTTGGACTGACGGCTGCCAACGCCGAAAACCACATTGCTGCGCTCTTGCGACAGCCCGCATTTGCGGCAGGCCGCGCATTCGTTCTCCAATGCTTGCCATTTGGCGCTGTCCATGGTAGTTTAGCCCTCCGCTTGAGGTGATATATCGTCAAACAGGACGGGTATGCGCGCGCGGAACTCGCTCAGCACCAGTCCGGCAAGCTCGCGCATCTGAGGGTGCGAGGCCGTGTCTGTGCGCAGTTTCAGGAAGTGCCGCCACGCGCGCATGTTCATGGTGGCCACAAGCTCCGTCTTGAGGCTGTTGGGGAGCACGGAACGGGCCTGTTCGGGCTTCGCGCCGCCTTCTATCATGGCGAAATACGTACGCTCGCACTGCCTCATCGCGTCCTTCCAGAGTTCGTAGGCGGCGTCGCCTTCGTTCCAGAAGCATGGCTTTATGAAGCTGATCTCGCCGCCGAAATTGTCGCCGGCGTAGTTGCAGTAGCGCGTAGATTCCTGGGAATAGCTTGCCAGCCTGTGGCGCACGATCTCGTGTGATACTCCGCGGTCGCAGATCAGCAGCACGCTGAGCTTTTCGTGCTCTATAACCGATTCGTGTCCGCGTTTTATCAGGTTTGCCACAAACTTGGGCGCTGTGCCCGGGCCAGCTTTGCCTTCCGACTTGTAGCACACACGGCCGGCGCGTTCTATACGGCGCAGTATGTCGTCCGGGCCTATGTCGTCCAGCACATGTGCGCTGGGAGGTAGTATCTTCATGTATATGCTCCGTTTCATGAAAATAAAAGCTGCACGCGCAACTCTAGCGGTTCATCCGGTTTTAAAAACATAGTAGAATTACTCGGCAATTTTTCGTCAGGCTAGGAAGCGGCGCCGCCGCGTACCCTCAGTGGTACGCAAGAAGCCGCTGACGACGCATGGAGGAGAATTGCCCGCAAAGATACTATGGTTTTAAACCGGATGGAACACTAATACGCGTGCAGCTAAGGATAGCCTAGTCCTCTTGCAAGCTCCGGTACATTCCCGCGGCGTCTTCCTTGCGAACTGTCTGGCCAAGCGAGAGGACTTCGGCCTTGGTGACACTGCTTCCGAAGCGGATTTCCACAATGTCGCCTATCTTAACTTCAGCCGACGGCTTGGCCTGCTTTCCATTTATGAAGCAGCGCCCTGCGTCTGCGGCTTCGTTTGCGATAGTGCGGCGCTTGATTAGGCGCGAAACTTTCAGGAACTTGTCAAGCCTCATGCTACTTATTGTTGACGGCGTCCTTCAGAGCCTTGCCGACCTTGAACCTTGGAGCTTTTGAAGCCGGTATCGGCATAACCGCGCCGGTTTGAGGGTTTCTGCCTTCGCGTGCGGCACGCTCCGCCACGTCGAATGTACCGAAGCCGACAAGCTGAACCTTGCCGCCCTTTACCAGTTCTTCTACAACAACTTCTTCAAAGGCGCGCAGCACCTTTTCAGTGTCCTTCTTGCTCATACCGGCTTTGACGGCCATGGCCGTAATAAGTTCGTTCTTATTCATTCGTTGCTTCCTCCTTGTATGGATTGTTATAGATTTCATATGTTCAAATCTATTTATAAACGTTTCTGTGCCGTTTGTCAAGCAATTTCGGCATTTCTTTCAAAAAAGTTGTCAAACTAGAAGCCTCTTGTCTTTTCCGCTTTCTTGATCTCATCCCATTGCTTTAGGACTTCCTCCATACCGAGCTCCCGCTGGTCGCCAAACACATGAGGATGGCGCCTTATCATCTTGCGGCTTATGCCGTCTACAACATCGTCGAGGGTAAAGGAACCGTCTTTTTCAGCCAGTTTGGCCATTGTTGCGATATGCAGCAGAACGTCGCCAAGCTCTTCGCAAAGATTCGCGCTGTCGCCGCTTTCAATCGCGTCCAGCAGTTCCTGTGTTTCATTGCGAAAATGCGGCACAAGGCTTGTAAGGGTCTGCTCCTTGTCCCAGGGGCAGCCGTCTTCGCCGTGAAGAGTGTCCACAACTTGGCGGAATTGGTTGAAATCATGTTTGTCCATAGTGCCTCCCATGCATAAAAACCGCGTGAATGCGGATATTATCTTGTACAGTCATTACACTTTAATTCAGGCCAAAATTTTGTGGAACCCCGTCAGGCAGTAGGGCGGGATTTCCAGAAAATTTTGAGACCTTTTTAAAGTGTAATGACTATAATTGTTGTCGTATGAGGAGTGGAATTATGCGCCGCGTATATATACCGGGAATGATAACCGGATTTTTGAACGGCTTGCTGGGAGCCGGAGGCGGGCTTGTGCTGCTTTTGTTTCTCAAGCGGTCGGTGGAACTGCCCGCTCACAGGGCTCACGCCACGGCTCTTGCCGTGATGCTTCCGCTATCGGTTCTGAGCGCGTGTATATATGTGGGCTCGACGGAAATATCGTTGAAGACGGCCGTCTGGCTTGCGCTGGGCGGTATGGCCGGAGGCTATGTCGGTGCCCGATTTTTGCGGCGGATAAAGCCGCGTCATCTTGGAAAGATACTTGGAGCTGTGCTGATTTTTTCTTCGTTAAGGATGATATTCGGATGATGGAGATTGGTCTGTACTTACTGATCGGAGTGATATCCGGCACAATAAGCGGAATGGGGCTGGGAGGCGGAACCGTGCTCATTCCGGCGCTGACCCTTCTGGCCGGGACACAGCAGCAAGCCGCGCAGAGCCTCAACCTTCTGGTGTTCATACCCACGGCGGCGATAGCCCTTGTCGTTCACGTGCGAAACGGCGATGTGGCTCGGGGCTTTCTGCTCAAGATGATTCTGGCGGGGCTGGTATTCGCGGCTATAGGTTCGTTTATCGCGCTCAAGCTGGAAGCGGAATTGCTCCGCCGCATATTCGGCGGCTTTCTGCTGATAGTTGGCGTCAGCGAATTTTTCAAGAAACAGGAAGAAAGTTAGTTTACTGATATCTTATATTTCTATACGTCTTGAACACATGTTCGCAATCTTTCACATTAAAAAACGCCAGGGTTCTGTGTTGCGCAGAGCCCATATTTTCAATCAAAACCCGCCCATGCTTCACGATATGGGCGGGTTTTGTGTTTTTGCGGAAGTGCCGCAGCCTCACGCCACGGCCTATGGCCCTGCTGAAGCACTAAGCCCTGCGATTCCGCCATCTGTAAAGAAAATGCGTATGTGTCCGGCACCGAAGTGCGCCCCCGGCGGGCGGGTGGGGGAAGCAGCAAAGGGTATTTGCCGAGTTGCAAGCGTACGCCCATCTTGTGTAAGGATGTATCCTACCGTTACTTCTCTTATTTCATGCCGCGTCTCCACCTCTCTATGGTTGGCGTGAAACTGCGTAAGCGTGCCTCTTACGGTAATATAGCCGTTTTCCCTTGAAAGGATTTCTACGGACATGTAATTGCCACCCCAAATTCCTGCGGACATTCCACCCAATCCGTCATAAGTGCCGGCGCGGGCCACTTCATTCAGCATATCTTCAGAGCCAGAACCGGGCTGGATAAAAAACCATCTACCCACAATGCCATCAAAAACATCGCCGGTTGCCACCGCAGGGGGAGCTTCCTCCGGCGTGGGGGTTTCCTGCATAGTCATTTCAACATTGGCAAACGGTGTTGAGCTTATTAAAACTATCCTTGTAGCACCATCCCAATTCAGGTAATATCCTACGCTTTCCAATACGGCGCGAATAGGCAACATGGTACGCCCGCCGACAATCTGTGCGGGTACTTCAAGGGAGTAGACCCGAAGCTCGGGATAGGCACCACTGGCTATCTCAGTGTAAACGCTAAAATCTACACTGTCGATGGTAAGAATCACCTGCTGCCAACCTGTCCCCACAGGGCCATATGGCCGCCCCAACCTTACTTGGCGCGCATCCCCGTCCCATTCTACGTCGAACCCCAATTGCTCGAAAACGCCGCGGACGGGTACAAGCGTCCTTCCGTCAACAATCTCGGGCGGTTGACCCTCAAAATTCACGCGAGAGCCGTTGACCTCAACAGTTATAGGAATATCCGCCAGCACTGCAACACTTGAAACAAGCGTTGCGCATAAAATGAGCCCGATAATAGCTCCTTTCAAACATTGTTTCATTATAAAAACACCCCTTCAAAAAAATCCGTACAACCTCTAGTTTCCTACGCGGGTATAAACGCTGCGTCGCCCACCAAAAAATACAATCAACTCCGAGCCTTCGATTGTGTAGTCTGTGGTCACTTCAACAGGTGAAAGAGTCATTATACCATGCTGGGCAGGGGGATTGCAATACCGAAATTTCCCGCATGGCAATGCCAGATAAACCTTGATTTACGCTTGATTTTAACGCATTTACACCTATTTATTACCGTATCGTAGAATGAGCCTGTCATTTTGGCCATTGATATAGTCCACGGCCCCCCTGGCCTCCGGCGTAAACGGGAGGCGTGTAGCACCTTTGCCCGGTGTGGCCGTAAACCTGGAAACAGCCTCGATATCCGCCCTTATGCGGTCTGCGCTGAGTTCAATATTCATAAAGATTGCTCCTTTTCCGGCTGGTTGAGCGAGGGGAAGCTGACCTTCATAGCGGTTCCTTCGCCGACGGCGCTTGTGACGGATATCTTGCCGCCGTGAGCTTCCACGATCTCTTTAGCGATAGACAGGCCCAGCCCTGTGCCGCCAAGCGCGCGGCTGCGCCCCTTGTCTACGCGGTAGAAGCGCTCGAATATGCGCGGCAAGTCTTCCTTGGGGATACCCATACCTTGGTCGGATATCTCTATCTCGAAGAGGCCGGGTACGCGGCGGGTGGTAAGGGTTATGAGCGAACCCTCGGGGCTGTATTTAACGGCGTTGGAGAGTATGTTGGTGAGCACCTGATTGATGCGGTCGGGATCGGCGCGCATTGTGAAGTCTCCGCCGCATTCGTCAAAGCTTATCGTCTGGTGTTTCTGGTCGGCGGCCACAGCGGTTTGGCGGATGCACCTGGCAATGATGTCGTAAAGGTTCACGTCCTCGAAGTTGAGCTTCATCTGCTTGTTGTCGAAAGAGGACAACTCCAGCAGATCCTTGGCCAGAAGAGTCATTCGGTCTGCTTCGGAGTTAATAATGCTCAGGAATTCGGTGGCCACCTCGCGGTCGTCCAAAGCGCCGTCAAGCAGCGTCTCGGAGTAGCCCTTTATCGTGGTCAGCGGTGTGCGTATCTCGTGGGAAACGTTGGCCACGAACTCCTTACGCAAGTCGTCAAGCATCTGCTGCTTGGTTATGTCGGCCAGTACTATTACGATGCCCCCGATTTGACCGGCAAAGGTGGTATAGGCGCGATAGCTGGTGTGAATGTAACGGTCGTCGATCTCTACGATTGTGTCCGATACGTCTTCGTCGGTCAACTGGGATACGCTGCGGGCGTCCTTGCCAAGCTTGCCCAGCATGTCTGAGAAGTGTACGGCTCCGATATCGTCGATGCCAAGCAGCAGGGCCGACGCCTCATTACAGTGTATAAGACGCCCGCCTACGTCGTAGGCAAGGATTCCCTCGGACATGTTATTGAGGATTGTCTCCATTTTGTTCTTCTCGTCCGCCATGATTGTAATGGACTTGCCGAGCTCACGGGCCATGTGGTTGAAGTTGTCGGTAAGCTGGCCTATCTCGTCGCGGGAGCTTACCTGGATTGTCTGGTCGAGGTCGCCTGCCGCCATTTTGTTCGCGATTTTGGCCAGCATAACAATAGGACGCGTAAGCGTCCCCGCGAAAATAAAGCCAAGCACACAGGCAAGGCCTAGCGCGACGAATACGGTGAACGCGAATATAAGCGCGATCTCCGTCAGGCGCTCGTCGATGGGCTGTGACAATGTGCGGGTATAGATTACATATGTGGCTTCAATTCCGTCGATAATGCGGGAAACGGGCATGGCGTAGGTTATCCAGCCGCGGAACTGACCGGAAAAATCCGGTTCGCTGACGTTCGCGAATTGAGCCTGGCCCGTTATCGCCGACAGTACGGCCGAACTGAAAAAATGGCTGATTTCCTCGGACTGGTCGCTGGCCCACTGCACAACGCCCATGTCGTTCAGGATATAGCCCTTTATGTCTCCGGCGTCCAGGAATCCCAGGCCCAGGTCGGACATAAGCTGAGGGTCGCCCTGCTGTAGTATCTCGCTGTTAATCATGGCGGCGGCGGCGCGCAGGTTGTCCTGAGCGCGCGCGACTTCCTCGGAATGAAGGTAGGTCAGCATTAAAGTGCCGCTTACCAGCATTACGATAAACACAAGCGCCAGTAATATCGGGATTAGTTTAAACTTGATGCTGTTCACACAATTTTCCTTTTGGTAAGCTGCTCTAGCTCGAATTTTAGCTCTTCGACCTTAGCGCGGTCGTCATGAAGCTTTTTTTGTGTTTCTTCGTTGCGCCAGTCCCAGTCGTCTGCGAAGTCTTCCAGGAATTTTTCCATCTCCTTGATGCCCTTGCCAAGCCAGTACAATTCGGCCTTTATTTCGTCCGCCCGGGCTCGTTTTGTGGCCCTGTCGGCGGGTTTCGCCGTCTCTTCCTGCGCGGCGGGGTTGTAGTATATTATGTTTATGGGAAGCTCCTGCATGGGCAGGCTCTTTTCGTTGGCCAGCTTCTTGAACAGCTTGATGGCAAGATGTCCGTCGGCCTCAGGAAATTCGTCGCTCATGGTGTGCAGATTCGCCAGTCTTCCCGTGGCCTCGACGTGGTCGTTGGCGGCGGCCTTGCTCCACCACAGTGCGGCCTGCGTATAGTCGGGCTCGTCGATTCCGGCGGCTACGAAATACATCGCGCCAAGAAGGAACTGCGCCTCCACGTGGTCGGCTTCGGCCGCTTTCTCCAGCAAGACGTATGTCTTTGCGATGTCCGGTTTGAAGCCTTCGGCCCCCTTGCAGTATAGCTGGCCCAGCTCGTACTGGCTTTTTGTGTCGCCTTTGTCCGCGGCCGCCTGCAGGAGAGGTACGGCCTGGTCGTAGTTATTTGCGTCCAGGTGCAGCATTCCAAGTTCATACTGAGCATGTGTATCCCCGGACTTGGCGGATTTTATCATGCGCTTGGCCTTTTCAATACGCTCCTGCTCGGCGCGCTCCTGTTCTTCCTTATCCTTTACGATACGCTCTAGTTTTTGGCGCTCCTGTTCGTCGTTATCCTGCTTGACAGTCACTTTCCGCCTATGCTGCTTGACGCCCCATATCCCTGCAAATACTATGGCCGCTATCGGCAGCGACAGCGTAACCGCTTCCATCGACACAGACGAAGCCGCAAGCGCAATAGCTTCCCAGCTCTGAACTTCTATCGCGGCGGACAGCATTGAGACGGCGCCGCTTAATCGGCCTAAGCTTACAAAGAACGCCACTCCGCCGTTAAGCATTACAGCGCTTAGCAGCCAGCCCGCATAATCGTCGATAAAGTGTATGTTCTGCCACATGTGCACAAGCAGGTATGTCAGCCTGGTAGCCGCCATCAGCGCGAACGCTATTACAAAGACGACGGCTTTTCTTTTTGCTTCAATTCTTGAAAATATTGTTTTCACGAATACGCCCGGTATCACGATTGTCAGAAACGCCGCAAAATACGGACTGTTCGCGTTCACGTCCATAAGCAGCCCAAACTGGCCCAATACAATGATCCCAAACACCATGTACCATATGAACCTGGCGTCTTCCGACCGGTAAATTCGGTACAACAGCAATGTAAAGAACGAAACTATAAGCACAAACAGCAAGAAATATGAATAAATGGCTGTATAAATAGGACTGTCGATCGCAAACCAGCTGCCCAGAGCTATCAACATCAAATACACAATCCACAAACTCAACATACGAGTTCCCCCTGAAATCTAATCTGATACAATTTATCTTGAATACCATTCTTCCCGGATTATACCGTAATGTACCACGTCGTGAAAGACTCCCTTGACCCTTACTTGCTGCTTTGCCACGCACTCGCGCGTCATTCGGGCTTTTTCCATAACACGCCCCGAGCTATCGTTACCCACATAATGGTTCGCTTCGATACGGTTGAGCTCCAGCTTCTCAAAGCACAGCGTCAGTATCGCGGATAGCGCTTCCGTCATATATCCGTTTCCCCAGTACTTTCGGTTGAGCACGTAGCCGAAGCCGGCTTTATCATGCTCCGGCTCCAGCCTGAGATCTATAGTGCCGATACATTTTTGCTCGGCCTTTAGTTCTATGGCGAAGATACCCGGCTTCGACAAGTAATAGTCATATATGGCGGCTTTTGCCGCGTCGAGGGTATGTACGCCGTCCCAAACCAAGTATTCCAGCGATTTGGGATCGCTGCCGTATTCAAGGATGTCTGGCGCGTCTGATCCTTTAAACTGCCGGAGTATCAGCCTTTCCGTCGAAATAATGTCGTTGATGTGCAGAGCCTCGTTGTAATTACTTACCATGTGATGTCCTCCATGTATGCCATATTCAACTATATTCAAATTATTCCGGCTAATACATGTGTCATGTCATAGAGTCCGGCCGGTTTGCCCTTGAGGAACGCGGCGGCCTTGAGTGCGCCCTGCGCGAATACGGCCTTGCTCTGCGCGATGTGCGTGAACTCGAGCACTTCGTCTTCGCCGGCGAAGATAACGCTGTGTTCGCCTACGATTGTGCCCCCGCGGACGGCGTGTATGCCGAGCTCATTGTGTTCGCGTCGCTGCCTTGAGGAGCTTCTGTCGTATGTATATGTAAGACTGCCGCCGAGCTGCGCGTTTATGGCGTCGGCAAGCAGCAACGCCGTGCCTGACGGCGCGTCGATCTTGAGGTTGTGGTGTTTTTCAAGTATTTCAATGTCAAAGTCTGTGTTGTAGAGAACGTCGGCAGCCTTTCTCACGAGCTGCGCCAGCAAGTTTACGCCAAGGGACATATTTGCCGAGCGAAATACCGCGATTTCCTTAGACGCGCTGATGATAGCCGCCCCGGCTTCTTCGGATAAGCCCGTTGTGCAGATGACGACGGAGGTTTTCGTATCCAGCGCGAATTGAAGTAGCGGCTCGACGGCGCTCGCGTTCGAGAAGTCGATAATTACGTCGCCCGCCACGCCGCACTCGGCCGGTGAGGAGAACACGGGAAAGGCTGCGGCTTCAAGGTGCTTGGCGATTCCCGCAACGACCTCGAATTCGCTGCTTCCATCGCACATCCTGCGAATGGTCTGACCCATCTTTCCAGAATAGCCGTTTAAAATTATCTTGGTCATATTATTCCTCCGATTTATGCTGCATGCAACTTAGAACCTGTGTTAAATATCGCTCAACGCCGTCTGGAAGGTCAATTTTCCGCCACTCGTCGTCAGTCGCTCCTTGCGTACCGCTTGGGTACGCGGCGTCGCCCCTTCCTAGATTGGCGAAAAATCGCCGCTTCCAGCCAGCATTTCGGGTATTGAACACAGGTTCTTAGCAATTAATCTTTGATAGCTTCAGGTTCTTTACATTTGAAAATTATTTCTGACCTGCTTAGACCATACCAGTGAAGTTCCTGATTCGCCAAGACCTTGTTCGGCTCTATTATCTCTACGGAGAATCCTGAATCTGTCAATCTTTGTGAGAAATCCCTTCCATAATGTCTTACGTGGTCACTTTGGCCATAGTGCTCTTTGCGTAATTCCGGCGTATTGTGTTCCGGGTTCTCACGTGTTGTGTCAAAATTCCCAATCGGGCACATGATATATGCGAAACTGCCTTTTTTCAGCACTCTTCTCAGTTCCCGCATAGCTTTAAGGTCATCTGGGATGTGCTCAAGTATATGGCTGCATATAACTGCGTCGAACATACCGTCTGGATACTGAATATGCTGGATGTCTACAGCGTCACGTATTTTTAAGCCTGCCAAATGTTTAGCCGAGGGGTTGATATCAACCGGATAGTAGTCCACATTTGACAAGCTTGAGAACTTATCGTAAATAACCTTCTCGGGAGCAAAATGAAGCACTTTAACGATATTAGATTCTTCACAGAGCAGGCTTGAAAAATTTTCAAGGTAGCGCCATAAAGCTCGGTGACGCTCTAAAGAGCGGCATGATGGACATTGCGCATTTTTTCTTGGAGGATCTCAATATGGCAAAAATGTTTGCTGCTCTTTGCGGCACGAAATGCAAAATCTTGATATTTGTGAAGCTACGGGCTCGGGAGGGGAGGCTGCCTGATTCCGTAATTCCACAAAACGATTTTCAATATTGTCAAGGCGTTTATTAAGCAAGGACAATTCTGATATCAAGTCCTGGTTAAATCTCACCGACCACCTTGCCGGAAGCGGCACAACGCGCTTTAAAAAAGTCTTTATGGCTGGCATAAAATCCTCCTTAATCTTAGAACCTGTATTCAGTACGCCGAAAAGCCGTCTTGGCGGCTGGTTTTTCGCCACAGTCCACCCCATAAAGCCAAAACCGGGCTTTATGGGGACCCCGGGCGTCGCTTCCTCCTCCTACGCTGGCGCTTCGGATGCTAAACGTGTGCCACCGGCACACAGCATCCTAGATTGGCGAAAAACCAGGCTCGCCAATCCAGCATTTCGGGTACTGAATACAGGTTCTTATTTGCAGCTTGTTCTTATGAATTCGCTAAACAGCGGGTGCGGTCTGTTCGGGCGCGACTTGAACTCTGGGTGAAATTGGACGCCGACGAAGAACGGATGCGCGCCGCGGGGAAGTTCGATCATCTCGACGATTACGCCGTCGGCCGATATTCCGGAAAACACCATGCCGACCGCTTCCAGTTGCGCGCGGAAAGCAATTTCAAACATGTACTTGTGTCGGTGGCGTTCTGATATGGAGCGCCCGCCATAGATTTGCGCGGCCAAGCTTCCTTCTTCCAGTATTATGGGTTGAGCGCCCAATCGCATTGCGCCTCCGGCGATGGATCTGCCGGCGTCTTCGGGTATTTCGCAAAACAGGCGAATATGAGCCTCGGTGTCCAGTTCGGAGCTGCTTGCGCCCTGCAGTCCGGCCGCTTGGCGGGCGAATTCGATCAACATGCACTGCATTCCCAGACAGATGCCCAGGGTAGGTATGGCGTTTGCCCGCGCGTATCCAACGGCGGCGATCATGCCGGCCACGCCGCGTTCGCCAAAGCCGCCCGGCACTATTATGCCGTGAGTGTCGGCCAGTGTTGCCGCGACATTTTCGGAGTTAAGCGCCTCGGCGTCGATCCAGTCAATTTTTACGTGCGCTCCGATGCCGAGCCCTGCGTGGCGCAGCGCTTCGGTCACGGAAAGATACGCGTCGTGCAGTTCTACGTACTTGCCCACAAGGGCGATGTTAACCGTCTTGTGAAGATTGCGCCAGCGCGCTGCGATACCTTCCCAGTCGGACAGGTCGGCGGCTCCGGCCTCAAGACCCAGCTTGGAGCACGCGATTTGGGCGAAGCCCTCCTTCTCGAACAGCAGAGGCAACTCGTAAATCAGTTCGCAATCTATATTCTGGATGACGCACTCGCGCTTGACGTTGCAAAACAGCGCCAGCTTGTCACGCATGTCCTCGGAAAGGGGCTTCTCGGTACGGCAGACAATTATGTCGGGTTGGATGCCAAGAGAGAGCAATTCCTTTACGGAGTGCTGAGCCGGCTTGGTCTTCATTTCGTCGGAGCGGGACAGGCGAGGTATGAGAGGGACGTGAACGTACAGAACATTCGTCTGGCCGACTTCGTGCCGTACCTGGCGGATAGCCTCCAGGAACGGAAGCCCTTCTATGTCGCCGACAGTTCCGCCCACCTCGGTTATTACGATCTGCGCGCCGGACGTCCTGCCTGTGTCGTAAATACGATTCTTAATATTGTCGGTGATGTGCGGTATGACTTGCACGGTCTTGCCGTCGTAGCCGCCGTCGCGCTCCTGCGTCAGCACCGACCAGTATATCTTTCCCGCGGTCGTGTTCGAGAACTGGCTCAGATTTTCGTCGATAAAGCGCTCGTAGTGTCCTATGTCAAGATCGGTCTGACCCCCGTCCTCCGTTACGAACACTTCGCCGTGCTGGTATGGGCTCATCGTGCCCGGGTCAATGTTTATATACGGGTCAAACTTGGAAATTGTGACGCCGTAGCCGCGCGCCTTCAAGAGTCTGCCGAGCGAAGCCGCCGTGACGCCCTTGCCAAGCCCTGAAGCCACTCCGCCCGTTATGAAAATGTACTTTGTCTGCATATGTACCCCCGGAAGTATTTGTGGTCTATTATTGTAATAGTATAGTATTGCGAGTGAAAAATGTCAAGTTTTCGGCATTACCAACTCACGGTAAACGTATGAACAGAGAAAACTCTTTTTCTTTGTTCATGATAGGACAAACTCTTATAGTTGTGAAATGCTGTGTGTTATGGTATAATGCGGCAAGGAGTGTGATAACATGAATATACGCGAAATTGAAATATTTGCTGCGCGGATACGTCTGGAAACCGTCCGCCAGATAGGGGTACGGGGTTTTGGGCATCTTGGCGGCGCGCTGTCGGTGGCTGATACGCTTGCCGTGCTATACGGCGGCCTTATGCGCATCGACCCGGCGAACCCCGGCTGGGATAAACGGGACAAGCTTGTCATGAGCAAGGGACACGCCGGCCCGGCGGTTTATTCGGCTTTGGCGATATTAGGATATTTTCCGATGGAGTGGCTCGCGACGCTTAACCAGCCAGGAACGCGGCTGCCAAGTCACTGCGACATGCGTCTGACACCTGGGATCGACATGACCACGGGTTCGCTTGGCCAAGGCGTCTCGACGGCTATCGGGCTGGCGCTGGCTCAAAGGATGGACGGCCACGGAGCGCGCACGTACCTGGTAGTGGGCGACGGCGAGTGCAACGAGGGGCAGGTCTGGGAGGGAGCGCTCTTCGCACGGCAGCAAAAGCTCGACAACCTGACTATGTTTATTGACAACAATGGCAAGCAGCTTGACGGTACGACCAAGGAAGTAATGGACATGGGCGACATTGCGGCCAAGTTCGCCGCGTTTGGCTGGAATGTCCAGACAATTGACGGCGGTGACGCGGCGGTAATATTGCAGGCGGTTAACGCGGCTCATGCCGCAAGCGGCGTGCCGAGCTGCATCGTTCTGAACACGGTGAAAGGCGCGAAGGTCAGCATCATTGAGAAAATTGAGCTAAACCACCATATTCAGCTTGAAGGCGAAATGCGCGATTCCGCCGTACGCGAGTGCGAAGAGGCTCTTGAAATTCTGTTGAACTCGAAGGAGGGCGCGTAATATGGCCATTATCTACGACGGCACGCCGGAAAAGCGTGTATACAAGAACATATTCGGCGAGACCATGGAGGCTATAGCCGCGTCTGACGCGGACGTAGTATACCTGGATGCCGATGTAATGAACTCCGCCGGTACGCTGGGGTTCTGGAAGCGCAACCCACGACAGGCAATTAACTGCGGCATTGCCGAGGCCAACATGTTGGGCGTTGCCGCGGGACTTTCGGCTGGAGGCAAGAAGCCTTGTGTACACACCTTTGGAATATTTGCCACGCGGCGCTGTTACGACCAGGCGTTCATTTCAGCGGCTTACGCGGGCAACAGCGTGCGCATATTCGGGTCGGATCCGGGCGTTGTAGCGGCCTTTAACGGCGGTACTCATATGCCGTTCGAGGACATGGCCCTGATGCGCGCTATACCGGACAGCACCGTGATGGAAATCTCTGACGGAGCCATGCTGACAAGTCTCATGTGGCAGGTCAAGGAACGCCAGGGTCTGACATATGTACGCTGGGGGCGCAAGAGCTATCCTGCGCTTTACAGCGACGACCACGAGTTTGTTATAGGGCGCGGCCAAGTTTTGCGCGACGGCAGCTCCGCAGCCGTGATAGCGTGCGGGCTGATGGTAGGAGAAGCTATGGCGGCGGCGGCTCTTTTAGAAAATGAAGGCATAAACTTGCGCGTGGTCGATATGTTTACCATCAAGCCGATCGACCGTGAGATCGTGATCGAATCGGCTCGCAAGACAGGGGCCGTCGTTGTCGCCGAAAACCACAACACAATCGGCGGTTTGGGCGACGCTGTGGCAGACGCGCTTCTTGAAGCCGGCGTTCCGGTTAAGTTCCGAAAGGTCGGCGTATCTAACCGCTTCGGTTCCGTAGGGCCGCAGCCATACTTGCAGGAACACTACGGTCTTACCGCGGCGAATATCGTCGAAGCTGTAAGGGCAATAATTTAGCAGAAGCCGGTAACTATTATATATTTAGGAAGCAACACAAAAGCGTTATCCCCAAATTGGGATAACGCTTTATGTAAGAAAAGTTTATTCTTCAAGCTCTTCTTCAAGCTCTTCCTCTTCCGCAGGAACTTCGGCTTCAACCTCAACCAGTTCGATTACGATACCAAGAGCTTCTGCGAAGAAGTCTATGGGAGCAAAAATCTCGCCGCTTGCCGCGTCAATGTAAGTTTCTTCGGAAAGCTGGAGTTCTTCCACTTCTTCGCCGTCAAACACTAATGCGATGTCCTCACCTACAACGAAAACGGCTACAAGTGCATCTCCATCAAGGAATGCAACAAGATTTTCGTCTTCGTCAAAGGATACAACGAATCCGTATTCTGCAGCTAGTAAGACCGGGAAAAGAGTCTCTACAGCGGGAACAGCGACCGCTTCGGCAGCTTCCTCAGCGGCTTCATCTGCGTCTTCGGCTTCCTCAGCTTCTTCTACTTCATCTGCGTCTTCTACGATTTCGGCCTCTTCGATTTCAAGGTCTTCTAATGCGACCTCGAGTTCGTCAATGATTTCTTGTATGAAAGCTATAACGAAATCGGCGCTGACTTGACGGTTGGTCGACTTGTCTATAAAGTAGACAAAAACTTGATTTTGAACTCTTTCGGGGTTAACCAGGTGTGTTGCTCCGCCAAATCTGAGCGTTTGGGTAACAACGGCGAAACGATTAAGACGATTTGCGGTCTCTTCGTCGAATTCTCCGATTTCAACACCGCTGCCGCCGCCGAACTGGCTCAAGTTTACAACGCTGAAATCAGCCCAGAAACCATCGAATGTGCCTACTGTCCTGCCGCTGAAATCAGTGGCGGCCCAGCTTGCTCTTTGCGCGTTAGCGAGGAATTCGTCGTTAAGTCTTTCAAAGTCGGAACCTGGGGCGGCGTTGCTAAGAACCGGGATATAACCGCGGTGCGCCTGCTGGTTGTCTCTGAATATGCGGCTGGTGTGCGCAAGATTCGGGAAGATTACCGGCGCTTCTTCTTGCGGAACTTCGTCGGGAAGAGTTACAGGAACAGCCATTGGCGTTCCGGTTGCGAATCTGCCGGGAGAATTCGCGGCGAATACAGGCATTGCCGACGACAATGTTACAGAAGCGGCAATTGTTAACGCCACTAGTTTTCTCACTTTTTTCATTGATATACCCCCTGAGTGATTATTGAACGCCTGGTTTGTCCGAGCTTACGGGCAAGCCCTGCGTCGTACTGCGTTGGGACGGCTTATGAAGCCATTTCCATACCTCCATTCTATTCTACACGATAATAATTAAAAATCAATAACAAATTTATGACAATTTCAAAATTCGGTGTATTTTTTAAGAATGTCGAACGCGAGGCGAAGGCCGCGCGCTGATATTTGCCCCGGAGCGGACGGGCCGGAGGCCTCTGACGAGCCGAATGTAACGACTGATCCGAATTCTTGCGCCATAATACGCGACGTCAGGCCGTGTCTTCCCATGGATACCATTATTATTGCGCGGCCGGGGTGAGCGAGGCATGCGTCGCGCGCCGCTTGCATGGCCGTAAGGCAGTCGCCGAAATTCGCGGCCATCAGCGCTATTTTGGAGATATCCGCGCGCAGGGAAAACATTCGTTCGTAAATGGCGGCTATTTCTCCGGCGGTATATGTGCGCTCAAAATTGTGATGCGAGACGACGACGCGCGTACCGCTTTCGGACGCCGCGTCTGTCACGGATCGCACGGCCGATTCCCCGGCGGAGAGTTCTATGTCGACCATGTCGGCCGCGCCTGATGCCGCGACACTAATTGCAGCCGCCACGTAATCTTCGGGGGAACCCGCGAAGCCTCCGCCTTCTGCGCGGGTTCTCAAGGTGAACAGGATCGGAACGGATTCGCCAAGGCTTAGGCGCAGATGTCTCAGTCCGTAGCGGTAGTCTTTAAGTTTCGCGCCGGCCAGCGAGTCGGCGCGCCACTCCACAATGTCGAAATCGGATGCTTTAAGACCGCTGAGCGCCCGGCTAAGTCCGTCCAGATCCGACGACATAAGCGGTACGCAAATTCTGACGCGTCCTGCTTCTATAGAAACATTTCTTACAACGAAATATTGTTCCATAAAATTCATTCTCCCTATAAACATCCAAGCCGATTATGCCGATAAAGTATATGGTAATGACATAATATCATATACATTTATCTTTTATCAAGTTACGCAGGGAAGCCGGTCAACATATTCTTAAGGAGGAGATAGCATGTCAGTCTCAGGAGTAAATAACAACGCAAACCAAGCGTCCCAATTGCTTAACGCATCCAGCCAGAATCAGCAGAGCAACGGAGTGCAGCAGTCCGCGCAGAACGGTCTGTCTCCGGCGGCCGTATACCAGCAGAGCGGCGGCACGCAAGCCAATCAATTCCGCCCTGACCGTGAAACAATGACCAGACTGACCAACGAGGCCAACCAGCGTTCGCAGCAGTTGATGGACTTGGTGGAACGTCTGTTTGGAACCCAGGCGCGCACATTCCAGACCGCGATGGGCGAGCTTCGCGCCGCGCTTGAGGGCGGCATGGAAATAGACCCGGACGTCGTGGCTCAGGCTCAGCGGGACATAGCCGACGACGGTTATTTCGGCGTAGAGCAGACCAGCCAGCGCATACTTGATTTCGCGCGCGCCATATCCGGCGGAGACCCGTCGCGCATCGCCGTTTTGCGCCAGGGCGTCGAGCGCGGCTTCGAGGCGGCTGAAAGAGCTTGGGGCGGCCGGTTGCCGGAAATCTCCCAGCGCACGCTTGAAGCGGTGCGCCGCGGCTTCGACGAGTGGGAACAATCCGCAAGAAACACAAGCAACCTTTCAGGCAATCAAGCTGAAGGTCAATAATAACATGACTCTTGCGTAAATACCCGTACTTGTCGTTGCGGGCTTGACACGAAATCCTGTTTACGTACAGACTTCAAGGATTCCAGATCAAGTTCGGAATGACGCGTGAGAGCTGTGCATGAATTCTGATGAATTACTTGGTGGAGCGCCTGCAAGGTTGGCGCTCCGCTTTTGACATGTGACTAATTTATAGTGGATACACTTCATATCGTTTGTTCCCAAGCGTATTCACTAGACCTCTTGCGTAACTGGCAAACGCCATCTTTGCGGTCAATTTTCCGCCATGCTGCGTCATCTCCTCCTAAGGGGTGTCGACCCGAGATTTTTCCGAAATGATATTGGCCGAATTTCCGCCACTCTTAGTCATAGGCTCCTTGCGTACCGCTGAGAGTACGCGGCGTCGCCTATTCCTCGATTGGCGAAAATTCGCCTCAATATCATTCCGAAAAAACTCATGTCGACACCCCCTAGCGAACCACTGCGGGTTCGCGTCGTCGTCGATTCCTTGCCTGGCGAAAAATCGCCTCGCAAATCTGACGTTTACCAGTTACGCAAGAGATCTACTAAAAAACACCAAAGGAGGGCAACATATTATGAAACCGTTGTACCACATAGGCTTTGACGATACTCACGGCGCGCGCTACGCGCTGCTGCCGGGCGACCCCGGCCGTGTTGAAAAGATAGCCTCGTACCTTGACAATCCGCGCTTCCACCACCGGCAGCGCGAGTACACCACCTGGCTTGGAGAAATATCCGGCGAGACCGTGATGGTAATGTCTACGGGGATGGGCGGGCCTTCTACCGCTATCGGCGTGGAGGAGCTGTTCATGACGGGCGTACGCAACTTTATCCGTATAGGTACCACCGGCGGAATCGCGCTGGATGTGATCGGAGGAGACGTCGTTATCGCCAACGCCGCGATCCGTATGGACGGTACGCCTAACGAGTATGTGCCGGTCGAGTTCCCGGCAGTCTCCAACATCGATATTACCAACGCGCTTATTACGGCGGCCAAGGCCCTCGAAATGCGCTGGCACTGCGGAATAGTCCACTGCAAGGATTCGTTCTACGGTCAGCACAGCCCCGCGCGTATGCCCGTCAGCCACATCCTCGAGCAAAAGTGGGAGGCGTGGAAGAAGGCCGGTACGCTTGCTTCGGAAATGGAGAGCTCGACGCTGTACATCCTTTCGCAAATACTGGGCGCCAGGGCCGGCTGCGCGCTGAATGTGGTCTGGAACCAGGAACGCGCCAACGCCGGCATGGACAACCCCGAAATACACGATACCACACGCGCTATCCGCGTAGCGGTAGAAGCTGTGCGACTGTTGATTGAACAGGACAAGCGAGCTTAGAACCTGTGTTCATAGGATGGGAATGCCGTCTTGGCGGTCGAATTCCACCCCACGAAGCCAAAATCGGGCTTCGTGGGGACGGTCGTAGGTTCCTCCGCTTACAGCTGGCGCTTCGGATGCTAAACGCGTGCCACCGGCACACAGCATCCTTGCGTACCACTGCGGGTACGCTCAGTCCACCCCACAAAGCCAAAACCGGGCTTTGCGGGGACCCCGGGCGTCGTCACCTCCTAGATTGGCGAAAAATCGC
>WRAW01000050.1 GCA_009780015.1 Defluviitaleaceae bacterium | reverse complement strand
TCAAAAAACATTCATCGAACTTCGGTCATACGCTTATATCCATACAATTTGCGGAAAGATCACCACAAATTGTATGGATAATCTGAAAAAAACCTTTCATAAACGTGTCATGAAAGGTTGTTGCTATAACCTGCGTGTATTAAAAATGCAAAAGCATCAAGAGTCGATTCCTGTAATGTAGTGCATTAATTAATCAATCATAGATTATAAGCGAATTGATTGCAAACTCGCGCTATACTACAGACGCGATACGTTTGCCGCTTGAGGCCCTTTGGCGCCCTGTACTACTTCAAATTCTACTTCCTGACCTTCTTCGAGAGTCTTGAAGCCTTCGGAGTTGATAGCCGAGAAGTGAACAAAGACATCGTCTTCGCCCGGTACGGAAATGAAGCCAAAACCTTTTTCTGCGTTAAACCATTTTACTTGCCCTTTTTTCATGTAAATCCTCCTAAAAAATAAGCGTATTGCTTAGCTACTCATCTAACATAACATAAATCTTTTTGCATGTCAATGCTTAGAATGTAAAAAATTAAGATTTTTGAACCGAAATTTCGTAAAATTTGTCATGCTCAAAATCACCGGCCGCGATGCTACCTGTGGCAAGAGTGTCGCAGCGTTCGTTTTCCGGGTTGTCGGCATGACCTTTTACCCAGACGAAGCTGACGTCGTGCAGCTTGAGAAGCTCCGTAAGCTCCGTCCACAAGTCCACATTGACCGCTCTGTCCGTCTTGTTGCGCATCCAGTTATTGGCGCGCCATTTCTTGACCCAGCCCTTTTCTATGGCATCCACCAGGTAGCGCGAGTCGGAGTAAAGCCTGACCCTGCACGGCTCGTTAAGAGCCTGCAAAGCCTTTATAGCTGCCAATATCTCCATTCGGTTGTTGGTCGTAAGGGCGTACGCCCCCGAGAGCTCACGCCTTGATCCCTTGTATAGAAGCACCGCGCCGTAGCCGCCCGGCCCGGGATTGCCCGAACACGCCCCGTCGGTATAGATCTCGACTGTCTTCATTTGCTGATCTCCAAAATCATTCTTGCCAGCGCCAAGTCCTCTTCCGTTGTGATCTTGATGTTCAGGGCGCTGCCTATGACGACCGAGACTTCGTAGCCAAGCTCCTCGAACAAAGAGGCGTCGTCGGTTACGCGCAGACCCTGGCTCGACGCCAGGTCGTGTGCGCGGCGAAGCTTTGCGACGTCAAACGCCTGTGGGGTTTGCGCCGCGTACAAGCCGTCGCGAGGTATGGTTCGAGTGACGAAGCCTTTTTCGCAGCATTTAAGGGTATCGTTGACGGGTACGGCCAGAATAGACCCGCCATACTCGCGCGCTCGCTCGATTACTTGCAGTATGTGTTCCCTTTGAGTAAACGGTCTTACGGCATCGTGTATAAGAACAACGCGTGAACTCACATCAAGCGCCGCAAGGCCGGCCCTCGCGGAGTCCTGGCGGGTTTCCCCGCCCCTTATTACCTTGATTGCCTTATCGGACGCATATTCGTCAAGGTCGACCGGAAGGAGCTCCTTGCTGATAAACTCAATGTCGTCTCCGGGCGCGGCCACTACAATCTCGCCGATCTCCTCAAGACCCGCGAATGTGCGGACAGTGTGACCCAGAATCGACCGCCCGCTCAGCTTCAGGTACTGCTTGCGGACATCGCCCCCAAGCCGCTCTCCCTTGCCGCCCGCAACTATTATCACCGAAGAATCGCTACAGCCCATTCACCATTTCTCCCACGACATTGGCGGAGATGTTTGACGCCTCATCGACAAATATTTCAAAGCTAATATTCGCGCTGTTATCCGCTTTGTCGGATATTGACCGGATCACTACAAACGGGATATTGTTGAGGTAGCATGTCTGAGCGATCGCCGCGCCCTCCATCTCGACGCAAAGAGCCCCCAAATCCTGCCATATCCGCGTTTTTACATCGTCCGACATGATGAACTGGTCTCCCGTGGCAATTGTTCCCACGTACGACCTGCTGCTATTCAGCACGGTGTCGCACGCTGCCTTGGCCACATTGACAAGCCTTTCTTCAGCTTTGAAGAAGCTCTCGTCAATGGATGGGTTAACGTACTGCGCGTCGCCGACTCCGGTTGTGTCAAAGTCATGATGCACAAGCTCCGACGAGATGACGACGTCGCCGATATTAAGCTTGGTGGCAATCGCGCCGGCGACGCCTGTGTTGATAACATAGTCGACGCCATACATATCTATTAGTATTTGCGCGCATACCGCGGCGTTTACCTTGCCGACCCTGCAGCGCGCCACAACTACATTCTTTCCAGAGAGCTTGCCCATATAGAAGTCGATGCCGGCGATCTGCTTGGCCGAAATAATGTCAAGCCGTGACTTCAGCAGAGAAACCTCCGTCTCCATAGCGCCGATAATGCCTATTGTTCTCATGGAATATCCCACCCCCCGATAATTGTGTACCTTATGTCTACCTACGATAACACAATTTTAATAACTATCTGCTAAATCCAGATTAAATATTATTAAAGTTTGTTATGCGAATGTTAAGCTCACAATGTACGCAATGTATGGATACAACCATGTACGACTTATTTTTTCAACTTGTAATCAGCAACAATATCTCCGGCGCTAAATAGGGTATTCCGTCACTATATAATATTGCCTTGTCCATTTCTCTCTTTATGTTTTTGTCCTTGCCGCATAAAAAATCCGTATCACTTTTGCTGTTAAAGATGATCTCAATAAAGTCAAAATTGAGCTGTTCTTCGTTAGTAATTTCGTACTTGAAAAAACCTTCCGCTTCGGCTGTCGGCTCGATGTTTATAAACGAGCAGTCAGGCTTGATAGCCCATAAACAATGGCGCTCCAAAACTCTTTTGTCGTCAGGGCTTAATATAATTCCCAGCAGTTCGGAAGAAGATGGGTGTTCGTAAACTCTCCAGCCATGGCTTAACATAAATTCCACGATATTTTTTCTGTCCTCGTCGAATATAGATATGTCCAGATCACTGTGAGGGCGAATCTTTCTATTTATAAATAATTCAAGCGCAAATCCGCCGCATATGGCGTAAGTGAAGCCGCAATTTTTAAAAAAATCGTGACATTCGTACACAAGATTAATCATGCGCTCAGCCTCCGATTTATCCCAGCAATTTCTCAATAAGCGCCGCGATGCGCTTTGCCTCGGATTCTATTTCGGCTTGATTGCGGCCTTCGATCATTACGCGAACCTTGGGCTCCGTACCGGATGGACGTATGAGAACGCGGCCTTCCCCGGCGAAGCGCCGTTCGAGCGTCTCTATCTCGCGGCAGATATCCGGGTTGTCTCCGTAGGTGTGCTTCTTGTCGTTCGCGACCTTGGCGTTGACAAGCACCTGTGGCAGAACCTCCATAAACGTGTTGGCCTGTGTCAGCGTTTTGCTCCACGACCTGAGCGCGCAGAGCAGTTTAAGCGCCGTTAATATGCCGTCGCCGGTAGTGCTGTCGTCAAGAAAGATGATGTGGCCGGACTGTTCGCCCCCGATATTGTAGCCGCCTCGCAGCATCTCCTCCAGCACATAACGGTCGCCGACACCCGTTTTCAAAATGTCTATGCCCAGCTTTTCACCCATGAGCGACAGGCCAAGATTACTCATAACCGTCGCCACGACCGTGTCCTTGGCAAGTTTGCCTTGATCTCTCATGAAATTCGCGCAGATCGAGAGCGTTTCGTCTCCATCTACCAGCTTGCCGCGCTCGTCCACGAACAGGCAGCGGTCACCGTCTCCGTCGAAGGCTATGCCTATATCCATGGAGTGATCCGTAACGTATCGCACAAGAGAATCCATGTGTGTGGAGCCGCAGTCATGGTTGATGTTCCGGCCGTCCGGCACATCGTGAATGATGTGGACATCCGCTCCCAGAACTGAGAACACCCTTGCGGCGACTTCGTAAGTCGCGCCGTTCGCGCAGTCAAGCGCGATCTTCATTCCGCCGAAATCTTTGTCGTCCACAATTCCCAGAAGGAAGTTAACATAGTCCGGCAGAGCTACTTCTTCGGTCAGCGCTTCACCGACCTGCCCGTGGGTCGGACGCGGCAGATCGTCAAGGCCGTGTTCGATCAGCGCCTCTATCTCTTCTTCGATGGAGTCGTCGAGCTTGTAGCCTTGCGCGTTGAAGAACTTAATGCCGTTGTCCTCGAAAGGGTTGTGCGATGCCGAAAGCATCACGCCCGCGTCGTAGCCTTTGCGCACGATGTATGCCACGCCGGGCGTGGGTATCACACCGGCGTTATAAACATCCGCGCCCATTGAGCACATGCCGGCGGTCAGCGCCGCCGCCAGCATTCCGCCGGAACGGCGCGTGTCCATACCCAACAGTATCTTGGGAGCTTCGCGCGTGTGCTTGGTCAGCACGTACGCCCCTGCCTTTCCCAGCTTGAATGCCAGTTCGGGGGTCAGCTCGCTGTTGGCCAGACCCCTTACGCCATCCGTCCCAAATAGTTTTCCCATGATTACCTCCATTAGACCTGCCCGGGAACTCTGCGACATTACCTTTGCGGTTAATTTACCGCCATTCCACCCTATAAAGCCAAAACCGGGCTTTATAGGAACCCCGCCTGACAAAAAATTGTTGCGAAAATTCGGCTTCACAGAGTTCCCGGACAAGTCTATTACTAACCACTGATATAGGAATATGCAGCTCAAACAGTATAATGCGTCGGGGTAAACAGCGCGTAATCTTGCGATTTCGCGCACCCCTTCTTTGATACTGTTTCGCAGCCATATTCCTATACATTGTATGTAGCCATGTGCAAAACGGTCAAGGGAAGAGGTCTCCCTCTTCCCCTTGACCTTATTTTAAAATGCTTCACAGTTTTAGTCGCTTACGCTGCTGTTCACATACTATGAACACTGGTTCTAAGGTTAGCTTCATGCCTCCAGGAGCAAGTTCCAGCATATGCCGAACTTGTCCGCAACCATACCGTACATCTTGGCGAAGAATGTTTCACCAAGGGGCATAATTATATGGCCTCCGTCTTGCAGGTTGTCGAACCATTTGCGCAGTTCGTTTTCATCGGAAGTGCTGATATTTAAGATGATGTTCGTACCGAAGTTATGTTCAGTATCCGGGGGAACGTCCGAAAACATAACATTCGCACCTGCGATTTTTAAGTCGGTATACATTATTTTATCGGCGAAACTGGCCGGCATGGGATTGTTCGGATCGGCCGGGGCGTTGGCGTAAGTCATGTTCATACCCGGATTTACGCCAAACACCTTTGAGTAAAACTCAACGGCCTGTTTGCAGTTGCCGTCGAAATTTATGAATACGGTAAATGATTGACTCATATTGTCCTCCTAATATTGTTATTTGTCGAGAGGCATTTCGAGAGCCGCTTGCGCTGCCGCCAGCCTTGCTATGGGTACTCGGAACGGTGAGCACGACACATAGTTCAGGCCGATCTTGTGGCAGAAGTTGATGGAATACGGATCGCCGCCGTGCTCGCCGCAAATGCCGATCTTGAGGCCTGGGTTTGACTTGCGGCCGCGGTTGACCGCCATTTGCATAAGCTCGCCAACGCCTTCGAGGTCGAGTCTTGATGTGGGGTCGGCTTCATAGATGTTGCGCTCGATATAGTCGTTAAGGATTTTTCCGGCGTCGTCGCGGGAAAGGCCATAGGTCATCTGGGTCAGGTCGTTTGTTCCGAAGGAGAAGAAAGCGGTGTCGTTAGCGATCTTGTCAGCCACGAGACACGCGCGCGGAAGCTCGATCATTACGCCGATGATGTAATCCAGGCTCACCCCGGACTTGGCTACCAGGTCGCTCGCGGTCTTCTCGACTATATCCTTGACGAAGCGGGTTTCCTTTACGTCGCCGACAAGCGGGATCATTATTTCCGGCTTGATGTCGAAGCCTTTGGACTTCTTGACCTGCAGGGCGGCCTCGATGATGGCCTGTGTCTGCATTTCGGCTACTTCGGGGTAGCTCACCGCCAGGCGGCAGCCCCTGTGCCCCATCATCGGGTTTAGCTCGTGAAGGTTCTTTGCCTTCATCTTGAGTTCTGCCACGGGCTTGTTCATATCCTTGGAGAGTATATTGAAGTCTTCGTCCTGCGTCGGAAGGAACTCGTGGAGCGGAGGATCAAGCAGACGTATTGTAACGGGACGCTCCTCCATAGCTTCGTAAATTCCCACGAAGTCCTCGCGCTGGAAGGGAAGGAGCTCGGACAGAGCCGCTCTGCGTTCGTCCTCCGTGTCGGAGAGGATCATCTTGCGCATCTTTGGAATACGGCTTTCCTCGAAGAACATGTGCTCTGTACGGGTCAGGCCGATGCCTTCCGCGCCGAACTCAATCGCTTTATGGGCGTCCTTGGGCGTGTCGGCGTTTGTGCGTACCTTGAGAGTGCGCACGGCGTCGGCCCACGACATAAAGCGCGCGAAGTTGCCGGATATTTCGGATTCAACCATGGGGATTTCCCCGGCGTAAACCTTACCGGAAGAACCGTCCAGAGAGAGATAGTCGCCCTCCTTGATGGTCTGCCCGCCAAGGGTGAACAGCTTTGCCTGCTCGTCTATCTTGATCTCTTCACAGCCGGATACGCAGCATCTGCCCATTCCGCGGGCTACGACCGCCGCGTGGCTGGTCATTCCGCCGCGCACGGTGAGGACGCCCTTGGACAGGTGCATTCCCTCGATGTCTTCCGGGGAAGTCTCAAGACGCACAAGAATAGTCTTTTCGCCGCGTCCCACGGCCGCCTTCAAATCTTCGGCGTTAAAGTATACCTTGCCGCAGCCTGCCCCCGGCGAGGCCGCGAGAGCCTTCCCGATCGGGGTCGCCTCCTCAAGCTTAGCCTTGTCGAACTGCGGGTGCAGAAGCTGATCCAACTGCTTGGGATCAACCTTCATCACGGCTTCGCGCTCGGTAATCATGCCCTCGTCAACCAGGTCGCAGGCGATTTGCAGCGCGGCCTGAACCGTACGCTTGCCGTTGCGCGTCTGGAGGAAGTAGAGCTTGTTGTTCTCTATCGTGATTTCCATGTCCTGCATATCTTTGTAGTGCTTTTCAAGCGTGTTCGAGTGCTTGACGAACTCGGCAAAAACTTCCGGCATTTCTTGTTCAAGCTCCTCGAAGGGCTTGGGAGTGCGCACGCCGGCTACTACGTCTTCACCCTGCGCGTTCATCATGTACTCGCCGTAAATCTTGTTTTCCCCAGTGGACGCGTTGCGCGAGAATACCACGCCTGTACCCGATGTGTCGCCCATGTTGCCGAACACCATCGACTGGACGTTTACCGCTGTTCCCCAGTCGTAAGGGATATCGTGCATACGGCGGTATATGAAGGCACGCTCGTTGTCCCACGAGCGGAAAACGGCGCAGATAGCTGCGTAAAGCTGTTCACCTGCGTCGGACGGGAAGTCCTTGCCCTGGTCGTCCTTGTAAATCTTCTTGAATATTCCGACGACTTCCTTGAGTTGTTCAGCCGTGAGATCGGTGTCCACATGTACGCCCTTGGACTCCTTGTATTCGTCGAAGACGCGCTCGAACTTCTTCTTTGATACGCCGATCACTACGTCCGAGAACATCATTATGAACCTTCTGTACGAGTCGTAGGCGAAGCGCGCGTTGGACGTGGCGCTTGCTAAACCTTCCACGGCGGCGTCGTTGAGACCCAGGTTGAGGACCGTATCCATCATGCCCGGCATGGACGCGCGGGAGCCCGAGCGCACAGACACAAGCAGCGGGTTGGCCGTGTCGCCAAACTTCTTGCCCGTGAGATTTTCCAGTTCCACGATTGCGGAGTCAACTTGCTTCTTTATGTCGTCGGAGAGGACTCTGCCGGATGTGTTGTAGAGCGTACAAGCCTCCGTAGTAACGACAAAGCCTTGGGGTATCGGAAGGCCAAGGTGCGTCATTTCCGCCAGATTCGCGCCCTTTCCGCCCAACAGCTCCTTCATCTTGCCGTCGCCTTCCGAGAACATGTATACATACTTAGTACCCATATGTTGCCTCCTTAGTGTTATAATTCTATTTCTTGCCTTAAGAGCCTGTATTCAGCACGCCGAAACGCTGTCTTGGCGGCTAATTTTACGCCATTCGTCGTCAGCTCCTTGCGTACCACTTCAGGTACGTGACGTCGCTTCCTCCTCGATTGGCGTAAAATCAGGCTCGCCAATCCAGCATTCCGGGTACTGAATACAGGCTCTAACTTCTCTGACCATCTCTTCATATGTCGGCAGGTTCATCCCGTCGACATTTGCCGCGGACTTAATTGCGTCATAGGCGTCTTCCAAAGTGTCTGCTTTCGCGACATATCTCGCTAAAATAGCCAGCAGTACCTTTGTCTCATACGCCATATTTTTCACCTCCGTATACTAGCGTTGCCATTAATTACTAACCACTGATCATTCTACATCTAAAAGTCCGGCCTGTCAAGGAGTTCTAGGGCATGGCGCGTGTTTTCGCACGCGCGTTCAAGTACCGATTCCATGCGGGATGTTATAGATGCGCTTATGTGTTCGCGGTTTGCGATTATGTCGGACGCGAAGCCGCAAAGAGCCGCGACATCCGGCTTTTCAACGGGGGTGTGGCTGGTTTGGCCCATTATATCCATCATTGCGGAGACCTTGGGGTCGTATACGAGGCCAATACAGGGAGTTCCCGTTTTCGCGCCGTATATGACGACATGCAGACGCATTGCGGCCACGAATACGGCTCCGGCTACGATGCTCATGTACTGTTCGGTGGACATGGCTTCCTCGAATATGCGGGAACGCGCGCGCAAACGCGAGGCTATCCGGCGTGAAATTTCCGCGTCGTTTTCAGGCTGCATGGCGATAAAGAGCGGCGTAAGGCCGTGTGTTCCGGCTACATGGTCGGCGAAAGCCGCAAGGTCATCCTCGAAGCTGCGCGCCAGGTATTTCCAGTTTCTTACGGATATTACGAAGTAGCGCTCGTTCGTCAGACCGAGTTCTGACAGTGTGTCCGCCGCTTTGTCAGAGCCGACCGGAGTCAACGCGAAGGCCGCGTCGGCGGTTATGGCCAAACGAGAGCCTGATTTCAGCTCAAAGTCGCTCAGCGCGCCAAGGGAGTTTTCGTCCCTGAGGGTTATCATGTCGATCCGCTTGACCGCCCGGCGAACGCGTTCGCGGTTGGGTTCGCTGCGTATGGGGCCGATTCCGTTTGCGTAGAGCATCGTGCGTGCCCCGCTTCGTACGGCAGTGTTTATTACCCACAGATAGTAGAGCAGGGACTGGGTGGACGTGAGGTCTTGCAAGAGCGTGCCGCCGCCGCTGATTAGCAGCCTGGTCTTGCGCAGGTATGAGCGTACGCGCAGGAAGTTGAAGCGGAATATGGAGCTTACGCCGTAGTCGCGCTCGGTTTGCAAAGGGTTTTTCGACAGTACGACTATGCGGATATCCGGGCGCTCGGCCTTGAGGTTGTCCACGATAGACTTGAGAACAGCGTCGTCGCCGTTGTTGCCGAAGCCGTAGTAACCGGATATCAGCACGTCTATCTCTCGAACGCTGGTGCGGACGCTCTCGTAAACCTCCATGGCGTCGGAGGCCATACGCTCCGTCGAGTAATCACGAGCTACAAGTTCCTTGCCAAAAATTCCCAGATCAGCGCACTCCTCAGGGGGCATCTCAATCAGGCGCAGAGCATCTTCGGCAATAAGCCGCGCGCTTGTGTCCGCGCAGCCGCGGCAGCAGAAGTTTGTCTCGACCCCCTTGTCGAGCTTGGACTCGTCAAATATGCCAAGATATCCTTCGTTGCCCGCGAGTATTACCGGCTTTGCCGCCGACATCGCCTCCAGCGCCGAACGGCTTACCCCCACAAATATGTCGCAGGCCGCGACAAACTTGTTGATGTCAACCCTCGCGCCGGCCATGACGACCACACGGCGGCCGGCGGCCTTGTTTACGGATTTTGCGGCTTCCATTACCTTGTGATAATCGTCGCCGTCTCCCACGATAACGACTTCAAGATCGGGACGGGCAGCCAGGATCGGCGGCACAGCCTCGATCAGTGCGTGGGCCGCAAGGCTGCGCTCCTTGTCCATACGGCTGACGTACATTATACGAAACGCCTCAGATTCGAGAGCGAACTCTTCAACAATGTCGCCGTGCGGCGTTTCCGGTGAAAATTTTTCCGTGTCGATGCCGTTGATCGTCACCTTGATGTGCTTGGATGGAAAACTGTAGTTGTCTATAAGGTACTGCTTTACGTCCTCGCTGACGGCAAGGCTCCGCTCTCCCCAGTTCGTCAGCACGTTGAACGGGAAACCGACCGTAAAAGTCCAGTGCGCCGTGGTGACGAAGCGGAAATTCAGCTTCTTCCTGAGAAGGCCGCACAAAAAAGCCGGGATACGCGCATGGGCGTGTACCAGCTTTATGTCGTTTTCGCGTATGATACGCCCAAGCGCGCCATATGCCGATATAACGTTTGCCAAATTCTTATTGTGAAGCGGCACGCGAAAATGTATCACGCCCCAGTCCGCAAGCTCAGCCTCATATGCACCGCCATTGGAGGCCACGTACACTTCCACACCCTGCTTGCGCAGCGCCTTGCACAGTTCAAGCACGTGCGTCTCTGCTCCGCCGATCTCAAGGCCCATCAGGGTCATCAGTACCTTGTAGCTGCTCATCTGCGATCCATTATAACTTGCTCTAGTTTATCAAGCCGGCTTCTCGATTCATCCATATTGTCCATAGTCGAAACAAGCCACTCGTTGATCTGCGCCATATCAAAGGCTTGTTTGTCCGCCTTCTTGTTAAGAGTTTCCAGCATCCTTCCGTGTTCCTCGAGCACTTTTCCGTGTTCTCCAAGTACTCTTCCTTGCTCTTCAATCGCTATTCCTTGCTTCTCAATCGCTATTCCCTGCTTCTCAATCATTTGACCATGTTTCTCAAGTGCTTTTCCTTGTTTCTCAAGTACTTCTTCCTGTTTCTCAAGTGTTTCTCCTTGTTTCTCAAGTACTTCTCCTTGTTTCTCAAGTGTTTCTCCTTGTTTCTCAAGTACTTCTCCTTGTTTCTCAAGTACTTCTCCTTGTTTCTCAAGTAGTTCTCCTTGTTTCTCAATCGCCTTTCCTTGTTCCTCGAGAATTGTTCCTTGCTTCTCCAATATTTGGCCATGACTTTCAAGCATTTGGCCATGTCTCCCCAGCGTTTGGCCTTGCTTGTCTACGGTTACTGTTAGGTTTTCCAGCATATCACCGTGTTTTTCCAGCATTTCGAGAATTCTGTCTTCTTTAGTCATGTCAATATCCCCTTTCGTCGTATATCTAGCCAAACTGTATTATTAAGAACCTGCGGTCAATATCCGAAATGATGGCTAGAAGAGGCGATTTTTCGCCAATCTAGGAAGCGGCGACGCCCGGGGTCCCCACGAAGCCCGGTTTTGGCTTCGTGGGGTGGACTGAGCGTACCCGTAGTGGTACGCAAGGAACCGCTGACGACGAGTGGCGGGAAATCGACCTTCTAGACAGCGTTGAGCGATATTGACCACAGGTTCTAAATATTGCCTTACGCAAATATCAGTTAATACGCTGCAGATCGTAGACGGCCTGATTGCCGGTAAACCTTATGCGAAGAAGCGCGAAATCATCGTTTAGTTCGTTGGCGTTTGTCCACATGCTTCCCAGATTTATGTATCTTATTCCGTCGCGCGCGGTTGCGGAGGTGGCTTCGCCCTGAGCGGAGACGACGAACACGGACATTCCAAGCCCGATAAACTCGGACAAAACTTCGTTAAAGAAGTCGAACTCGCCACGTGAGATGTAGGTGAGAGGATTGACGTCCATGGTGACGATTACATGATCGGCGCCGCTTACGGCGATATCACGGGAGAAGCTACGCCACTGCTCGCGGTTTGTGCGGAAGAAGCCGCCTTCGGCCGCGCTCATCTGTAAGATCACAACGTTGTCCTGCCTGTGTACGTGGTAATTACTGTTCCATCTGTAGTTGGGCGCGATGTCGCTTGGCCAGTCGCTTTCGCCGATGAGGAGACCTCGGGTTGTTGCTTGAGCAAACAGCGTACGCGCGGCTGTGTCGGCTGCCGCGAAGCCTTGAGGGGTGGAGCCGTCAGGTACGGACGTCCGTCCTGCGGCCACGATGTCGAAACTGCCATAGGGCGGCTCTCCGTAGATTTCCCTCTGCAAAAAGTCACTGAAACGGCTGTCCGGCGGCACGAGCAAACCTGAAAAATCAGGCGTGTCGTCACTTTCGGGGTCAAGCTCGGCCACGACCGCGAAGGTCACGTGACGAACAACGTCGCCGACCCACGCCTGTATGTAGCCTATGCCATCCTCTTCGGCCACGAACGTATTGCCTTGCATGTGTCCCAGAGACGTATCCGATATCGTAAAGTTGACGCCCGGCAGGCTGCCGCTGCTAGTTCCGGTGTGGTCGATTCCCCGGAAGTTAAGGCTGCGGCTTCCGCCCACTTGGACAGTGAATGTTTCAACTGAGGGGATAAGTTCCATCAATCTGCGCGCCTCGATCTCCTGGCGCGCGAACATCCCGTTGAACGAAGCCTCGAATATTACGGGCCCCGGCCTTGACGCATGGAAATAGTTGTCCATCCATCTGCCGTCGGGGTCGTTAATCGCGTTTACAGAGACAAATTCCCACGGGATATCTATACGGTTGAAATAGTAGTCAGTGGCGAATACCTCCATGCGGTTCGGTACAAAGGCATATATTGCGTCGGGGTATGCGCTGGCGGCTTGAATTTCAATGCGCACGGGAGCTTGCGGAACCGAATTGTTGAACACAGCCAGCGCGTTGGCGACTCGGCGCTGAGAGCCTTCGGACGGTGTGTTGACGACCCGCAGCTCGGGGTTTTGAAGTGTACTGATCCCCATTGCGGACGAGCCTCCGCCGTCGAGCATCATAGCGTTGTACGCCCCAAATTCTAGCATTAACTCGGCGGTCTCTTCGTGGGTCGCGCCTACGGAGTGTCCGCGCCCGTCGATCACCATCATTATGATGTGACGCCGGTCTTCGCTGACGCCCACAGCCGTGCGTGGATGTCGTCCGCCGATGACAAGCCCGTCCTCCACGTACTCCCCGTTGAGCAGTATCCGCCCGCCTCCGCCGATGGCCTGGGTTATATTCCCAAGATCAACGCCGGAACGCACGGTAAGAGCGATGCTCTGACCAACGGCAAAGTATTGACGGATCCAATCCGCCGAAACATGCGGCACAACCACAACAAAGCCGTTTTCAGGCACGTCAACGGTCTCGCCGTATTCCGACAAGTACGTTATGTAGCTGTTTTCCACCACAATCTTGAACAGCCCCGGGAAGCGTTCGTCAATCAGAGACGTATCGGACATGGCGTTGGTGTTTACAATTATCGGCAGCATCATGTCGGTGATCTTGTTGATGGATTGAATTTCGATATTGCGCTGGCCGTCGTTCAAAAAATCTATCTGAGTCTGAGTGTAAATTATGAATGGATTGTGCGGATATTCTATGTAGAGAGTTGCGTGTTCGTTTCCCTCTCGGTTTAAGCCGGTTCCGACGCTTATCAGCTCGCCGTCCCGCACTACCGGCCCAAAGCTTGCGCTTCGGATGTTCGCGAGCCCAAAGAAGTCGGCATTCACGCCGGCAACCGCTCCGTTGTCCAGCAGCAGGGTGCTGACAGTCTCGCGCAGCCCATGTTCGTTTACCGATTCCGCCGGGCCTATCACAATGTATGGATCGTCCACCGGAACAGTCAGCACGTGTATATCACGAAAGCCCAGCGACGTTACCTGCCGTATCCGGTGATAATGTACGTCCCGCGTAATAATTTCGGCAACGCGCCGCTCGAACAGTATATCTATGTTAGACGCCTGCACGGTCGTAATAAGTACGCCTGTCATCAGCGCCATACTAATCAAAGTCACAACAAATCCAATAAACTTCTTCATGTTGACCTCCGTATGTAGAGATTATGAAAATAAAACCGCGAAAAACCGCAGGGCTCTGCCCTACACCCACAAGGGACGCTGCCCCTTGACCCTTTCTTTTGTGCTTGTAATTTTACAAGTTTTAACCTAGGGTGTGTCGTCAATAGTTTTTCGAGAAGATTTTTGAGGCGATTTTTCGTCAATCGAGGAGGTGACGACGACGCGTACCCGCAGTGGTACGCAAGGAGGAGCCGACGAAGAGTGGCGCAAAATCGGCAAAAATATTCCGAAAAATCTATTGACGACACACCCTAGGGCGTGTGGGGCAAAACCCCACGGTCTTACTGCGAAACCTCGTGCACGGTCATGAACGCGAATAGATTGCTTGACTGTACACGGATGAGCTGCCCGGGTACGACGTGGTTGTTGCCGCTGATGAAGAAGCCGTTGGCGTCGCTTATATAGCCCTGAGCGCGCAGGCGGACAAAAAGGTTGCGGCGGTACTCGCTCTCCATAACGACGAGAGTGCCGTCATCCAAGCGTACAATGTCGTCGGCGGGCTCGTCCCAAAAATCGACGACTTCACCGAGCAGCGCGGCGTGCTGCTCAAAGAACATGTCTCCTATGTTTACGGCGTTTACGCTGTATTCGCGGACACGCTCCACGGAAAGAACCACATAGAATTCCTGGTTGGCGGCGATTATCTGCGCCGCCGTGGCAGTGCCTCCGCGCATTACAAACCCTGCCACCATTGCGGCGAACAACAGCACGACGGCCACGTCCAGCACACTTATTTTGCCGAATAATCTTCCGTTCTTATCTATCATTCTACCCTCTCCAATGTGACCACAAAGCCCGCCGACGCGAAGTCACGCGTACGGACGAACACCTCCATGCCGACCATTACGTCGAAGTTTCCCACGGATGTAGCGCGTTCGGTTATCTGCGCCTGAGCCTCCACCTCGATGTATATGAAGCTGAATCCTTCGACCTCGCCCCGGCGTATTACGTTGTTCTCGAAGTCGGGGGCGTCGGCATAGAATGGGCGCGAATCCACCGATATAATACGGCCTATCTCGAAGCCCCTTATCGAGTCAAACAGGGGTTCGCCGACTATCACGTTATTGATGAACTCCGAGCGTTTGTTGGTCAGCTCGACGGTATAGATTATGGTTGTGTCGGAGGGCGACGCCTCTACGCTGACCGGCGCGGAAAACTGTACGCCGACATATGCTAGAGCCGCAACAGCGGTGACCATCAATATGTCCATGACGGATAACTTGCCGAACAGCCTGAATTTCTTGTCGATCATGTACTCACCAGCTTTCTGTATACATTCGTAATTTTCTCTGTCATGCGTTCCGCGGTGAAGCGGCGTTCGTAAGCGGACAGCGCCCCGTCGGACAGCGCTTTGTATAATTGCGCGTCGTCCTTGAGGCGACGGACGGCGTGTGCCAGGGCGTCCCCGTTTCCGGCTTTTACGACAAGGCCGCTCACGCCGCTTTCCACGACATAGGGGTTGCCGCCGGAATCGCTCACTACGGCGGGTATGCCAAGAGCCATTCCCTCCAGTAAGGAGAGCGACGTGGCTTCCGCGCCTATGGAAGCGTTGATCTGCACATCCATTATGTTCTCGAGCTGCCAAACGTCCTTCACAAAGCCGAGCATTACCGCGTTGTCTATACCTTCTTCGGATATGCGCCGCCTGATGTGTCTTTCCGTCTCTCCCGACCCGGCGACGGCGAATTTTATGCCGGCGCAGGCTGGAAGCTTCGCCGCGTCCAGAAGGCAGTCGTGACCCTTCTCAGAGGAGAGGCGCGCTATTATTGCGGCGACAAAGTCGGTGGGCGCGAATCCCAGCCGGGCGCGGAGTTCGTCCCGCTCGACCGGTACGAGCCGGGGAGGACGCTTTACTCCATTATATATTAACGTGATACGGTCCGGGTTTGTTCCCGTATCGGTCAGGTTTGCCGTAGCCGCCGGCGACACGCTTACTATGCGGTCGCTGAATATGCTGTTGACCAGTCTGTTGAGCTGCTTTCGGGGGAATGTCTTCATATATGCAGGCTGATCGAAGGCGCTGTGTCTCGTGTAAACAACCTTTGTTCCGGCAAGTCTTGCGGCTATACGAGCGGATAATGCGGCATGCGTGTGTACGATATCCGGCCGTAGATTGCGAAAGTGTCTCGTAAGACTCGATATCGCGGAAACGTTCATGGATTGGTCGCTCATCCCGGCAGCTTGCGTTACGGGTACGCCAAGGCGTTCAATCTCGGGCGCAAGCATCGCCCCATGCGGAACAAGCACATGTATATCGAGCGCGCCCCGGTCGAAACATTCCAGAAAGTTCAGAAGACACCGCCCCGCACCGCCGATATTCGTGTCCGAAATAACGTGAACAATTTTCAATCTATGCAAATTCCACCACCTCGGCCCGGTCGCCGTAGACCCTTACAAATATTGACGCCAGAGCCAGCGACGCGAAGAAAGCCAGGTACACCTTGTAGTTATAGAAGTTGAAGTCAAATACCCCTTGGGTCAGGAACCCCGCCATCATAGCCATCATCAGAGCGGCGGCGGCCTTTAGCCGTACCTGATCCGCGCGTTTGTAGAACGGGTAGAGCAATTTGTAAAAAGTGATTATCAGCGCGAAGAACACGCCCAAGCCTACGATACCAGTTTCGATGAATATTTGCAAGAACAGATTATGGGAATGCTGCGCCGTCACAGTATTGAAGGCGTTGAGCTGGTATACGGCGTTGAACGCGTGCGTACCCTGACCCACCCCCGCGTACCAGAACTCGCGGATGCCGCGCAGCGATGCCTGCCATATGGCGATACGATACGCGGTGGACGAGTCCGCCAGGTTGGTGATTGAAAGCAGGCGGTCGAGCATTGTCGGCGGAAGGAGGATAGGCACAAGGAATATCCCCCCGGCGAACAGCGCGATCAGCCGTTTTTCCATCAACAGCACGAACACAAAGGCAGTCACGGCTATTGCCACGTAACAGCCCCGGGAGTAAGTGAACCCAAGATTTGCCATAAGCAGCAAGGCGGTTCCCAGGTAGGCGAAGCGGAGCCAGAGCTTGTGGGCAAGCAGCGCGCCTACCAGGCACAGCGGGATTGCCAGCAGCAGGTATGTGCCGTACACGTTTGGGTTGTCGAATGTTGAGAACAGGCGCAGTGTCATGCCCTCGAAGAGCTCTTCGTCCAGATGGGTCGTGTCTACCATGCCGGAAAAACGCTGCCACAAGCCGTACAGCCCAGTCCCGAGGGCGCTTACGGCGAAGATCACAAGAGCAGCGTGCAGCTTGCCCTTGGTGCTTACCACAGACATCAACAGGATGGCGAACCACATGTATAAGCCGGTCAGGACTGCTATCTCAATGCTTGGCAGGGGTGTGAACGAGTTGACGGCGGCGAACGCCCCGACTGCCATATATATCACGATCCATACGCCGAGCAAGTCCAGGCGGAACGAGTGCTTGCCGTCCGCCGCCAACAGTCTTAGGATGAAACACGCCGACACACCGATAATAAGCATGGCCGTCAGCATCGTCGGCAGGTACGGCGCCAGGAAGAGCACCCCTGCGGCACCGACGAAGGGGTAGGCCGCGACGACCGTCGCGCCGGCGATTCCTGCCGCGCCAAGCAGTACCAGGCTGCCGCCTTGGTCGAACGCGCTTGCGGCGATACCCAGAAATATTCCCGCGAAGACCAGCCATAGTCTGTTCCTGGTGTGGAAGTGTCTCTCCGTATAGGCGGGAAGGCTGAGAGAGAGAGCGTCGAGCGCCAAGGCAACGAAAACCGAACCCTTTAGCGCGGCGTAGACGCTCTTCCCCGTCAGCAGGCACAGGACGGCAACCGCCGAAAGCAGTATGATTACGGCGTCAATCCGCGCGAGTCCCCCGCTTGCGGCAACATACGCCGCAACTCCCGCAGCCATGCCAAGACCAACGCTTCGCAGACTCATCGTAAAGAGGCCGCGCGGAATTCCCCGTACGAAACGGACTATGCCACTGCCTTCATAAGCGTTACGGAAGACGTTCCGCCCGAACCGTTTCAACGCAAGGAAGAATCCGTTAACCATCCGAAATATCAGACTGCCGCGCAGGAATATCTCGTCGGACTCGCTCGTTACAACCCTCGAAACTACCGAACCGGAAAAAACCCGCGCGAAAAAATCCATCATGCCGTTTACGAAGCGGAAGAACAGGGAGCCTTCCATTATAAGCTCGATTTTCCGCCATATCCATATTGAAAAAAGTGTCAGATTAGTCATGCGATACCTAGCTTTCTAAGAATGTAGCCTACCGTCAGACGCGCTTCGCTTACTGCCAGCATGTAAGTCAGCGACAGATATGTCAGTACGCCTACCGCTGCGGCAAGAATCAGTGCGGTCAGGTCGGCAAGCGCGCCGCTTTGCGTCATGCTTTCAAGCGCGAAGCGCGCCGCGACGCCCATCGGTATTGTACATACAGTCATCTTTACTACGTCAAGGGTCGCCGGAGCGTCCCATATCGCCTTGTTGCGCGCATACATTACGACGAAAAGCGCCGCGGCGCACAGCGTCATCGCGATTGCCGAGCCAAGGGCCGGGGCCGCTATTCCCATCCGCCCGACCAGGCCGAAGGATATCAGGGCGTTGACGGCTACCGCCGCAATGCCTGTTATCAGAGGCGTCCGCCCTTCTTTGTAAGAGAAGAAGCCGCGCGCCAGCACATTTTGTACGCCAAAGCCCACAATACCCACGGCGAACCAGCTCAGAGCCGTACCCGCGAGAACGCTTGTCTCAGGCGTGTACATAAGCTCTCCCCTCAGGAAGAGAAGGCGCACAAGCGGCGAAGCGACGACGATCAGCCCGACAGTCATGGGAATAAGCAAGTAGAGCAGCCCCTTCATGGCACCCCTGAGGGTCGCCCCGAAAGACAGCTCGTCCGAACCGTGAGCAAGGCGCGAGAGCTTGGGGAATATGACGTTCGCAACGGACAGCACAAACACGCCGGTTACAATTGTGTAAACCGTGTTGCTGAGGAGCAGCGCCGTACTGCCGCCGACTATGGGCGTCACGGCAAACATATTGATTTGCAGGTTTATCGGCAAGACCCAGGTGAAGAGCATCGCGGGGGCAAGAAGTTTCGCGATTTCGGCAATGCCCGGAGCCTTGATATCTATAGCAAGACTATACTTATAGCCGTACTTTCCGAGAAAGGGTATCTGGATCAGCAATTGCAGCGCCCAGCACAGCACGAACACTAGGGCGAGCCCATAGATACCGAACACGTCATAGAACATAACGTAGTACACAATTATGACGACGTTGGAGAGCAGGCTCATCGCTGCCGGAATGTAGAACTGGCCGAATGTCTGCAAGACCCCAACCAATGTGAACGCCATGCATCCCAGCACGATCATCGGCGTTATAATCCTAAGCAGGTCTATAGTCAGGCTTGCGTAGTACGGCTCAAACTCCTGGGCGCTGAGGCCGACAATAACCGGTGCAAGCAGCCCGACTGCCAGGGCCGCAAGCGCGCTTGCCGCTATCACAATATTCAAAAAGTTGTTGGCGAGCGCGAATGCCTGCGGCTTGCCGTACCGGGACAGGTGTTCGGTAAATATCGGGATAAAGCTTGCCGTAATCGCGGCGGCAAACATCGCGTC
>WRAW01000049.1 GCA_009780015.1 Defluviitaleaceae bacterium | reverse complement strand
GCCGCTGACGACGAGTGGCGGAAAACCGGGGCCCCCACGAAGCCCGCTTCTGGCTTCGTGGGGTGGAGTTCGACCTTCTAGACGGCGTTGAGCGTTATTGACCGCTGGTTCTAAGACAAAACGCACACCGGCCTGGGGGCGGTGTGCGTTGATACTGCAAAACAGCTATGATACTTCGTCGTGGACGACGCCGTCGTTGTCGAGCCTCGCGTACAGCGACAGGCTGTAAAGACCCGCAAGGCCGATCAGCGCGTACACAAGACGCGTGAACCAGCCGCCCGTCCCCCCGAAAACCATGGCGATAAGATCAAACTGGAAAAATCCGATCAGACCCAGATTGATTGCGCCTATCACTATCAGAGTCAGCGCGATCCAGTCGAGTGTCCTTGATCTCATGCTTCCCCCTCCTCTTGTTGTGGCTTAGAGCCTATCCGTCAATAACGGCGAAGCAATTTTTTGAGATTTTTGTCGCAGTGCTAAGGAACTGACGCCGCGAACCCTTGTGGTTCGCAAGAAGGAAGTAACGACGCAGTGCGGCAAAAAACCAAAAAAGTGCGAAGCCGCTTATTGTTGGTTAGGCTCTTATTGTAAATGGATGAATTTTATTTGGAGTCATACGCAAGACTGCTAATACAACTCATGTTTATTATACCACAAGCCGGAGGAATAATTAATGTTTGTTCTGGAAGCGAAAGAGAAATTTTCATTTTGCATTGTTATCCGTATTGATCCATAAAGGAAACTGCGGCCTCAAATTTTGAATCGCCGGATTCAGGCTGAAATGACTGATATATTTCTCGAATCGGTGTCAGCTTCTGAAGTATCTCCTCTCGTTTAAACGCATCTTCATATCTATCCATCAGCAGTTTTTTAAGCGTATCTGACAATCTTTTTGCATGACTGAACACAACCGAGCGATCAACTTCTTTGTAATTTTCTCTCATCAAATGTTCAGAACCAGGAAAAACATCATCTATGTGTCTTAGAACCTCTTCTATATCACCGGGTTCATTAAATCTTTCAGGACATATGTACATACATACCGCGCAATATCTCACTACTTTGTACTGGTGGCTTCCGTCCGTTGCAATATTTTTGAAGTATGCTTTCATTATATCAAGATATGCCTTATAGTCAGACTTGGCCTTAAACCCAAGCGCCTCTACCATGAAAACATCAGCGAACGCTTCTTTCCACACATCTTCCGCCATTGAATATATAGAGCCTTTTATCCTTATGCATAACTTGCCAACTTGTGGGGAGAGTTCACTTTCTCCGATATCAACAGTATCCTCGCAAATGTCAAATATTGAATCATAAACGAAACCTGAAAAGCTATAGTCCAACCAAAAGCAGATTGCCTTAACTATTTCAGAAAGCTCAGCATCACGCCGCACATTTTCGCCAACAGCAACACTCCTGAAAATTTCTTCGTTAATGGGATCAATGCCGTTGGTTAAAACTCCAAAAGCTTTGTAGTAAAAACGTTTCACAACATCAGACACGTCCTGATTAATATTTTCAATTGAATACTCGGACAATTCCGACAATATTTGCCTGATGCCTTCAATTAACATGTTATTTAAGCTGGTGTGAACCACGTCCGTCAAAAATCGCTTATTCAACTCGTCCGCTTCCGGCGAAACCAAATGCCCCTGCTCGTGAAGCGCCAAAGCCATAACATGAGGAACGTTATACGCAATACCTAACGGTACATGAAAGAAACCATATCTATGTTTCACACTCTCGTTAAAACGATCTCTGATATTTAAAAGACTGAGCTTAGCCATATTCACATTATCTACCATTACGAAGAAATGATTCTCAAATTGATCCTTCCCTGTAAAGAGATTACTTGTAGCTTCAAGTATTCCTTTAATGGTAGCAAAGAATTTTGAATATGCCTTTAGAAGATGCGCACCTTCCGCATATGATAAGTCTAACCTATCACGGGAATCAAAGTCTCTATGCGCAGACATAATCCTATTTTCGATATATGTATAAACATGGTCTAGAAACTCTGTAAAGTTAACTTCACGTACGTCCATATTTGATAAAGCTTCATAATCCTTGCTTCGGTTAGACCTAGTTCTGCTCAGATTGCTTTCAGTTTGCCTATGATAGCAAATATCATAAGCCAAAAGATTCAGCATTTTAGCAAAATCTGATGTATCGGAGGCATAGTCTTTGAAATAATATACTGATGTGGCAATATAACCTAGACGAGTAAAAATTCGAGTCAATGCAGGTTTCTCAGTACAGGAAAGATATCCAAAAAAGCTGGCCCCTAATTCTCCAATATAATTTTCAATTTCTTTAGCCGCTTTACGAGCTGTTTCATTAAGCTGAATCGCAGTGTCGTCTTCAGATGGTGCAGTATTGCGGTTGGGATTAGGGCTGGGATTAGGAGGCATTAGAAAACTGGTGTGTGTCGATAAGATATTATCGCCGGGTGTTCGGATATTCAGAAAGTCTATGAATTTTCTTCTGCTCTGCGCATCATCCTTGATAACACCGGTAAACACCACATCATATTGACCAAAAACCCACTGAGCTTTGAAAATTTGCCAAGCCGGTTCATCCAGTTCAAGAAACTCTCCGACTTTGGCCATAACTTGATTATACGACCGATAACTTATGTCGTTGAGTGCAACACGTATAGATACTTCCGGCGTATCTCCGGAAGTATACCATTCTTCTCTCAGCTTCCACAACAATGTCGGAATTGAATACAAAAATCTAGGCCCTGGCGAATCCCCATCATAGATATTCTCCAAGACCTTATACGTGCAACCGATACTTTTAGCTCTAATAACCAGCATAACATCAGCTAATCCCAAGCAATCGAAGAACTTGTACTTGAAATATATGTCCGTGCAACAATCAAGTTGTCGGCTTAATTCTTTTACCCCTGAGCTGATGAGGGTGTGTCTATTTACACCGTCATCCTGTTTAAATTCCAGCAAACAGACAAGCATCACCGGGCAATCGTTATAAGTTCCACCTTTAGGTGCGCTCAATATATCAGGGATTCCTTGTGTATAATTTGAAGAGTCTCTGTCAATAAGGTAGAGTTTCCTGCTGTCATAGTTGAAGCTTTTCCTAATGTCAGCATTATACCTGCCTGAAATCAAGTCCCCATAATCTGAAAATTTTTCAACATGGTAGGGATTAATCCAATCGAAGTGCATGAACGAAAAGATTCTGTAACTATGATTTCCGTCCTCTATAAAGTCCGGCACATTTTTCTTAAACAGTCGTAGCACAATTCCTTTTGTCATTTGTTCGACTCCTGCGGCCGGGTGCGGTTAATTTTTCAAGAGGTAAATTGCTTTTAACGGTATAAGCGTTATATGTGCCTGTCTTTTCGTCGTAACGCAACGGCAAGTTTTCGTCGTAAACAAAATTAGCTTTATAATTGCGAGACCCGCGTGCGGTAAGAACCTCACTGGACGCGTGTAAATTCTTTAGTTTGATATCATCAGCTCCGACCCGGTTTTCAAATTCTGTGAGCTTGCCCGACTCTTCAGCTAAAGCATGTGAATTTCCTTCAATACTCATGCCAAATTCCTCCATAAATAAAATACTGAACGCTCGCTACGGTTAAGCCCTTGTCGGCTAATAGCGAGTGTTCATATCATGCCCACCAGCTCTGTTATAATACATTATGCTACTATGCCCTTGTTTTGTGATTGGACAAACAAAAAAAGTTATGTGCAACCACACAAAGTCGAGAAACACTGTATTGTTGAATTGCATTTTAACAAATAATTTATAATATGTCAATATCGGAAATTTAAACAACGTTTGAGATGAAATTTTTAACAATTCAAATAGAGTGTTTCAATGATATTTATTGGCCCTGCCGGAATATTTCGGCGGCTATCCGCAGGATGTCGGGATGCTGCGAGGCCAGGCGGTTTGGGACTAGAGCCGCGTAGCTGCCGTCGCGCACAAGCTCGAATGGGAACAGCGACGTTATCGTAGAGGCCGGAAGATATATCATGTCGCGGTAGAGGACGAGCTCGTGGCCGTCGCCGGGGCGTATTTGGGTTGTTGTGCCGGATATTGTCAGATTTAGGGTCATGGTTGGTCTATCCCAATTGTGGCCTGCGGTATATCTGTAGAAATGGTGAACCGGCAGGTAGAGTTCGCCGGTCAGGTGGCTTGCGAACGGGGCGGCGACGGAGTTTGACTTGACCGCTGTGATCTGGCCGTTGTGGACGTAGACCGGGTGGTCAAGCCTATAAAAGATTGACGACGCGATTATGGCGCGGTGCTGCGGATTGCGGTTGAGGGCGGATATGCGTGAGCGGATTTCGCTCATGCGCGCGTCTAAACCGGCAAAGCTGGAAACGAGTTCACCGGATGCCTGGTCGTATGTCAAAAAGCCCGTATATATTCCCGCGAAGCCCATGTCAAGAAGCTCGGCGGCGCGCTCGGGCGAGTCGATTGTGTGTACGAAGACGCGCAGACGGTCCAGGTTTAACTGGGCTGCGTATTCGGGGGTAACGAGTTCATCGGGAATGGTTACGCCCCATACGCCTTGCTCGATGGAATGGGCGGCGATTTCGGCCGGGCGCATCTTCTGGTGGTAGGGCATCATGTAGGCTGTTAGTATTACATCCTCGAAGCCAAGACCGCGTATATATTCGATGTCGGCAAAGGCGTAGGCTTGGGGGATGAAACGGTGCTTGTGGTATGGGTAGTAGGAGGCTATGGCGCGCAAAGCCGCATAGTTGGAAGTTTTTGTATCGGTGATAATGCGCACATGCTCGTGTTCGTCCAGAAATTGGATGAGGCCGGACAGATCAAGTGGCGTGAAGATGTTGAATACGCGGCGGTTCATAAATTCTTCGTACGACAGGGCTTGTGTTCCGGCCTTTGGTACACGGTTGAAAATGTGACCCCAATCGTGAGTCATAACGATGTGTCCGTCGGTGGTCGGCAGCATATCTAGCTCTATGTAGCGGAAGCCGAGGGCGGCGCTGTTTCGCAGCGCTTCAAGAGAGTTGGAGCCGGCGTAACCCTCTACGCTACCTCCGGCGTGGGCGACAAGGGTCAGGCCTGGCCGGGCTTGCGGTTCCTGCACGAGTTGTACCGCTTGAGCGGTTTGTGTGATTTGCAAAGTTAGCATAACAGCAAAAGTCACAAGGATGGATTTGTTTATATTTTTCAAAAGATATCACCTGACTTTAGAGATAGTATCCTCACAATTTATGGAAAATCACCGCACTCCGCGCCCTGCGGGCTCGTCGGAGAATTGTGGGATAACTTGAAAAATGCTTAGCATTTTCAGCCGCTAACGCGGCCGGTTCGACTACGCCGAACTTAGAACCAACGATCAACAACCGAAATGCCGGCTAGAAGCGGCGATGCCCGGGTCCCCGCGAAACCCGATTTTGGCTTCGTGGGGTGGAGTCTGGACGCCAAGACAATGATGAAAAGACACTAAACAGACTCTTAGGTTATTCTATTGTATTTCCGTTTGCGTCGATTGCCACTATAGCCGGGAAGTCTTCTACCGTCAGGCGACGGATGGCTTCAGTGCCCAGGTCGTCGAAGGCTACGGGTTCGGATGATTTGACGCAGCGCGCCATGTATGCGGCGGCTCCGCCGATGGCTACGAAGTAGGCGCCGCCGTGCGTTACGATACTCTCGCGGACTTCGGGCGAACGTTTGCCCTTGCCTATCATAAGCTTTAGGCCGCGCGCGATTAGAGTGGGCGAATATTTATCCATACGGCCGCTGGTCGTAGGGCCCACGGAGCCTATAACCTGACCCGGCTTGGCTGGAGCGGGTCCGGCGTAGTACACGGCCTGGCCGTCGAAGTCGAAGGGAGGCTGTTCGCCGCGCTCGAGCATCTCGACTATACGCTTGTGAGCCGCGTCGCGGGCGGTGTAGATGGATCCGCTAAGGAGCACCATATCTCCGGCTCGAAGCTCAGCTATGTCGGATTGGCTTAGGGGCAGGCGAAGCTTCTTGCCGGTGATTGCGGGGATTGAAACCGTGAAACCCGCGATATTCGCGGTGTGTCCCGCGGGGGTGTACGCGTACGCCTCTCCGCCCAGAACAGCGGAAGCGTGGCGGGTTACGTGACAGCCTATATTGACCGCTACGGGCAGACCAGCGATGTGGGTCGGATAAGTTTCGATATGAACTCCCATTGCGGTCAGGCTTCCTCCCAGACCGGCCGGGCCTATGTTTAGCTCGTTTATGCGCTGCAGCAAACTCTCTTCTCGCGATGCCCAGACGGGGTCGGGGTTCGGCGTGCCCAGATCGCGAAGGAGGGCGCGTTTTGCCAATATCGCCGCTTTTTCCATGGTTCCGCCTACGCCTACCCCGACTATTATCGGCGGGCAGGGATTGCTGCCGCCGCCGGATACGGTATTTATTACGGATTCTTCTACACCGGCAAGTCCGGCTGAGGGCGTCAGCATTTTTAAGGCGCTCATGTTCTCGGAGCCGAAACCTTTTGGCGCAACCGTGATCGTTAATTCGCCGCCCGGAACGATGTCGTAGTGGATTACGGCGGGCGTGTTGTCGTTGGTGTTGGCGCGCTCAATCGGGTCGGAGACGACCGACTTGCGGAGATAGCCGCGGGTGTAGCCGTCCGCTACTCCGGCGTTGATCGCTTCGGTTAAATTCCCGCCTTCGATTTTTACATCCTGGCCGATTTCGACGAATATGACGGCCATGCCCGTGTCCTGGCAGATTGGAACGTCCGTGCTTGCCGCTATGTCGGCGTTTTCGACCAGGATTTCCGTTATCCGGCGGGCCATATCGTGGCTTTCGCTTTCAAGGGATTTTATAAAGCACGACTTAATATCGCCGTTTAAGTAGTAGTTCGCGTCTATGCAAAGCTGTGAGACGGTTTGCGTAATCTGTGACACGTGTATTGTTGACATTGATTAAACAACCCCTTGTAAAGTAGTGGTAAGTATTATCATACCATAATGGTTGAAATATGCAAGCATAAAAGTATAGTCAAGCAACCCGAAAACCGTCCGATAGAGCGCAGGATTTTTTTCGCAAGGCTAGGAAGCGACGACGACGCGTGCCCAAAGGCACGCTAGAAGGAGCTGACGACGCATTGCGGAAAAAAGACAAGTTCTTTTGGATGGTTTTCGGGTTGCTTGACTATAACGCCGCCACGGTTGGGGGGTGGCGGCGCCGGATCATACATCTATGTCAGCTTGCTGATTGCGAGGATACGCTGCATTTCATTGTAACAGATCATGAAGGCTTCGTCGACGCCCATGCCCGGCTTCGCAAGGACTTGCACGGGCGATGTGGCCATGGCTACGTGCATTGTGACTTGGGCGGAACGGTCGGTTTCGTTGCAAGTTCCGCCGACGTAGGCCCCCGCGCCCAATTTTTTGCAGGTTATGACGGCTTCGATGGTGTTGTTGATGCCGCCAAGGTCAGGGACTTTGATCTGGATTTGATGACCGGCCTTGCGTTCGGCAAATTCGCGCACATCCTCGAAGGTGTTGCACCACTCGTCGGCCACTACCTCTACCTTTATTTCACGAGCGTCAAGCTGACTCGTCAGCTCGGCCAAGGCTTGGATCTGCGCTTCGCGTTCGCCCATGTCAATGGGGCCCTCGATGCGCAGGGCAAGAGGTTTGGCGGCGGCTTCAAGCTGCGCAAAGTAGTCGGCTATGCGCGGGATGTCGTTGTCGAAGGCCATCCCGATTGTGCCGTATACGTCCATGTGGAGCGTGGGCGCGTAGCCGTCGCAGGGGGCCAATTCATCGATGCGCTTGACGATCCAGTGCAGATATTCGATCAGTTTTTCGCCTTGCCGGCCCAGCTTGTCAAGGGTATTGAAAAGGCCGTGAGAAAGAGCGTCGGCTCCCTTTATTATCATCTTGTCGGTGTTTCCGTAGCGGTCGTCGCCTGACTGTGTGAAAATCGGAATAATCTGGGTCGATAGGGTTTGACCATATTCGTCGGCTACTACCTGCGCCATCAGCTTGTTGCGCGATCTTGCCACGGCGTCCAAGAGCGCCTGGGTTACGCCGAAGCGGATGGCTGTATGCAGAGGCTTGCCGGTTTTCGAGTCAATGTGCTTATCTACCAGAGCCGCCATTTCGCGGAATGAGGTGATGGGCTTGCCGACGAGCAGCGGCATGATCTCGCGCTCAATAATCGGGATGAAGTCGGTGGCCAGGAAGACCGGGTCTCGGCCCCCAGCGCCGGAGTACTGTACGGCCGCGCAGTCGCCGTAGGCCACTTGGCCGTCTTCCAGCCGGATCATGACGGAAATAGACTCGCCCGCCATGCGTATCTTCGTAAAGCCGGGCGTTACCGGGTCGCCTATATAGGTGTTGCCGTCGGTTTTAGCGCCGCGCTTGATTGCGGCCTGGTCGTCGAAGAAGAAGCCGGTTCTTCCCGGTGAGCAGGTTATATGAGTGATATTCATGGTTGCCTCCTAATTTTGGGTAGGACCTGGAGATTATCTCCTTGCCACCAGGTAGCCGTTGCCTATGGCGTATATGTCGTCGATTACCATGTTGAAGCTGACGTCGCGGTTTTCGCTGCGGGCGCGTTCCTCGAGCTTGTCGCGGTGGAAGTCGCGCAGGGAGTGGCGAAGCGGGACGTTTCCTGTGGAGAGCAGGCGCACGGCTCCGTCCATGTCGCGCGCGGGGAGGAGCTTTCCGGCGTTGTACTTGCTGGGCGCGAAGGGTACGTCGATGACCCCGGCTTCAAACGCGCGGACTGCCCCCAGGGCTATGTCGCCGCCGCCGAGTTCGTCCACGGCGTTCATTATGCACTCGATTTCTTCCATGATTATGTCGTATTCACGGTTGGTCTTGCTGGTGGACAGGAGGTGCTGACCGCTAAGCATCGACACGACTTGGCGCGTGGCCTTGAGGCCGGCGGCATTGGCCTGCATTGTCGGGATTCCGCTGGCTTCGTGCGGGGACTTGACTATAACCTTTGTCGCGCCGGCAAGAGACGCCGCCGCCGCGCCCATGGATATTACGCCGAAGGCCTTGGACTCGTCCGCCGGGAATCCGCCCATCCACTGGTGGAACACGGTGGTTACCAAGCAGTCGTTGTAACCGTACTTCTTCAGATAGTAATTAGTTGATTTCTCCAGACTCTTGACGGCTGCTACGTCTTGGACAAGGTTGCCGCACTGACCGTAGCCTACGGTTATGTCCTTGCAGCCCTGAGCCGCGGCCAGGATGCTCTCAATGACGCCTACGGCGTTGGATATGCACGGCGGAACCAGGGTTCCGGTTAGGGGGCCGAACGGTTCGCGGTTGATGCGGATTCCGGCTTCTTCGTACAAACCGATCAGCCTGTCGACGTACTGCCAGTCGGAGATTGTCTTTTCCAGGGTGTGGTTCTTGGCGTATGGTATGTTGTAGGATATCCCGCCGCCCTCAAAGGAGGTAAAGCCGCCCGCGATGGTTATTTCGGCCAGAAGGCGCGCGTCGGGCGTACCGTGGCGTACTTGTACGGGGGAGCGGGTTTCCGATGTGACGCGGCGGCACATTTCGACGCCGTAATTGACCGCGGGGAAGCCGTTCAGCATGGAACGCTTTGACTGGAGAGACTCCTCGAGGCCAAGCTGAGCTTCCTTGTAGCGGTTGTGGCGGGTGTAGCTGTCGATAGTGGTGGGGAGAAGGTCGGCTTCGCCTTCATCCTCCAGGTACTGCAGAAGCTTTATGTGCTCGTCTACCACAGCTACGCCGCCTCTTGGCTGGGTCAGGGTAAGATAGTTTTCCTTGGCGAAGGCCAACTTGTTGCTAAAGCGCTTGTCGCCGGATATTGCCTGCTGGTAGGCCACGGCTTCATCGAAGTTTACCCCGCTGCCGGTGGGCCAGTGAGTCAGAACGTCCTCGCGGGTTTTGTGGAAGACGTCGTCGGGCAGGCGCTGGTTCTTGAGGTCTATGTGCATGATTGCCTCCGTAAGTTGGTGGATTGGTTAGAACCTGTCTGACAGGTTTTCAAAGGCCGAATTGCTGCGACATGATGGCCAGAGCCGCATCCTTGTCAACTCTGGACAGCAGTCCCATTGCCGTAAGTATGTTGCTTGTGTCTATGACTATGCGCGGAGCGCGGGGTTTTAGTGAGTACGGATCGGCTGTTGACGCCAGAGCGCGCGTCAGGATGGCCTCGGCGTTGGGACTGTTGATGATGGAGCCGCCCGTGCCGATCAACAGCGAGACGTCGCCCAAGTCCTTGCCGGTTTGGATCAGCATTTCGCCCATGGGGGTGTAGACGGATTCAAGGCGCCCGGCATGTCGCGACATGGATATTCCTACGCAGGACGCCGCCAGCTCGTCGTCGATTGCCGCTCCGACCGAACCGCGTTCGGCCACGATGGATGTATCGCGGCTTACGGTGTCCAGCCAGGATGAGACGTCGGCCTCAGGGATACCGCAATATTGGACGATAGCCTCGAGAGTGGCCTCCGAGACCAGGCTTGGTATGCTGTAACGGACTCCGAGATCACCTTCTACGCTTCGCTTTGCGAACGGTTCCTTGAGACCCTTTTCGATGGCGTTCGGGCGTGTTGGGGCTCCGTCGGTCATTGAGTATACGTCGGTTGTCGCGCCTCCCACGTCTACCGCCGTCAGAGAACCGCGAACCGAGAGAAGCTCACAGGCTTCAAAGACCGCCAGAGGCGTCGGTATAATTTCGGCGGCCATAATCGCCTGCGCGTCGTCAAGGCCCTTGGCGCTTATTATACGGCTGATAAAGAGGTCGCGTATCGCCGTCTTTGCTGGCATGATGTTCAGTTCGCCGAAGCGCGGCATTACGTTTTCAACCAGTTGCGCCGGTTTGCGGCCCGCACCGTCCGCGATAATCCGGCTAGCTTGTTCCGCGACGCTTTTGTTGCCCGCAATTATCACGGGAACATCATGCGAAAGCCGCGAGATCACCTCGGCATTGTGGAGTATTACCTCCTTGTTGCCGCCGTCTATGCCGCCGCTTAACAGGATGATATCCGGCTTTGCGGCTTCTATTGCTTCCGATTCGGCGCTTGAGAGCTCGTAGGAATATGTGGCGATCAGCTTCGCGCCCGCGGAGCTTGCCGCCATTTTCGCGGCGTTCGCGGTAAGGCTGGGAACAAGGCCGATGGCGATCATCTTTAGCCCTCCGGCCGCGCTCGAGGCCGCCAGCCGCTTATCGAAGCCGATCTTTCCAATCTGAGATTCAAGGTCGGCCAGCGCCTTGTTGAAACCCTCCAGGATGTGCGTTTCAATGGTTGTATAGGCCTTGCTGGTTCCGATTATTTTTCGGGCGGATACGTCTATTGCCGTTAGTTTGCTGTATGTGCTGCCGAAGTCGGCGCACAGAATATATTTCAAGGCGGCCTCCTGTTGTTTGGGCGCGGGTTTGCGCCTAGTCCGTTAGTTGCTTGTTATGACGCTGTGACCCAGGTCTTCGGAGATTTCGCGTATCGCTGTTTCGATTGGCACGCTGGAGGGGTATACCCGGTCAAAGCCCATGTTTTTGAAAGTAGATATGACCATTTCAGGGTCGGCCTTGCCGATAACCAGGTTGCCGCCTACATATATGCGGACATTTCTCAGGCCGGCTTCGTCACACTTGGCGCGAAGGCCGCGGCAGTCGATCTCGCCATGACCATACAGCGAAGATACCAGGATGGCTCTTGCGTCGGACTCCAGCGCGGCTTCGATGAATTCTTCCTGACTTACCATTACGCCGAGGTTGATTATGTTATAGCCGGCGTTTGTGAAAGCGAAGTCGATTATTTTGTTGCCGACCGCATGGACATCCGCACCGATAACCCCCAGGACTATCGTCGTTTTCTCCATAATAATATTGTCTCCTTCCATGTATGTAGCGCATTACAGCGAAACAACATCGGTTTATTTCAAATTAGTCGCTGTTTATTGAATATTTTAACATTGATATATGGTAAAGTCAAGCAAAATCTTGACATTGCTAATTAAATTAGACAAAAAAACAGCATGAAACAATTTGTTAACTGTATAAAATTTTAATTCAAGAAGTGTTTGACAGAACCGGTTTGTTCTGTTTTTTTTCGTAAATTCATTGACAAGCTCTTCCGAATTTGTTAGGATAATATGAAAATTATTTTCATTATTATATTATATTACATGAAAATTAACTGCGGAGGACGTGAGCTATGGACATTAGAGAATATCTGTTGCAGTGCTGTATGCTTTGCGGGGAAATTGAGTGTTTGAAGGAGCGGCTGGCCGCACTGAGGGAGATGAAGGACGGGATTATGGCCTTTTGCGTGAGGGAGATCGCTTCGAGAAGGCCGGAGGATCGTATCTCGGCCATGTTGGCGGAGATAGAGCTTTTGGAGGAGCTTTACGTGCGGAAGGTGACACTGGCGCTCAGGCTAAAGTATGACTACCAGATGCTGTTTGACCGGATCCCCGACAGAAAGCTGCGGATGCTGCTCGAACTCAAGTATATCGACATGCTGAGCTGGGACGAGATTGCGGACAGAATGTTCTACTCTACGCGAAGCTGCTACAATATGCATAAGGCGGCGCTGGCGCTGGCACAAAAAATCCGGGATGGAGAAAAATCTGGAAAACATGATATTGCGCGCTGTGCGTGGGCGTGATATACTGTCTATAGTAATATGCCTCTCAATCAGTAACACGCGTCGGGGTAAACAGCGGGAAATCTCCCGATTTTCCGCACCACTCCTTTGTTACTGTTTCGAGGTCATATTACTATATGATTGAGGTGATTTGATGGCAAAAGATAAATCCGGCGTGAAGCTGATCGCGACAAATAAAAAGGCATACCACGAATATTTCATTGAAGAGACTTTCCAAGCAGGGATAGAACTTGTCGGCACGGAGGTCAAAGCGCTTAGGGAAGGCAAGTGCAACCTTCGCGACAGCTTTGTGAGAGTGGAAGGCGGCGAAGCCTTTGTGGAAAATATGCACATCAGTCCATATGAAAAGGGCAACATATTTAACAGGGATCCGCTTCGCAAAAGACGCCTGCTGCTGCACAGATACCAGATAAACAAGCTGCATGGGGCGGCCACGCGCGAAGGCTTCACAATCGTGCCGACGCGTATATATCTTGAGCGCAGCCTTGTTAAGATCGATATCGCCATTGCCAAGGGAAAGAAGCTTTACGACAAGCGCGAGGCAATCGCAAAGAAAGACCAGCAGCGCGAGGCGCAGCAAGAGTTTAGGGAAAAATTCAGATAAGGGTTAGAGCCTGTTTAATATCTTTTTGCCGTTGGATTGGCGAGCCTGATTTTTCGCCATTCTAGAAGCTGACGACGACGCGTACCTGGAAGGTACGCTAGAAGGAAGTGACGACGAAGGGCGGAAAATCAGCCGCCAAGACAATGGTCAAAAGATATTAAACAGGCTCTTAGGGCGTGTTTGAAAACCCGCTTTGGGTGAAATTTTGAGGCAATTTTTCGCTGGGCTAGGAAGCGCCGACGACGCATAATGGCATGATTCTGCTAGGATGCTGTGTGCCAGTGGCACACGTTTAGCATCTGGAGCGCCAGCGCAAGAGGAGGCGCTGACAACGCCCAGCGGAAAATTGACCAAAATTACGCACAAATGGGGTTTTCAAACGCGCCCTAGGGGTAAGGACGAGCTTTTAACAGCAGCTCCCCTAACCCTTATTTTTATAATTGTCGAAAAGAATTATCTCTAGGCTGCCAATTCGGGTTTCCGCTATAAATCTGTCTATGGAAGCCGGTATGTCGTCGGCCGGAACTTGGAGCGGCGATTCGACGTCGCATGGTATTCCATAGGAAGAAACCACACCGGCAAATCTTGAGCTGATAATGCTCGACAGTTCGGAAAGGGATGAAATTATTATTTCGTTGATCTCGCACGCGTCCGTACCTGTTATTGACTTAAACACGCCGGCGGCAATTTCGCCTGAATATTTTATGCCTATACACTTGTTGAACTTGCTGTTCATGCAGGCCCGAAAACAGATTTCGGGGTTTACGAACTTGTCTCCCCTGATGTCGATGCTAATATCCTGGTACATCAAGCCCGTAACGGTCTTGAGAACTTGAATCGTAGCCATCGCAAAATGTTTGATGAATTCATCCACACCAATAACCTTGGACTGTTCGGTCTTCACCGGGACTATAGGCTCATCGGCCTTTGAGAATTTTCTATCTTCACCGGCTACGTGATACGTTAGCCATGTCACCACAAAGCCCATAAATTTCTTTAGATCAAGCGGCGAAAAATCGGATGCCATCAGCTCTTTTTCAAACCTTAGGACGTCGACCGCCAGTTTTGTATGAAGCTTTTTGTGGCTGTCGAAGTCGGGATAGTTTATTGAGCGCAGGTAGCTTTCCTCATCGTTAAAGTGCTTTTCGGCATAGCTTTTCAGAAACATAAGATGCTCAAAGCAATGCTCTTTGAAGTTCGGTTTGGGCGGGTACTTCAGCACATCCATAATGATTTGAACCGCTCGAAAAAGTTCTCTATGTTGATTGTCGATAGTCTCGATGCCTACTAGGTAGCTATCCTTCCACAAAATAAATCACCCCACTTTGCTATGATAGAGCTTGCTTAACTTTATCATAGCAGAAAAGTGGGGCGAGTTCAATAATTTCCTTCAACTGATAATTATTAGATAAAGTCGTTTTCCCGTAACCACTGGGCGGCGGCCTCGTCAGGCTCCATTTGACCACTGTCCACAAGGAGGTTGAGTCCCTGCATTACGTCCATGTTAAGCGCCGCGGATATTGGGCGCAGTATGTCGGCGATTTCCGGGAAGCGCTCGAGTGAATCGGCGCGGATGTTCGGAGCTGGGGTGTAGATTGGGAAGAAGTTAAGATCGTCTTCTAAAACAACCAAGTTATGGTATAGTATGCGGCCGTCGGTTCCGTGTACCACGCCCACGTCGGCCTGGCCGTCCATCAGGGTGTCGTACACTATGCCCATAAACATTGTCATGATCTCGCCGAATTCCATCCCCTCGTATGCTTCCACCATGCCGATGAAACCGTCCGGGCGCGGCATAAATTCGTGCTCGGTAGCCAGCGTCAGGCCGGGGATCGCGGCTAGGTCGCTCAGCGTTCTCATGTTGAAGGCTTGCGATGTCTCCTGAGTTACCGCCAGCGCGTAGGTATTGTTAAACGGCGCGAAGTCCAGCCATATTATGCCGTTTTCGGCGTCGTTCGCCCTTACTCGCTCGAAGAGTTCCTCGGGGGTTTCGCCGTGGATAAGCTCCTGACCCATCAGCATCATCCAGGCGGTTCCCGTGTATTCCCAGTAAATGTCTATATCTCCGTTGTCAAGGGCCGCGCGGACGTTTTCGGTTCCGGTTATGTTTGTCCTGTCTATGACCTCAATGCCGTGAGCAGCCAGCACTTGCAGAGTGATTTGGCCAAGGATGAGCTGCTCGGTAAAGTCCTTGCTTCCTACCGCGATGGCGTAGGAACTTGCGGCTCCGCCGCCGGCGCAGGCCGTCAGGAATATAACAAGTGTCGCAAGTATCGCGATAATTTTCTTCATGAGGTACACCTTCCTTAATATTTTATTTCGGCAGGAGCCGTTCCACCATACCCAGCATGTAGTCGAGCATCAGCGCGACCAGAGCGGCATAAAGAGCGCCCAGCATCAGGACTTGGAAGCGCGCCAGAGTCAGGCCGGTGACGATTATTTCGCCAAGGCCGCCGGCGCCCACATAGGCGGCGATTACGGCCGTGCCCGCGTTTATTACCACCGCTGTGCGGATGCCTGCCATTATGACGGGCATGGCAAGCGGAATTTCGATTTTGCGGAGAGTATTGAGGCGAGTCATGCCCATGCCGCGAGACGCGTCGATTATGGAGCGGTCTACGCCGGAGACTCCGGCGATTGTGTTGTTGAGAATGGGCAGCAGTGAGTAAACCCACAGCGCGAAGATGGCTGTGCGTTCGCCTATGCCGAGTATTCCCACAAAGAGGGCTATGACGGCAAAGCTTGGAACTGTCTGCCCTATGTTGACCGTGCCTACGACAAGAGGGGCGAACTTGCGAAACCCCGCCCGCGTAAGTAAGATGCCCAGCGGGAACGCCGCTAAAATTGCCAGGGCCATTGATACGCCGACCAGGTAGAGGTGGGTAATCAGGCTGGATATTATCCGGTCGGGGGTTACGAAACCGGCCACCATGGCGTCGGTGGGGTTGTTGAGCACGTAGAGCGCGTAACCGACGGCCAGTATAACCGCCACGACGGGCAGGATAAAGTCATACCATCTGAAGGTGTTAGCCATTTACTCTCACCGCCTCGAACAGGTCTCCCATCGTTATGATTCCGGTGCAGCGCCCGCCCGGCTCCATGCGGAAGACGCAGCGTTCGCTCGAGCTGAACAACCGTCCCAGGGCGTCGAAAAGGGTCGCACTGTCTTCGATGGTCTGGATGGGCTTTATCTTCTTGATGCGGTCTTCGATTGGGGTTTCGTCGCCGGCTTCATACTTGAACATGGGGATATAGCCGATGGGACGGTAATCGTCGTCGATGATGCCTATTACCGGGAAGGAGCTGGTGCGCTCGAAATTTTCGATGCGCCTGATTATTTCGGCGCGTTCGCTGTCAAGCTTGTATACCGCCGCCGAAGGGTTTATGGCGCGGCACTCGATAAGCGAGAAGCGCTTGAGTATGCGGTTGTGGCCGACAAGGTTTTCGACGAATTCGTCGGTGGGGCGCGTCAGGATGTCTTGCGGAGAACCGAACTGGACAAGCTTCCCCTGGTGCATCACCGCTATTTTGTCGCCCATTTTGACGGCTTCGTCGATATCGTGGGTTACGAATACTATTGTTTTCTTGATGCGCGCCTGAATTCGGATGAATTCGTTCTGGAGGTTCATCCGGGTAATGGGGTCCAGCGCGCCGAAAGGCTCGTCCATCAGCATGATGGGCGGGTCGGCGGCAAGGGCGCGGGCTACGCCCACCCTCTGGCGCTGTCCGCCGCTCAGGTGGCGCGGCTTCTTCTTGGCGTAGGCGTCGTAGTCAAGCTCCATCAGCTCCATCAACTCTTTGACGCGGCCAGCTATGCGCTGTTTGTCCCACTTTTTCTCGATAGGCACGGTGGCTATGTTCTTCTCTATTGTGTAATGCGGAAAGAGGCCGATTTCCTGTATTACATAGCCGATGTTCAGCCGCAGTTCGGTGGCGTCGATGGTGCTGATGTCCTTGCCGTCCACATAGATAGTGCCGCCCGTGTGCGGGATTATCTTGTTTATCATGCGCATGGTGGTCGTCTTGCCGCAGCCGGACTCGCCAACGAGCACGCATATTTCGCCGCTTTGTATCTCAAGATTCAGATTCTCTATTACGGGTTCGCCTTGCCCGGGATATATTTTTGAAACGTTTTCAAGACGTATCACGCTGGTTCACTCCTTCCTATCTGACCATCTTTTCGGTCTGCCGCTGAATGAACTGCATTACGCGGTCGACTATTACGGCCAGGATGGTTGTGAATAGGGCTCCGACCAATATCATGTTTGTGTTGCCGCGGTTTATGCCCTGGAATATGAACACGCCCAGACCTCCGGCGGCTATAAACGCCGCTATCGCGCCAAGACCGATGCCCATGACCACCGCCGTGCGTATTCCGGCGAACGCCACCGGAAGAGCCAGCGGAATCTTGATTTTGAACGTAATCGCCAGTTCGGTCATGCCCATTCCGCGCGCCGCCATTATTATGGCCGGGTCTATGTTGGTAATGCCGACGTAAACGTTGCGCACTATCGGAAGAAGCGTATACAGCACCAGCCCCGCGATTGCCGGTCTTGGGCCAAGGCCGAAGATCGGTATGAAGAACACGAAGAGCGCCAGGCTCGGTATCGTCATTATCATTCCGCACATGTAGATTACGACTTTTGCAACGTGCTTGTTGTAGGTTATCAGGTAGCCGATGGTTACGCCTACGACAATCGAAATCGACAGAGCCGTGAGCACCATCGCGGAGTGTTCCGCCAGCCGGGAGAGTATCAAGTCCTGCTGGCGTATAATAAAGTCTATCAGAGAGGTCATGTCACGCCCCCTTCACTATTTTCTCGATGCTTTATTCATCCCTTAAAATGCTATAAATATGTATGTCTCCGCAATTGCTATGAATCGGGAAGAAGCCCCGTTTGCCAGCCGTGCCAGATGACTGCCCGAGCCTGAACGCATATCCTGAATAACATAGACCTACCCATGAAGCCACCTTCCTTTTCCTTATTTTGCCATCTAAAAAAGGCGTTTTTTCATTTTAACATACGCGGAAAGGTTTAACAACATATTTAGCGTATTGCGCCTCAAGTTCGTTAATAGTGTTGGTATTTGCGCTGAAAGTATTCAGGGGCGGCTTACGCGGCTTGTGCAAGGTCTTTAATATTTTGAGGGGCTGAGCCTGATGTAATCTCTATTTGTCAACTACGCTCCTGCTCAGATGGGATTTCTATACAAAGGCCGTATAAAAGTAAGCATAAAATAACTTATATGTGAAAAATTCTTCGGTGGCAGCTTCTGCCTATGCAAATATTCATTATTTTTGGAAAAATATTATTTTCAAAAAATAATTGTTTTTGGAAAAAAATATTCTTGAAATATTTATACTTTCATGTTATATTGATAATTAAGGCGAAACATCTTTTGACCCTGCGCCGTCTGTCGCTTACAGGCAAATTTAAAAAACCTGGGGAGGATATTGTAATGTCAGACAAGTACACATCAATCGCAAATCTTGACTTCCAGTACGCACACCGTTTTATGAACTGGGAAAGAGAAGCAAAGCACCTCCACGGACACTCCGGCCTTTTGTCAATTGAACTTGAAGACACCGTAGACCCGGTTACCGGCTTTGCGCACTCCTGCAAAGACGGGGTTAAAAAAGCCTGGGAAGTCGTTGACCACTTCCACCACGCGACATTGTTTCAGGAAGGCGACCCGCTTCTTGACGCGGTTCTTGCCGTATATGAAAAAGAAGGGATCATTAATGACCCCAAGCATTGCGTTCCTCTTAAAAAGATAGAGCACGAACTCGCCTGGTCATATCCCGAATACAGAATAGTGGTTACCAAAAAAGTTTCTACCTGTGAGAATCTTTGCGAGCTCTTTTACGAGCTTCTTAAAGACAAAATGCCGATCAAAAAAATTACTATGCGTTCGTCTCTTATGAACGCGGCGTCAAAGGAATTTAAGTAAAAAAGAAATATGTATAAGCAAAAAGGAGCGGACACAGCAAAGTGTCCGCTCCTTTTGACTTATTGTAGCGGCGGGCCGGACGTGAGTGTGTCATGGCCGGATACATTATATACTGCAAATAAGCTGGTTCTTATGACGACCCCGGCAAATAGACGCTTGCGGTTCTTTTATTTTGCCAGCTTATACATAACAAGCTGATTTAGGGCGTGTCGACATGAGATTTTTCGGAATGATTATGTTCGGTTTTCCTCCACTCTTCGTCACTGGCTCCTTGCGTACCTCTGCGGGTACGCGGCGTCACCACTTCCTCGATTGGCGAAAAACCGCCTGATAATCATTCCAGAAAAACTCATGTCGACACG
>WRAW01000048.1 GCA_009780015.1 Defluviitaleaceae bacterium | reverse complement strand
TTTGAGGCTACGCAAAACCAAATTGCTATATGCGTCGTCGGCGCTTCCTAGTCCAGCGAAAAATTGCCTCAAAATTTCACCCAAAGCGGGTTTGAAAACACACCCTGAGGAGGTTCAATGCAATCTTCGGACTATAGTCGGAGGCCAGGCCGGCAGCTTGCCGTAAACCGCGGCCTCTTGAAGTACATTCTGCTGTCATTTATCACCCTGGGCATTTATTCAATAGCTTTCTTCTACTTCGCGGGAGACGACGTTAACACAATCGCAAGTCGGTACGACGGCAATACGACGATAAACTATCTTGTGCTGGTATTGCCGCCCATGCTCCTGCCCGTTTTTACGGGAATATTATTTGTGTTTCCGGGCGTTATGCCCATAACTTATATTGTTTCCGCCGCGTTTACCGTTGCCCTGTTCGTATGGATGCACAGGGTATCAAACCGTATCGGGGGCGAGCTTGAGAGACGAGGGCTTGGCTATGAATTCAGCGCGATACATTATTGGTTGTGGTATGTTCTTGGCGCTTTGATAGTTGTGGGGCCGTTCGTGTACATATACAAGTTATGCGCCGCGATGAATATGCTGGCGGAAGATTACAACGCTAACGGCTGAACTTGCGGCGCAGTTCCGTCGCCACGCCAATGACCTCGTCGCGCAGGAAATCTACCTGATCGTAGGGCCTAAGCGTGATGGCGTCGTTTTCCCACAGCACTACAAGCTGACCGGCGTCGGCGCTGAGCCGGCGTCGGCACTGCACTACGTCGCCCTTTAAAATACCGAGACCGTGCAGCTTGTCGTGAGGGACATGGTATACAAACAGCCCCCCTGTTTCGGGCGGCTTCAGCGGGACAGGGCTTGGCCGGTCGGAGATTGGTTTATCGATAATCTCGAAGGTGCGGTTCTTCGTTGGATATTTGCGAATGTAGCCTTTCTTCTCGAGAGCCGAAAGGTGGTTGTGAACCGTGGCCGTCGACCGCAGTCCCAGCGCGCCGCAGATATCCTTGATGCCGGGCGGGTAGCCCTTCTTCCTTGTCTCGTTAAGCAGGTATTCGTATACTGCCTGCTGCTTTTCCGTAAGCGGCTCTTGCATATGTAATCCCTCGCACGTACGCTAGTTTTTGTACTTGTGCCCCCATATCCACATTTCCTTGAATATCGCGATCATGTCGTCGCCCTTCGCGCTCAGGGAATATTCAACCCTTGGGGGAATTTGCGGGTATTCGGTACGCAGTACTATGCCGTCGCGCTCTAGCTCTTTCAACTGGGCGCTGAGCATCTTGTGGGTGATGGGCACAAGCGCGCGCTTGAGTTCACCGTAGCGCAGCAGTTCGCTGTTGGCAAGCGTGTATATTATTTTCAGCTTCCACTTGCCCTCTATTTGGGAGAGCGTATAGTCAAACGGGTCGGATGCGCTGGGAACGGCGTAACCCTTGGGTACGCCTTCGGCCGAGTCGTCAACCCGTATGCTCTCGAAGCCGTTTACGTATGTTTTTGGCACTCTGCCACGCTCCTTAGGTACTTTACAAAGTATATGTATGATTGCGTATCGATCATATTTCCATTATAACCAAGCAGTTAATATAAATCAACTGCCAAATTTCAAATTTGAAAGGATGAGGTATATGCAGAATCAAGTATTGGACGTAATCAAGGCGCGCAGGTCTATTAGGGCTTATAAAAGCGACGCGCTCCCCAAGGAGCAGGTCGAGACCCTTGTAAACGCCGCGCTGCACTCGCCAAGCGCCATGAACTTGCGGCCCTGGCACATTATCGCCGTTACCGACAGGGAACTTATCAATCAGATGGACAAAGAGCTTGTGGAGGAACTCCGCGCCATGGGTGACCCGGCCATAATATCGCGTCTGGACTCTCGCGGCAACAAGTCCATTTATGACGCGCCGGCGTTGTTTCTCATAACGACCAAGAAGGTCAAAGGCTTTGAAGACATCGACGCGGGAATCATGGCGCAGTCTATCTGCCTGGCGGCTAAGTCGATGGGCCTGGACAGCGTGATGATCGCCATGCTGCGGGCGCTGTTCGCCAGCGAAAAGGGGCAGTCCTACAAGAGTAAGCTCAAGTTTCCGCCGGAACACGACTTTGTGATCGCGGTAGCCGTCGGGCACGCTAATCAGGAAGCCCCGCCACGTGAACTCACTTTCGACGACAAGGTGACGTATATAGGCTAGTCACGAGCAAGGGCTGATAATAGTGTTGAATAGCAGCTAGGCTGGGCTCGCAAAGCAAGCATTGCCTAGCTGTGTGTTTTTACAAGACCGCAATATCAACTAGAGAGGTGTAAGTATTTTATGAAAAACGCAAGCATACGGCTGATGGTCTTCGTGACTGCTCTTATAATGGCTTTTGCCAATGCTTCAACCGCAATGGCAGGCTATGAGAGCTATGAAAATGATAGAGCCTATACAGAAAACGAAGCAGATCAAGAATATGATGGTAAAGTGGATGATTTATATCCTTCGGAGGATGGAGCAGACCAAGGCGAGATTCCAGATGAATTGATAGTTGCGGCTCTGGACACACAGGCTGGTCTCACACCTGTAATTATGATGGATGCGGAAGTTATATCAGCCCCAATCCTAGACACTACTACCGTTACGTTTGAACCTCGCAGAGATGAATTTGTTGTTGTTGGAGATTCGGTAGCTCTGTATCCTCAGATAACTATAACAGTGACAAATGCGTCGGCTTCAAATATTAGGCCGACTACGCCGTTTACCTTGCAACCTATGCATAACGGGGAACTATTTGGACACCCCTGGAGTATAACATTGTCCGAATATTCGTCAAATCCTGATGTTCTTAGTATATCCAACGGTTTCTTGGTATTTGAATCTAGGGATGTGCAGCTTGCGGATAGCGGCGAATATACTATGCGCGTTTATATTGGAGACGTACTGCTTGGAGAAAGTCATCCAATTGTTCTCCATATCGCAGAAAGCGCCCTGCCTCCAGTCTTGGACACCACTACCATTACATTTGAACCTCGCAGAGATGAATTTGTTGTTGTTGGAGATTCAGTAGCTCTGTATCCTCATATAACAATAACAGTAACAAATGCGGCGGCTTCAAATATTAGGCCGACTACGCCGTTTATATTGCAACCTATGCATAACGGGGAACTATTTGGACACCCGTCTCCATAAGGGAGTTTCCTCGACGGAAAGGTTGAGGGTGCATGTTTATTGGTTTTCGGCTTTTCGAAAATAGCCTGCTAGTGAATGAAAATTTTGCAGAGCTGTTTTTGGGAGTAGGAATTTTGGATTTATCAGGAATTTTGTATCATGGGTGGGCTGATGGTACCTGAGCCAATCGGTATCCACAAAAAGGTGGGAGTCTATGCAATTCAATCAATTTATATGGGATAATTTTAAGGATACTCAACGTGGAAAGAGTCTGATTGAGTATTTTACCAATTTCAATGAAAAAACTAAAACGAAATCAGAGGCAGAGACGCTTAGTTTTATCTTAGAAAGCACAGACTATAAAACGCCTAACTTAGCCCTGGATGAAAATGAACTAAGCGAGATTTTTAGCAACTTGTCAGCATCTTGCGATGAGTTGCTCATGGAACTGCGAAAAGACGGTATAGATGTAGAAGTAAACAGCTTTGAAGACTTTGAAGTCTTTTTTGAAAATGTAATACGCTGGACTGACCCTTCAGATGAAAAAGACCCAGAGCGAATCCTTCATCCGGGACAAATCCCGTTCGAATCTGAAAGACTTTATTTTTTGTACCCAGATTACTGTTTTCCATACTTTTTTGACGGTACATATTATAGGATAGAAGCTATTTTCAAGGAGTTTGGTATATTTGTTCCGCCCGTTCCCAAAAAGACTGATATGTATGGAAGGTCTCGCCATTATTTGGAACTTTGTAAGTCTGTTCATGATTTTAGGGTTAGGTTTGGAATGGATAAATACGAATTTCCCGCATTTTTATATGGCTTCGCCGTTGAGGTTGTGAAAAAGTACAATATCAACGATGCTTTTCCTGACCCAAGAAAAGCGTATTTTGTTGGTGGCGGCAAATATAACGGTGAGGATGGGGATTTTTCGTTTTTGGATAGTGTGAGTGATTCCAGCGTTGCGAGATGGCAAGGTAATCCAGAAACACAGCCGGGTGATATAATTGTTATGTACTGCCTATCCCCGCGAAGTTATGTTCATTCTATTTGGAGAGCTGTTTCACCAGGGTTTCTTGACCCGTTTTTTCATTTTTACAAATCAATATATGCGGGAAAGCCTGTTGTTGTTGCCCCAATTTTACTTGATGAAATGAAAAACGATGAAGTCTTATCGGGAATGCCTTTAATTAAAGCTAATATGCAAGGTATAAATGGCAGAGTTGTTGAGAAGGTATACTATGACAGAATTATGGAACTGCTTAAACAAAAAGGAGTTGCTGTTGAAAACTTACCGCAATTAACTAACGAACTCGTTGTTGACGTAGTTTTGAAGAACGAAAAAGATGTGGAAAAGCACCTTCTTGAGCCATTGTTGAAAAGATTGGGATACAATGAAACGGATTGGAAAAAGCAGTTCAAGTTGAGGATGGGCAGGGGTGATAGGGTTTACCCTGATTATGTCATTTTCCCAAATGAAGAAAGAAACAATGAATCTGGATACTGGATTTGGGAAGCTAAATTTTCAATCGCAAGCAATAAACAACTTGAAGAGGATTTTGGTCAAGCAAAATCATACGCTCTTCGCCTAAATTGTAAAGGATTAGGGCTAATCTCAAAAGAGGGTGTATGGATATCTGAATCAAAATCTGGCTTTAGCTTTGATAAATTAAGTTATTGGTCATGGAAACAAATCGGAGAAATCGATTGCTTTAACGACATTTTTTCCATTGCTGGAAATAGGAAAACATTCGCTAATTAACGTCTATAGAATATCAGAAGGGAGCAAATACAATGCATTTATCTGAACATGAATTAAATATTGCCCGTATCCTGAAAGACATGGGCATCGGCAAAGAGTCGCGAGATAAAATGCTTAGTTATTTTGATAGCGATGAGGGAAGAATGAATGATTATATTAAAAGCTTGAGCAGTAAAGGATTTCTTTCATATGCAGAAGTTAATCGAATGGGGCAACGTATGACTGCCTGTAAAATAACGAATGTTGATAATGCGAAACTGGACTCTCTTTTTGCATGAGTGTTGTGTATTAAAACTATGGTGTCTACTCGTATTTTACCTACCTGGACCTAGGTAAAATTGTACTTTCAGGCAAGCAATGGTTATGTATTCAATTTCCAATTACGGTAATTTTTGACATTTTAAAGAATGAGCAAAAATAATCCTGGATTTTGACCAATACAGAAGGGAAGTGATTTTGTGCCTAAACCTCTCGAAGCCGGATATACTGATGTTATACCCAAAATAATTGTTGGAGGTGTAGTCATGGAAAAACCAGCCTATAGTTCACTCAATATGGAGAAAATCAGGAACAAAAAAAGTGTCTTTCTTTCTACATGAGAAAGCCTTGAAAGATGTTATCCCTATTGAATGGGATGCAGATGTCTTGAATGGAAATAAGCAAGTGATACTCGTTGAGAAAAAATAACTGTTTGTAGGGGTAACTTAATGGTAAGTATGTGTATATTATTACAGCATATGCGCCAACACTTGATGAATGGGAAGTATACATCTGTAGTGCTGCGCCTCGAATAGATTATAACGGAGGGTTCTTATGCGTTTTATTGCAACAGTATCAATTCACAAAGAGGACGAATGGTATATAGCCAAATGCTTAGAGAATAACGTTGCTTCACATGGAAAATCTATGGAGGAGGCATTGTCATACCTAAAAGAAGCACTAGAGCTCTACTTTGAGGACGAGGAAATTCCAATGATTGGGCCAAGATTTATTACAACAATGGAAATAGCAATATAATGGCTTCAAAATGTCCAGTTCTCAAAGCTTCAGAAGTTGTACGTGTGTTAGAACGGTTGGGCTTCACATTTAAATCGAAAAATGGAAGCCATGCAAAATATGTAAAAATATCGAAGGGCAAGTCCAAACAAACCGCAATAGTGCCGATTCACTCTTCTGATGTACCTAAGGGTACATTGCAGAGTATTTTGGAACAAGCTGATGTACCCCTTTCCGAGTTTATGTCGAAATTGTAGCAGAAGATTTTTGGAATATAAAGGATGGATAAAATAACCGTGGATTCTGAATATGGTGCTTCGGCTTTTTTAGCCCAACATCACCACAAACAATAACCACGTACAAAAATGAAGTCGTGGATACCGATATAGGCGTTCCCTGGAGTATAACATTGTCCGAATATCCATCAAATCCTGATGTTCTTAGTATATCCAATGGTTTCCTGGTATTTGAATCTAGGAATGTGCAATTTGCGGATAGCGGCGAATATACTATGCGCGTTTATATTGGAGACATACTGCTTGGAGAAAGTCAGCCAATCATTCTGAATGTTGTAGAAAGCCTACCTAGATTCACCACTACGTTTGAGCCAAACGGCGGAATCCGTGTAGGCGGCGGAGAACTGACTCAATTTGTGAACATTGGCGGCAACGCAATTTTGCCAATTGTAGAGCGTGGCGGATATACATTCGCCGGGTGGCATCCCGAGGGAGCTTATAACAACGTCACAAGCGCAAGAACGATCACGGCGCAATGGACTGTGATGGGAGGCAGTGTTGTAAATGCTGCCCCGGCTGTGCCCGGCTTCACGCGCAGGGTGCCCGGTTCTGCGCCCGGCACTGCGGCATCTTCTTTTTCGACGGGTATGAGCTCCGCCAGGCGCGCGGCAACCGATATAAGGCGCGACGTATCCAACGACACTACGGCGGAGGGTGTATTGGCGGACATTCGGGCATCATTGCCAAGCGGCGTTACCGCGGAATGGTCGCCAAACACACCGTTCGCGCTTGTTCCGGCTACAGCAGTTTCGGACGGCAGGATCACGGGTTTGGTGATAATTTCCGCAGGATCGTACAGATCGGCAATTTCGTTCAACACCTTAATTCCCGCGCTTGAAGCCGAGCCGGAATAGGAACCTGTATTCAATACGCCGAAACGCTGGATTGGCAAAAAACCAAGCTCGCCAATCCAGCATTCCGGGTACTGAAGCACAGGTTCTGCGGTTAAGCTCTCGAGCTTCGCAGGTGCCGGAAGTAGGTTTGCATAAGATCGGCGCACTTTGTTTCCAGTACTCCGCTTACGACGGCGGCTGTGTGATTGAAGCCCGGGTGATCCAGCAGGTTAAGAATCGAGCCTGCGCACCCGGCTTTTTTGTTGGCTGCGCCGAAAGCGACTTCGCTGATTCGCGCCTGCAGGATCGCGCCAGCGCACATGGGGCAGGGCTCGATAGTGACAAAGAGGGTGCAGCCCTCCAGACGCCAGTCTCCGACATATGCGCAGGCCTGGCGTATGGCCGTCAGTTCGGCGTGAGCCAGTGCGTTTCTGTGGCTGTTGCGGGTGTTGTACCCCTGGCCGATTATCCGCCCGTCCTTTACAATGACGCAGCCGATTGGAACCTCGTCTTTCAGGAGCGCGAGTACGGCTTGTTTGTATGCCAGTTCCATAAAGAAATCGTAGCGCATATTCTCCCTTTCTTGCAAAATCATGACATTATAGTGAAACAATTTGAGAAGTGAGCCAATATTTTCTGGAATCGTCGGCCTACTGCCGCCGGCGCTCCACAAAATATTGGTCTGAATTAAAGTTGTTTCACTATAGTGATCGAAATTAAAGTTGTTTCGCCGTATTGCGTTTTTTCAAAGTGCATGGTAATATATAACTGGCAGATTGTCAAGCGGAACACAATACTTCGCGAAAGAGGGAATCTAAAGATGGAGAAGCTTTTCAATATCGTTAAAAGAGGATATGACCAGGACGAGGTCGACAACTATATTCAAACGCTGGAAGCGCTCATCAAGAGCTATAAGGACAAAGACGACACAATTAAGAATGCTATTATAAACGCGCAGATTTCAGCCGACAACATCATTAAAAACGCTGAAATAGAGTCAGAACGCATCAAGAAAAGAGCCGTAAAGTTGCTGGATGAAATCCATACGTCGATCGACGGCCAAAAGAAGGTCGCTAACAATTTCCAGGAAGAGTACAACAGGCTTGTAACCAAGTACTTGCAGAATATCGGAAACGCCGAGATCGAAAAGGTGCTTGAGAAGATGGTCGAGCTTGAGCAGTATGTGACGAGTATGCAAAAAATGCACGATACAAGCGATCAGCATACTGTCCCTGGCTCCGGTGACATTCCAAAGATGGTGGTGGGCGTACAAAGCAGCAAGCCGGCGCCGCAAGTACAATCATCGCCGCAAGCTCCGCCGCCTGCTCCCGCGGTTGCAAAAAAAGCCGGTGACGATGACATGGAAGACGACACGGTGGCGCTTGTAGCGGAACTGCTGGCCAGAGACAGATCAAAAAACTAGTACAGGTATCGCGTGAGGATCAGCGAAGCCGCCACGCCTGCGAAGTTGGCCAACAGCGCGCCCGAAAGCGTATAGCGTGTCTTTGTGACCTTTACGGCCATGAAGTAGACGCTCATTGTGTAGAAAACCGTCTCCGTCGAGGACATCATTATTGACACAAAGCGCCCAATGAGCGAGTCGGGGCCATGATTCTCGAATATGTCGAGCAGCAGCCCGGTCGCCGCCGAAGACGAGACAAGCCGAGTCAGAACAAGCGGTAGGGTTTCTTCGGGAAAGGCCAGCCTTCTGGCGAACGGCGCGATAAGCCATACCAGAAGGTCGAGAGCTCCAGACGCGCGCATTATCCCGACGGCTACCATCAGGCCGATGATTGTGGGCATGATGTTCAATACGATGCTGAATCCGTCCCGAGCGCCTTCGACGAAGTGATCGAATACCTTTACCCTCATTGCGAAGCCATACAGTATTATTGAGAAAAACATTGCCGGTATTATAAAGTCCGATATGTACAGAAGGATTCTCATGACCGGTTAACCCGCCCTTCGCACAGCTTTGCGAATATAATCGCGACTATTGTAGTCGAAATTGTCACCAGTATTCCCGGGCCGATTATCTCGGACGGGTTGGCTGAGCCGTACTGAGTGCGGAAGGCCAGTATGTTTACGGTTACAAGCTGTAACGAGGACATATTGATTATCATGAACATGCACATGGAATTGCTTGCACGCTGTTTGTCGTGACAGTACTTCTGCATCTCCTGCATTGCCTTGATGCCGGCGGGCGTGGCCGCCCACCCCAGGCCAAGAATATTGGCCATGAAGTTTGTGGAAATATGCTCGAGCGCCTTAGAGCCTTTCGGCAGCTCGGGAAACAGATAGGATAGCAGAGGTGTCATCCTGGAGGACAGGCTTGCGACAAGCCCCGACTTTTCTGCGATTGCCATCAGTCCCGTCCACATTGCTATGATGCCCAGCAAGGTTATACATAGTGTCACGGCTGCACGCGCCGACTCGAGCGCGGCGTTTGTCACCTCGGGAATTCTGCCCGTGAATGCCGCCACTACGATCCCTATTAGAATCATGCCTGACCATAGATAATTTAACATTTGGATTCCCCTAACGCACGGACTACTAGAATGTATATGCGCATATGGGGTTTTTAGTACGAGTTTTGACGGTTTAATCAATCCGATTAATCTGCCAGCGCGAGGCTGAGAGGGACGGATATCTTTCTGCCGGCTTCGGGAACGCCTTCAAGATTGTTGATGCTGGTAAGGGCGTCGGAAGTTGTGTTGAATTTCGCGGCGATTATCCAGAGCGTATCGCCTGGTTTTACTTCGTAGTCCTGTAGCTGTACGCCGCTGTCTTCGGGTTCCGCGTCGCTGCGGTAGGTGCTGACAAGCCCCAAGTGCTGCGTGTTTCGCGCAAGCCTTTCGGCCTTTGTTAATACAGGTACTGTCGCCAGCGTTATGCCGTTCAGCGTTAATCTTATCCGGCGCAGCTTCTTGCCGGGAAAGCTTGAGCGTATGTGTTCACGCAGGCTATTGTTATGGCTGTCGTCCGCGCTAAATATTTTTGACCCGAATTCTTCTCCAAATTCGTTGGCAAAAGCGTCGTCGACTCTAATTAAAACGTCACAATATCCGTTGTCTTCTATCAGTTTGATATTTAGATTCGTGAAATTCATACTGTCTCATACTCCTTTTTTGTCCAAAGCGCATAGAGTTTCCGATAATTGTATTCTGCGTCTATATTCCGGGTTTAATACATATAGCTTGTCGTAACGCGCTATTTTGTGATAATATTGTTTTATTCAGGCATTAGGGCGTGTTTTCAAACACGCCCTAGACCTCTTGCGTAATTAGCCAACGCCGTCTTTGCGGTCAATCTTCCGCAATACGCAACATGGAGGAACTATGTATTCCATAAAGCTTCAGGAATTGATCGATAAATTTGAACTGAATGTGTTTACGCAAGGCGCGGACATCTCTTCCAAGGATGTGAAAGTCGCGGAAGTAAACCGTCCCGGACTTCAGCTTGCGGGGTATTACGATTACTTTAACCAGGACAGGCTGCAGATTCTTGGGATGGTGGAGTATACCTTTTTACGCAAGATGGACAGCGGTCAGAGAGCCGAGGCGTTTCGGAAGCTGTGCGGGCACAGCCTTCCTGCGATAATACTCAGCCGCGGGCTGGAACCGTTTGCCGAGCTTCTCGAGATAGCCGAGGCTTGTGACGTTCCGATTCTGCAATACTCAAACTCGACCAGTGAGCTAATGGGTGAGCTTGTCCGCTGGCTGCGCGTAAAGCTTGCGCCGCGGGTCACGCTTCACGGCGTATTGCTGGACGTATTCGGCGAGGGCATACTATTGCTGGGCGAAAGCGGAGTCGGAAAGAGCGAGACCGCACTTGAGCTTATACACCGCGGCCATAGGCTTGTCGCGGATGATTCCGTAGAGGTCAAGAAGGTCTCGAACCAGACCCTGGTAGGCTCGTGCCCCGATATCATACGTTACTTTATCGAGCTTCGCGGTATCGGGATAATTGACGTCAAGCAGATGTTCGGCGTAGAGTCGGTGAAGGATACGCAAACAATAGACCTTGTAATCCAGTTGGAAATATGGGATAAGAACAAGGAATACGACAGATTGGGCGCAAGTGAGGAATATATAGAAATACTTGGAAATAACGTGGTCTGCAACAGAATACCGATACGTCCGGGCCGTAACCTTGCGATAATCTGCGAGTCTGCGGCTATCAACCACCGTCAGAAAAAGATGGGCTACAACTCGGCGCAGGTGCTTTCACAGAGAGTAATGGACAATATTAACAACAACGGCAACGGACACCATTAGATAGAGCATGTTCGACTGTTGATGCGCATAGTATGATAAATGCATATTTGCATTGGGAGAGCTACAGTGTTTGACACATCTCTGTTTCGGAAGAATTTTGAGTCGAAGAAGCTTTTGTTCGACGAACTTATGAGTGGGCACACCACATTTAAGATTGGGGGCCCTGCGGCGCTGATGGTGTTGCCGGACTGCCAAGGCGATATAGTTACAGCGCTGGAGCTTGCTGAGCTTGTGGGCGTTCGTGCGTTCGTGATGGGCGGCGGCTCGAACTTGCTGGTTAACGACGACGGAATCGACGCAGTTGTGATAAAGCTTTCCAAGGGATTTTCGGACATCGAGGTTGACGGCGAGGCAATAACCGCACAGGCCGGGGTAAGCCTTGCGAGGTTGGCCGCGTTTGCTCACCAGCATGGGCTTGCAGGGCTTGAGTTCGCTTCGGGTATTCCGGGCAGCTTGGGCGGCGCGGTGTATATGAACGCGGGAGCCTACGGCGAAGAGATGTCTGACCGGGTACGAAGCGCGAAGCTTTTGGAGGATGGTGAGGTTGTTGATTGCGACAACGCCTGTCTTGGCTTTTCTTACAGGACGAGCAGCGTGCAGGCGGAAGGGAAGCTGGTGCTGTCGGCCACGCTGAGCTTGAGTCCCGGCGACCCGCGTGAAATATCCGCCAAGATGGACGAACTGGCTAAACGCCGCCGCGACAAGCAGCCCCTGGAGTGCCCAAGCGCGGGCAGCACATTCAAGCGGCCGCAAGGCCAATTCGCAGGCAGGCTTATCGAAGACGCGGGACTAAAGGGCTACGTTATAGGCGGCGCGCAGGTTTCGCCCAAGCACGCCGGTTTCATAATCAACACGGGCGGAGCTACGTCAAGGGACGTGCTGGATCTTTTTGAACACATACAGGAGCAAGTCTTCAAGCGTTTTGGAGTTCGGCTGGAGCCTGAGGTCAAAATCGTATAGGAGAATGGCAGCATGAATCTGGTCATTGTAACGGGCATGTCGGGGGCGGGCAAGAGTACCGCTCTGAAGTTCTTGGAAGACATGGGTTTTTACTGTGCCGACAATATTCCGCCGTCACTTATCGCGCGCTTGACCCAGGAAGTCTTCGCAAATTGCAATGCCGCCGGCGAGAAGCTTGTCCAAAGGCTGGCTATCGGGGTGGACATACGCGGCGGGCGGCTGTTCGCGGGTTTTTCCGAAGGATTGCAGGAGCTGGAGAGGGATGGTTACTCGGCCAAGGTACTGTTTATGGATTCGTCCGACGACGTCTTAATAAAGCGCTTTAAGGAAACCCGCCGCAATCATCCCCTGGCTATGCACGACCGCATAGCTTCGGGCATTGATTTGGAGCGCAGACTGCTGGAGGACGTACGTGCCCGCTCCGATTATATAATTGATACCACCCACATCCTGACCAGGGACTTAAAGCGCAAAATCCGCGAAATATTCCTGGAAGACAAGGATTTTGACTCGCTTATCATTAACATAATCTCGTTTGGCTTTAAGTATGGTATACCTTCGGATTCCGACCTCGTATTAGATGTGCGCTTCATACCCAACCCATTTTACGACCATGAGCTCAGGTATCTGACGGGCTGCGACGGGCCTGTGTCCGAGTTTGTGCTGGGCCGGGACGAAACGAAGACATTTCTTGACAAGCTGGACTCGATGCTTGACTTCCTGATACCTTGTTATGTTAACGAAGGCAAGAATCAGTTGGTGGTTTCCATTGGCTGTACAGGCGGCAAGCACCGCAGCGTAGCGATTGCGCTTTCGGTGTTTAATGCTTTGCAACAAAAGGGGAATTCTGTTATAATAAATCATCGGGATATTGAAAAAGATAAACCTGACCGATGATAGCCTACTAGACCTGTCCGGCTAGTCGGGGGATTGATAATGTCATTTTCCTCAAAAGTTAAAAGTGAACTGATGTCGGAAGTCGACACGCCCGAACCAAGGCACTGCGGCCTGGCCGAGATGAACGCGCTCCTGGCAATTTGCGGTTCGCTGGACTATGGCGGTGTTTCGATATCGACCGAAAACCGAATGATCGCAAGACGGTTTTACGGCCTGATGTTTCGGACATTTGCGCGAGTTCCGCGCGTTTCGGCGGCGGTTGCGGTGATGCCGGGGAAGATGCGGGGCCGACGCGTATTCGCGTGTTCCATAAGCGCCGAGAAGCCGTTTGTCCGCGCTGTGGCAAGCCGGCTTCTCGACGAGTCGCTGCTGTCACGCGAGTGCTGCAAGCGGGCCTATGTCCGCGGGGCGTTCCTGGCCTGCGGATCACTGAGTGACCCGCACAAGCACTACCACCTGGAGTTTGTCAACCAAGACAAGGGCGTCATAATATTTTTGCGCGACACGATATCACACTTCGACATAGATATGCGCATCACCTTACGCAAGTCCGCCCACGTGCTGTATGTCAAGGATGGTGAGCGCATTTCCTGGCTGCTGAACATAATAGGGGCGCATAAGTCTCTTATGGAGCTGGAAAACGTCCGCATACTAAAGGAAGTACGCAACAACATCAACCGAAGGGTCAACTTTGAAACGGCGAATCTTTCAAAAACGGTAAGCGCAGCCGTCTCACAAATGGCTGATATCAAGTATATTCTCGAAAGCGGTGAGTTCGGCCTGCTTTCGCAAAGCTTGGCCGATGTGGCGAAGCTCAGGCTTGAGTATCCATCGGCAAGCCTGCAGGAAATTGGCGAGATGCTTTCGCCAGCAATCAGTAAATCGGCGATTAATCACAGACTAAGGAAGATCAGCTCCATAGCTGAAAAGTTGAGAGGAGAATAGATATGAAGCACAAAACCATCACTGTAAGCTCGAGCCTGGAGGCGAGGACAGCCGCCCTTTTTGTCCAGACCGCCTGCAAGTTTCAGAGCACAATTAAAATCCAGATGGATGACAAGGAAGCAAACGCTAAGAGTATCATGGGGATGATTTCGCTGGGAGTCCTGGAGGGCAGAACCATCACTATTACGGCTGATGGAGCGGACGAAGACAAGGCCATAACCGAGACGGGCAACTTCTTCATAACAGGGTAATCTTGCTAACAATTTCAGAGCCTACTTCACATGATGTGAAATAGGCTCTTTTGTGACACTATTACTATATTATTTCATGTGCTTAGCTACTTTTTCACGCACGTTCTTGGTGTCTATCGGCTTAATTATGAAGTCTGCCACACCCCACGACATAGCTTTAACCATATATTCCTTTGTGATGTCGCCCGTTAAGAAGATGATTGGCGCCGTATGCCCCATTTCGCGGATTTTCCTTGCGAACGCATAACCTTTTATTTCCGGTAAATCATCGTCCAGGATAAACAGATCCGGCTTGTCGGTCTTGAGATATTCAAGAGCAGACCTGCTCTGTGTGGCCCCCACCAGCTTGCGGCCTGATCCGTCCAGGGCTACCTTCAGGTTTTCTAAGAAGAATCGGGTCTTGTTTACGGCCAATATGGTTTTTGAAGACGATGAGACCCCGGGTGTTATGACCTCAACACCAGCTTCAGTTTCTACGTTATCTGAGGGTTCATTCGTTTCCCGCTTAGGCAGATTCAACATCTTTATGTCGTCGGAAAGCAGGGACAAGGATTTCAGAAAGTAGCTGATATAGGCTTCTAATCTTTCATGCCGTATGTTGGCTAGGTTTTTGTTAATATTTATTTGATTCCGGCAAGTTTCCGCCAAGCTGTCCGCGTGTATTTTCTCGAGAGTTTCCTCAATAGCGACCAGCCATTTGAGAACGAATGTGTAATTTTTTGATTTGAGCGCGTCTCTGAGCCCGATTTCCTGTGACGGGAAATGCTCTTGAAAAGCGGTTAAAGCTTCGATAAAGCCGTATAGCTGCTCGTCTGTCATATTCTCTACTTTGTTGGGGTTCAACTCTGTGACGGTGAGCAGTTTTTCCCTGATTCTTTCAAGGCCGGCCTCTTGCTTGTACCTTAGCTCGAAGCTTTCAATTTCAAGCTCCTCCTGGATGGTTAGAATGTCAGAAAAAAGCATGGTTGAAGTGGACAAAAAATAGTCAAGGAATGTTCTGAGCTTTTCATGTCGTATGTTGTTCAAGTCTTGGTTCAGTTCAATCTGTCTTTCGCAGTCGCTTGCCAAATTGTCCGCGTGTATCTTGGAAAGGCTGTTCTTTATAGCTTTTAGCCATTGCAGCATTGGCGCGTAGTCCATTTCACGGAAGGCGCCTTCCAATTTTTCCTTATGTATCGGAAAAAGATTTGCGGCAGTGCTTAATGCCTTGGTATAGTTTTGCAGTTGAACATCTGTCATTTGCTCGATTTTTTCAGAATTCAAATCCACAATTTGCAGCAATTTTTCCTTGCTGATTGTTTTTGTTATGTCCTCTCCATTTTTCATAGCGAATGATTCCTTCTTTCTTGCAATATTTTTGTAAGTATTGTATCAAAAAGCGTTGCAAAAATCAAGTCATCGCGAACCGAGGATTATGTTGCTGTGCCGGGAGGCGTAGATGCCAAGAATTTGCACGGCGATGAGCGGCGTTACTGAGATGAACGCAATGATGCCGAAGCCGTTGGTCAGTACGGACTGAGCGGACGGGCCGGCTTCCTGGGCTACGGCCTGGGCTATGCCAAGGGTAAGGGGTGTGAGAAGCGCCGAGGTAAGCGCGCCCCCTGTGACTCCGCCGGAGTCGAACGCGAGGCCGACGAAGAGCCGGGGCGTAAACTTCATCATAATTAACGCGGCGGCGTACAGCGGTGCGAGAAACAGAAGTATGTTAGCCTGGGTAATTATTTTGACTACGGCCAGTACGGCGGCTACGCCTATGCCTATTGCCAGGGTCATGCGGATTGTAATGGGCTTTATGCGGCCGTTGGTGATTTGTTCCAGCTTTTCGCCAAGGACGGTGACGGCGGGCTCGGTAAGCGTAATCGCCGCGCCCAGCACGAACGAGACAGGCAGCAGTATCCAGCGGAACCACTCCGGTCTGGAGGTGTCCAGAAACGCCTCACCTATGTATTTTCCGGCAAAGGCGAAGCCGAAATCGATACTTGACAAGAATACAAGCAGCCCGGCGAACACGGGAACAACACCCAAAAGGATACGCTTGAACTCCTTGGGCGGCAGCTTTATCAGCAGGAACTGGAATGGCAGGAATACGGCCAGCATCGGCAGTACGGCCAGCGAGATGTTGCTTATGTTCGAGAAGAGTATTACGATGAAATTTGCATCCGACGCTCCCGGGTCGTAAACGCCCGCTGGCGGTATACCGCCGTGGATGGCGTTCAGCGCCATGCCGTAGAGGAACACCGTGAGTATCGGCCCGACAGAGGCAATTCCGATTATTCCGAATACATCGTCGTTGTCCTTTCGCTTGGATAACGTAGCCGAAACGCCAAGGCCAAGAGCCAGTATGAACGGGACTGAGATATCTCCGGTAGTGGCGCCGCTTCCGTCAAACGCCAGAGCCACAAATTCTTCCGGCACAAATAAAATAGTCGCGAACAACGCCGTGTACAGCACGGCAAACGTAGCCTTGATGCTGACGTCCTTTACGATGCGCCAGAGCGAGAGACCCACGAATATGCCGATACCTGCGCCCATTATCCATATGAACAGAGTCTCGTTCACTTCTTCGATAAGAAGGTTGGTCTGGCGCGCCAACACGGCCAATGCCGGTTCCGCCACCGTGGCCAAGAGTCCGAACACAAGCCCAAAAAACATGATCCACACAAACTTTTTAAGCTTCACAAGGTTGCGCCCCATCACTTCCCCGATGGGTAAGATGCTGATATCCAGCCCGATCAGGAACAGCGACTGCCCTACCACAACGCCGATATAGCCCACCGCAAGCCGCACATAGTCGAACGTGTCCTCAAGAGGCGCTACAAATCCGCATACTACTATGATTACAGCCGCCAGCGGCAGCGACATATAGAAAGTTTCTCTCAGAACCCTTAGTACATTCAGCGTAAATCACTCAATCCTTGGTTTTAATTTGACGGAAGCGTTTGCCCAGCTTTTCCTCCATCAATGTCACAAATCCATATGTCTTGCCGGTTACGAAGCCATCCTTGCTTACTATGAAGGCAATGTTGCGGTTGACGTAGATATAGTATGCGTTTTTCGCCTCCGCAATTTTCAGTATATTGGCGTATGGCAGCACATTCCAGCCTTTTGGCAGCGTAGGCGCGGAACCGGCCGGCTCTGTTTCCGTGGCGGCGGGCGCTTGATTGTGGCCGAAGTCTCTGCCGACGTCCGTGTCGTCGGCTGTCAGCAGATTGATTAGCACCACCTCATCGTTCTTGAAAAGATACTTGAAGCCTTTGGAAATGTTTCGGTGTGTGCGCTCGTATGCGTTACGCGTGAAGTAGACGCCGTTTGAGATGACTATATTGAACAGAGCGGCCCCGACGATCAGTCCGCCCCAGAGACGGTTGTCGGACGAGCCTGTGGTGACAATTTCGTAAATGACAAACAAGGCGTAACCGGCTATAACCACATATCCAAAGTATGCGCTCTTTCGGCTGTGAAAGCGCAGGAACGCCTTCGACTCCTCGTAGGTATACGGTGTTATTACCTCGATGGATTCATTGTCGTAATTCATGATACGCTTCGCCCTTTCGATCAGAGCGCTTCACCCGGCTTAAAACCTTAGAGTAGTTTTAGGCCGGATGGAACACTCCCTAGGTTGTTAGTACACATTTTACCACAAAAGCCGGGTTATGCAAATAGTTTTCTAAAACGAAGATAATCGGCCTGCCCCACAGAGGTAAGCCGACTAAATGTCAGGGTATCAGGTTCTTAGAACCAGCGGTCAATAACCGAAATGTTGGCTAGAAGCGGCGATTTTACGCCAATCTAGGAAGCGGCGACGCCGCGTACCCATAGCGGTACGCAAGGAGCCGCTGACGACGAGTGGCGGAAAATCGACCTTCTAGACGGCGTTGAGCGTTATTGACCGCTGGTTCTTAGTAGCTGCTTTGGCGCAGCGCGCCCTGAACGACGACTCTTCCGTCTATGTCGTCGCCACTGACGCATGTGGAAAGCGTGATGATCTGTACCGTACCCTGTGGAGCGCCGACTCTTTCTGCGAAAGTCTGGAATGAACCGGGGGCGCTGAAATCCAGAAAGTATGCGGGGTCATGTATGTCCGTATGCCTTGCGGCGAATATCTCGTACTCGACGATGCGGTCGTTGATCCTCAGGGTGATAGTGGGATGCATCGCAAGATGATGCGCGTCGAGGAATTTGTGCAGTTCGCCGAACTTATTCCCATGCCTGGAGTTGTGGCCGTAGATGATGATGTGGGGCACGTGTTCCCCGGCGTTGCGATAGTCCATGAACAATGTGCCGAATGCGTTCCGTTCGCCGAAGAAAGACGTGTCTAAATATCTTTCGTTGTCGCTTCCGCGTACTACCGGGTAATCTGCCGGCGTGCCTTCTATTGTAATCCAGCATACATAGTCGGGGTTGATCCGGCGCATTTCCGCGTCAAACGCGCTTAGGAACACTTCATCGCCAAGGGGTTGCATGTTGGCGTTGGTCAGGTTTGCACCCGCGAAGAATTCCTGCAGGAATTCCTGCAGCAATGAGCGGTCTCTTTGCGAGCCTGACAAGTCAAGCATGTGGGCGAACAAGACTGCGCCGGAGAACACGAAGATCATTGTCGCGGCGGCAATGCCGATCCAAGCGGCAAGCAGCAGGCGGCTTTGCCTGATGCCGAGCCTGCTGTCCGCGTCTTGTGAGCTTGCTGGCTTTTCATCCATGGGTTATATCACTCCTCGGCGCGTTTGCGGCGCAGCACGTACACGAGCAGCGCTGCAAACGCCGCAAAAGACACAGCCATGGCCCAGATTGGCCTGGCGATATCCGGCATACCCGTCTGCGGTACTTGGCCGAAGTCTGAGCCGCTACCCGATCCTGTACCTGATCCTGTGTACGTACCCGACCCTGTCCCGGTTCCTGTACCGTCCGCCGTGAAGGGAGCGCCGATAAACCCGCCGGCGTCGGCAATGCTTGCCGTGCCGCCGCTATTGCCGCTACCGCCGCTGTTGCCGTTGCTTCCATTTCCGCCGTTTGATGGCGGTATTGGGGTCGGTGTAGGCTCGCCGTTGCCACCGTTATTGCCGTTGCCACCGTTATTGCCGTTGCCACCGTTATTGCCGTTGCCACCGTTATTGCCGTTGCCACCGTTATTGCCGTTGCCACCGTTATTGCCGTTGCCACCGT
>WRAW01000047.1 GCA_009780015.1 Defluviitaleaceae bacterium | reverse complement strand
CCGCCGTATTGGGCAATGATTAATTTGGCCAGGCTCGGGTTGCACTTTTTGATTTTAACGGGATATTCTAGCTTCTTCTCATAAATCCACATTAGAGCACTTCCCCCTCGAGTAAGTTGAAATTGCCTTCGCGGCACCATGGCCACGGGTCACAGGGCCATATCCATGTTGGAGCGTGGTTCTTCGAGCGATAGGAGCACAGCGGTCCGAACAAATTTTCGTAGCAAGCGCGTACTTTGTCGGCCTCGCACGCTACCTTGTTATATTCCTCCAGCGCTTCGCTTTCGCCGGGATGCGTGTTTAGGAACAGGGCAAGGTCTACCAGCATAAAGTCGAGAGCAGTCAATTTTTCCAACAGTTCGTGGCGTTCGGTGCTTGGGTGATGGTGGTGATTTTGTGTCTCCATGCTTACCTCCCTGATTGTGTTAGTCTGACATACGGACTGAGCAGGTCGGGAAATATCGTCCCGTTCCTGAGCCCAATCTCCGGCCTTGAGATCTCGCCAAAGCCTTGCATGGGAACATATGCGCGCGCAAGTTCCTTGCGTTCGTGGCATCTGCAGTGATTTGCGGCTTCTACGTTCTGCCTGTTGACTTCGCTGTTAATATCTGACAAAGCGATTCCTCCTTGCTATAATTACATTCTCTGTACATACTATGCCTTTGTACAGTTTTTGCTACGCGAACAAAACGCTTTGCGTTTCATCCGCTAAAGCGTATGATTTGACTTTATCAAATTATAGTCATTACATTTAAGAAAGAACCAATATTTTCTGGAAGCGTCGGTCTATTGCCGCCGACGTTCCACAGAGGAGGCGCTTTAGTGCCGAGCTAATATTGGTCTGAATTAAAGTGTAATGACTGTAACAAAAAAAGAGAACGTCCGGGTTAGCAGACGTTCTAAAAAGGAGGGGAATTTTCTCGAAACACGTTCGAGAGGAAGAACTCAAATTCTTCAAGGCTATGTTAAAGCTCAAATAGAACTGTTAAGGCTAGAAACTTGTGTCGATCAATCTGTCCAGAATGACGCTTATGCTCAGGAATTCATTTCCGTTTCGGATTATTCTGAGGTTGACGGTGTCGCCGACGTCTCGGGAAGCTATGCGGTTTTGGAGAGATTCCATGGTCATGACGGGTTCGCCGTCCAAGGATGTGATTATGTCTCCGGGCTCGATACCGGCGACCTGAGCAGGAGCGCTGTTAAAAACCGAATTAACGAATACGCCCATCTCCGGTAAGCCATACATTTCGGCGATTTCTCGGGGAATTGTCCGTCCCTCTATTCCAAGGAACGCTCGGTTGGAAATGCCGTTCATAAAGCGTTCGATCACTGGTCTGGCTGCGTTGGATGTTATGCTGTAACCCATGCCTTCGACGTTGAACGCGGTAGATATCTTGGCGGTGTTGATTCCGATTACCTCGCCGTCCATGTTTATGAGCGGCCCGCCGCTATTACCCGGATTTATGGCTGCGTTGGTCTGGAGCACGGTATACTGCCGGCCTTCGACTACTATTTGCTGTTCTCTGGCTGATATCACGCCGTTTGTAGCGGTGTTGCCGCCGCCAAGGGCGTTGCCTATAGCCATTACCATTTGGCCGACCTGCATTTCATCGGAATCTCCGAATTGTGCAAGCGACCAATTTGCCAAACCTGCTTGCTCAAAATCGTCCTTCATTATGGAGATAATCGCCAAGTCTTCGTCGGCGTCCATCCCAACAAGTCTTGCCGTTACGGGCGAACTGCCCATCACGCGCACTTCGACGCTGCTTGCGTTTTCTATTACATGTGCGTTCGTCACGATGTAAACCCTGTCTTCGTCGTCTGCGAAGAGTATGCCTGAGCCGGATCCGATAAGGGAACGCTCACCGGGTCCGCGGAACGGGTTGCTCCCGAAGAAGTCAACTACCGTACCGGTTGTGCTGATAGCCGCAACCGACGGCTCAATATATGCCACAAGCTCGACTATGTGGTTGGAAACCATCAATGCCGAAGCAATGTAGTCGCTGTTAAAATTGCGATGTTGACCGGGTCTGCTTGTTTCAAGCGTGAAATGCTGAGCCGGCTCGTCTGTAGGTTCGACTGACATTGGCGTTTCTGCCACAGCGGCATCAACAGCTGTTTGAGCGCTTAGCGCAGGGTCATTATTCACCCTTGACGGAACCAATATCGCCGCGCCCATACCTATCAAGACGCCCCCGAAGAGGAAGAATACCGCTACGACCAGCGCGAAACGACTTGGGCGAAAAAAGCTCTTGTCGCCATCTTTACTGCGTTTCTTGCTGAGTATTGTTTCGCTGTAAAATCGTGAGCCTTCCACAGGGCAGCAACTTGGCGTCCAAGATGCCGATTCGGTACTTTTGATTTCGATTTTGTCTACGACATTGTTTATATCGTCGATCTTATCTATATCTTCTTCCGCCTCGGCGTCTGCGGGCTGCGCCATGTCCACAAACGGCAGATACAGAGGCTGGAAACATTCGGGGCCGGAATCTTCGGATTTTCTTGATGCGTCTTCGTACATGCTGCTGCCTCCAAGAGAATCTATCAAGAGGGTACTTCTTTTTAAGCTGCTACTCTGTGCATGAGTATACCAGCCACATTTGAATAAAGTATGAACTAAATGTAAACATTTTCACATTTTATTAAATTTTATTGAGGATCATAGAGACGATAATGCGGGAAACTAAATCGTATCCAATTAGGATACAAGGCTACATTATAAATAAGGGGGAATTTTCATGGCCATAGATAGAATTGGCGGCGCAGGCGGTGTAGGCAACACTAGTATTTATGCCCAACGCAACCGCTACAATTCGACCCAGAGTATTTCCGATGTCCAGATGTATGAAAGAATGACGTCGATGATTACCACAGCGCCGTCGACGCGAGCGCAATCGACCGTACCCGCCGCGCAAAACTCTAACCAAACGTTGACAAATGGCGGCAGGGATATTATACTAAATTCAAGAAACAATACGTTCTCGCACTCGCGGGATGCAGACGCGCTTAGGCTGATGTCGGCGCGCAACCAGTTGGCCGATACTAATATCGCCCATGCGTCCCTGGTTGGAAACCGTAACAACATCGTCAACCAGTACCAGCATTTCATGCGTCAGGGCGCTCACGACAGCGCCAAACACGCGCTTAACAGGATGGCATAAGCTAATTGGGGAAACCAGCCGTGGGGCTTTGCCCCACGGTACCTAATAGCAAACAATCGGAGTCTTATATTCGGCTTCCCTGCCGTCTAATCTCGGTTGTCCTTGTTTATCGGCGCTTAAGGCGTAGATGTCGGTTGTGCGAAGCTCAGACTCAAGGGATTGGCGAGTATAGGCATCCATGTGCTTGGCGTTCTTGATGTTCGTAATCATCGGTATTTTGGAGTTCGCCTCGATGTAGGCCAGGAGCGCCTGACTTTCCTTGCGGAACCCCAGAATCCGCACGTACGCGGGGCCGTGTTTCTGCGCCATGGCAAACGTGTCCTTGCGTACATTCAAAATAATATTAAGAAAACATCGTTTAATTTTGCTTAGGGTATACCTTTTTGTCTTTACTTGTGATATAATGCCTTCAAGAGATGCAAATTGGCGAGAGAAATGGGTGATCCTGTTCTCCAGACCTTCGGATATTTCAGCGATTTGACAAAGCTCTTCAGAGCTTTGCGTACGAATTCGGTAATGGAGCACGTCGCTCAAGTTGTTAAGCCTGTGATAAGCGCCCGCGCGCTCCAGTATGTCGACGGCAAAGCCCGGCATGAACGAGCCGGCATCTTCAAGCCTGCCGCTTAACAAACTCTTTCGTATTTCAGACGCGCTGGCGAACCTTCCCGCACGGCCGCCGATGTGCGGCACGGTGCGCTCTATAGCAACGGCCGACATCTTGGAGCCAAGACGCGCGATAGAATTGATATATTCGATACCCAGTACGTTGTTTGGCCCTTTAAGGATATCAAAGCTGTCATCGTAGGAGCTCAGCGCCCGCGCCCGCGCGTCGGGGTATGACAGCCCGAGGGAAAGATTGCCGCGCAGAGCAGACTTAAAGTCTTGCGGTTCGCGTCGCAAAATGTTTGCAACTGCCTCAAGCTCATTTACTTTGGCTTCGGCGCCGAAGGCAATGCAGTTCACAACGCCCATGTTGTGAAGCAGGCTCACAGCTCCGCCGGCGAAGTAGCCCGCAGAGCTAAGCGCATACATGTACGGCAGTTCCACCACCACGTCGACACCGGCTCTAAGCGCCATAAGCACGCGAGCGTTCTTATCAATTATCGCCGGTTCGCCGCGCTGGACAAAGTTGCCGCTAAGCACGGCAATAGCGTGGCTTGCGCCGGTCTTGGCACGTGCCTGTTCAAGATGGTACAGATGTCCGTTGTGGAACGGGTTGTACTCCGCAACGATACCTATTATTTTCATAAATTCCTCCGGTCGCACAGCATACGGGGCTTACTACATGACCTACATATGTTACTACGCCGCGGCGACTTGTTCAAGTATTTTCATTTATGAAGGTGTTCTGATGAAAGATCTTACTGATAAAGAATTTTACATGCTGCGAGACTACATCAAGGCCAACTTTGGCATAAACTTGGGCATTGAAAAGAAGTCTCTGATATATTCTCGCCTCAGGTCAACGCTGGTGGAAAAGGGATTTGCCGACTTTACACAGTATTACAACTACCTGGTTAATGACAAGTCAGGAATGTCGGTCGTCACATTTATCGACAAGATAACAACAAATCACACATTCTTCATGCGTGAGACCGACCACTTCTCGTATCTTCGCGAGACGGCGCTCCCGGAGACGGAGCAAATCTTTGGCCGGGAGCGTGACCTCAGGCTGTGGTGCGCCGGATGCAGCTCAGGGGAGGAGGCCTACACGATCAAGATAATCGTCGAGGAATATTTCAAGGGCAAGGGCTGGAATACCGACATCCTGGCCACCGACATCTCCACAACGGTGCTGACAAAGGCGCTGAACGGCCAATACCTAAAGGAAAACATGGGAAACATGCCGCCGGACTGGCTGAAAAAGTATTTCGTGCCGCAGGGTGAAAATTACGCCGTGTGCGATGATATAAAAAAGGGCATAATATTCCGCAAATTCAACCTCATGAACCCAAGCTTCACATTCAAAAAAAAGTTCCATATAGTCTTTTGCCGAAATGTAATGATATATTTCGATCTAAACACACGGCAGGAACTCGTCGAAAAGTTTTATAACGCAACAGAAGACGGAGGCTACTTCTTTATAGGCCATTCCGAGTCGCTGAGCAACACAAAGACCAATTACAAATATATCATGCCGGCAGTGTACAGGAAGGAAAGCGGCGGATAGAGTCAGGCGCGACAAACGTGTGTTCCTTGCAGGTATATATGCAATGCAAAAATCTCTTGAAAAGGTGATGACATTGGCTGATTTTGATAGAGAATCAATGTTGGAGATGTTTAGCTACGAAATGGCGCAGCTAGTCGAACAGCTGGAGCAAACCATCATCCAAGCCGAGGCCGGCTACGCGATTGAGCAGATAAACGAAATATTCCGAATAATGCACACAATCAAGGGCGCCGCGGCTATGATGCTGTTTGAAAACATCGCGACTTCAGCCCACGCCATAGAAGACCTCTTCTACTTCTTGCGTGAGGAGAACCCGACGGACGTAGACTATTCGACTCTTACGGATTTTGTACTCGAGGGAATGGACTTTATAAAGGGCGAACTTGACAAAATCGAGCAGGGCTTGCCGAATAACGGCGACGGCACCGAAACCAACCTCAAGATCAACGCCTACCTCAAGCAACTGAAGGGCATCGGTAGCGAACCGGCCGATTCCGGCGGAGGGTCTTCATCCACGCCCGGTTTTGGCGAGAGCGGCGACGTTTCAGCCGGAAATTACGCGCGTTATAAGGCAGTGGTATTCTTTGATATAGGCTGTGAAATGGAGAACATCCGCGCATACACTATGCTTCACAACCTGGGTAGCCAGATAACAAGGATCATCCACACCCCGGAGAACATAATCGACGAATCTTCTATCGAACTGATCCGCGCAAACGGCTTCAATTTTGAATGTGACAGTAAACTTTCGTACGACGAATTGCACGCACAACTTATGGAAACAATATTCTTGCGTGAACTTAGTCTTGAGGTAGTCAGACCGGCTCAGCCGGCCGCAGCGCAGCCGACGCCCGCCGCGAGTCCCGCCCCGGCGCCGGTCGAAAGCGGCGTCGCCAGGTACGAGGCCTTCATACGGTTTGAAGAAAACGCGGAAATGGAAAACGTACGCGCCTACGCTTTCATTCACAACCTTGAGGACTATTCGTTCGACATAGTTCACATACCAACCGACATCGTAAGCGAAACATCTATTGAAGATATACGCAGTCACGGCTTCAGGGTAGAATTCAGCAGCGATAAGAGTTACGACCAGATTTATTCCATACTTAAGAACACAATATATCTGCGCGAGCTGAGTCTAAGCGTCGTTGACACGGGAGTATCGGCGGAGCCGTCCGGTCGGATTGCAACGGCGGCTTACGACGACTCGGTCGTTGTCAAAGCTACCGATGTCGCGGCTGTTTCCGAGCCGGAGCCTGAACCCATACCCGTATCAAAGCCTGAACCCGCACAGGCTCCAGAGCCGGCAACGACAACTTACGACCAGCCCGCAGCCGCCAAGAACCCGGCAGATATGGAGGCCAAGATGGACACAGCATTAATGAGCGTAGGAGCTGTAGATCAGCCCGCTAAAAAGGCAGCCACCCAGAGCGTAATATCCGTAAGCGTAAGTAAACTCGACCAATTGCTTAACTTAATGGGTGAGCTTGTAATTGCCGAGTCCATGGTGACGCAGAACAAGGACTTGGAAAACCTCGAGCTCGAGAGCTTTTATAAGGAAGCGCTTCAGCTTCGCAAAATCATCAGTGACGTGCAGGACAACGTAATGTCCATGCGTATGATTCAGCTCTCCGCCACGTTCTTTAAGATGCACCGAATTGTGCGCGACATGTGCAAGCAGCTTAACAAGGACGTGGAGCTCAAGATAATCGGCGAGGAAACCGAGGTCGATAAGAACATAATCGAACATATAGCGGATCCGCTGATGCACATTATCCGCAATTCAATCGACCACGGCATAGAGCTGCCGGAAAACCGCGCCGGCAAGGGTAAACCCCGCAAGGGAACCGTAACGCTGGAGGCCAAGAACTCCGGCGGAGACGTGCTGATAATAGTCAGCGACGACGGCGCCGGACTTAACCGCGAGAAAATAATCGCCAAAGCGCGCCAGAACGGCCTGCTCCGTAAACATGACAGCGAGTATACAGACAAGGAAGCCTACCAATTCATATTCCTTCCCGGCTTTTCCACCAATGAAAACGTGACGAGCTACTCCGGCCGCGGTGTCGGTATGGACGTTGTCTCGACCAACCTCGAGATCGTAGGCGGTTCGGTCATTGTGGACTCGATACCGGGCGAAGGCTCCAAGTTTACGCTTAAAATTCCGCTTACCCTGGCCATCATAGACGGAATGATCGTCAAGTTAGGCGACGCCAAGTACACTATACCGATAATATCAATCCAGCAGTCTTTCAAGGCTAAACAGGAAAACATCTTTACCGACCCAAGCGGCAACGAAATGATAATGATCCGCGGCGAAGTCTACAATCTGATACGTTTATACGAGTTCTTTAATGTAGAATCCGCCACAACCAATATTGAGGACGGCATCATAATCATGATCGAAAACGGTGAGCAGACTATCTGCATACTTGTCGACGAACTCATCGGCCAGCAGCCCATTGTCGTCAAAACTCTTCCCAAGTATTTCAAGAAAATACGAGGCATAAGCACTTGTACGTTGCTGGGTAACGGCGACATAAGCCTTATCATCGACCCCGTCGGCTTCTTCGATAAATAAGTCGAAGATTGCTATCCATCATGAAAAGGAGCCCGTGAAATGTCAGATAAACTGCAAGAAACACCGACGGCCGCGCCAATCGCGCTGGCATACCAGACGAACATTGAAGACACAACAAAGGACAAATTTCTTACCTTCATAATCGACGACGAGGAGTATGGAGTCGAGATCGCGAAAATCCGAGAAATCATAAGCATCTGTAAGATCACAAAGGTGCCTGAAAGCCCGGACTATGTGGAAGGCATCATAAATCTGCGCGGCGATATCGTGCCTGTTATCAATGTGCGCCGGCGATTCAGCAAGCCCTGGAAGGAGTACGACGCCCTGACGTGTATCGTAGTTATTGAGTACAACACCTACAAGATCGGTCTGATCGTCGACAGCGTCAATGAGGTCGCTTACATCCAGGAAGAGAACATCCTTCCGCCTCCAAGCTCCAAAATAAACTACTACAACCAGTTCATCCGCAACATCGGGCGCGTTGAGGAAGACGTCAAGCTCCTGCTCGACCTCGACAGGCTGTTGGCGAATTAATCAAGGATGACTTAGCGTAAGTGACGGAAATGTCGGCTGACAATACCGGCAACAAACCCTAGCAGCGGCAATTGATTAAGGAAACAGCGATAGCAAGGAGGAACAAGAAATGTTTAACGGCAAGACCTTCCTGAAAAAATTTATGGCTGTAGCGGCAGTCGTTGCGCTTGTAGCCGGCTTTCTTCCGGCGACAGTGTTCGCAAACGCGAATGTCAGCACCAGTCAGGCCACCGATGTTACGCCCAACGGCGCGACCATCAGCGCTAGTTGGAACTTGACCAACAACGACATTAACATGGCTGAGCTGGGCATCATTTTCTCAACCCACCGCAACGACGTGATAAACGGTCAAGGCCAGAGCTTTGTGCACACAAATATCCCGGCCGGAAGCCCATCAACCCAGCGAAGCGGCAATTTCACGGTAACGCTGACCAATCTGGCGCCCAATACCGAGTATTTTGCCAGAGCATATGTAAGTACCCGCGCGGGGATAGCGCTGGCTCAGTCAGAGCGTCAACTCGCCCCGGGCTATATAAGATTTACTACGTCTCAGCACGGAGCCGGAACCGGTTCACAAACAGGAGTCCACACAAATACCGCCACTTTCGCAAATGCGGTCATCAGTGCGCGAGGAAGCTTTCCGACCGGGCAGTTCGTCAATGTTAGCGAGCGTGGTTTCGTTGTGTCTTCCTCTACATCCAGCCCGACGACCCAGAGCGGTACGCGCCGGCATACACAGAGTTCTCTCGAAACTTCGGCAAACAACATAGCGGCAGACTGGCAGGTTACGTCAAGCGCTTCCGTATATTACGTCAGGGCATATATCATTAATAATGGTCAGCCCGTGTACGGTAATGTGATAAGGGTCGAAATAGGCACAGAAACGCCCCTTGTGTTCACCCGCAGCGCCGAAATGACCAGCGGAACCGAAGCCCGCGTAGTGATCGACGTGGCGCAGTCAGGCCGCTCGGCTGTTTTCGAGCGTGGCGTCGTCTTCTCCACAACCGTCCAGCAGCCGCAGCTTGGAACGGGCAATGTTCTTTCGCGTTCCGTCGCCGGAACCGTCGGCGAGACCGAGGTCATACTTACCGGACTTACCCCCAATACACGCTACTTTGTGCGGGCATATGCACGCAACGAGCAGGGTATAGCCTACGGACAGGTTATTGAGCTGACGACCATTGGCACAGATACAATACGCACATCGGCGGCGACCAACATCGCCCAGGACAGATTCACCGCCAACGGCAACATCACTGGCATCACTGCCTCGGATATCCGCGAAAAAGGCTTCGTATTCTCGTCGACCAACAACACGCCAACCCTTTCGGATCAGCGCGTTTCAATGTCATCTATAAGCACGGGCGACTTTTCAATGGAAATCACAGGCCGTGCGCGCGAAACCCGCTACTTTGTGCGCGCCTTCATGACATTGGAATCCGGCACAGTATTCGGACAAACGGTAGAAGTTACTACAGCCGCGCAGGACGTTACGGTGGCAATAACTTTCCAATCGATGGACGGGCTGCAAACTGTCGGCACACAGAATATATCCGTATCCCAAGGCGCCACCATTACCGCTTCCCAGCTTAACATTCCCGAAGGCTTCTCGCTTCAAAACCCAAATTGGTACGTACAAATAACCAACCAGACCGCCGTCAACGTTCTTGTCCAGGCGGACCAACGGCCGGAAGCGGCTTTTATATCAGGAACGGGAAATTTCACCTTCTCGCCAAACCGCGACTCAACCCGCGGCGAGGTCGCGCAGATACTCTACAATCTCTCGACGGACAGACTTATCAACAACCCCATGACCTTCTCGGACGTAGCCGCAAACCACCCGAACCGCCGCGCGATCGACTACGTTTCGTCAAAGCTGCACATGCGCGGCGATGCAGGCGCTACGACATTTAGACCCAACGATCCAATCACCCGCGCGGAAATAGGCGTCGTGCTGATGAATTTTTACTCGCTCACCGGCACCGCGGTTTCAAACTTTCCTGATGTCGCCCAGGGAGCCTGGTATCACCGTCCCGTGTCATTGGCGTTTTCCAATCAGATGGTAGCTGGGTACGAAGACGGTACGTTCCGGCCGCACAACAATATTACACGCGCCGAAATCACAACGATGTTTGTAAGAGCTGAGCGCCGAAGCTTACAGCCGTTGGGAACCACGCAATTTGTAGATGTGCCCGCCTCCCACTGGGCTCATCAGTTCATAATGAATGCATCGGTTCCACACTAGAGATAAAGAGGTCGAAAATGGAAAAGTATGGTGTAAATGAACTCAGAAGCATGTTCACGTCGTTCTTTGAGAGCAAGGATCACCTGAAGATGCACTCATTTCCGCTTGTCCCCATTGGGGACAAGTCTTTGTTGTTGATAAATTCGGGTATGGCGCCTCTTAAACCTTATTTTACGGGCGCGGAAGTGCCCCCGCGCAAGCGTGTCGCAACGTCCCAGAAATGCATACGTACAGGCGACATTGAAAACGTCGGCAAAACGGCGCGCCACGGAACTTTTTTCGAGATGCTCGGCAACTTCTCCTTTGGCGATTACTTCAAGAAAGAGGCCATAGCCTGGGCGTGGGAGTTCTGCCTCCAAACCCTGAAAATGCCGGTTGACCGCCTGTATGTATCTGTCTATCACGAAGACGACGAGGCGCTGCAAATCTGGAACGAGCAGGAGGGCGTGCCCGTCGAGCGCATTTACAAGATGGGCAAGGCCGACAATTTCTGGGAAGTTGGACTTGGGCCATGCGGCCCTTGTTCGGAAATCTATTTTGACCGCGGCGAGTCCTACGGCTGCGACAGCCCAAGCTGCGACGTGGGCTGCGACTGCGACCGCTATATCGAATTTTGGAACCTGGTGTTCACTCAGTTTAACAAGGAGGAAGACGGCAGTTACTCGAATCTTCCGAATCCAAATATCGACACGGGAATGGGACTGGAGCGCTTGGCCGTAATAATGCAGGATGTAGGCTCTATTTACGATATCGACGCAATGAAGGCCATCCGCGATAAAATATGTGAAGTCTCCGGCAAGAGCTACGGCAGGAGCGTAAGCGACGATGTGTCGATCAGGGTTATAACCGACCATGTTAGATCGGTCACGTTTATGACCGCCGACGGCGTGCTGCCCTCTAGTGAAGGGCGCGGCTATGTAATGCGCCGCCTGCTCAGGCGCGCTGTGCGCCACGGTCAGCTTTTGGGCGTAACCAAGTCATTTCTGTCCGACGTGGCTCAGGTTGTTATCGACAACTTTTGCGGCGAGTATCCCGAGCTTGGAGAAAAGGCCCAGCTCATCGGAAACATCATAAAATTGGAAGAGCAGAGATTCAGAGATACAATCGGTCAGGGGCTTGAACTGCTTAAAGCACAGGTAGGTAAGCTTCGCGAGAGTGGGGGAACAACCCTTGACGGAGCAGCGGCCTTCAAGCTTTACGACACATTCGGCTTCCCGCTGGAGCTTGTTCTTGAGATATTGGCTGAAGATGGACTTGATGTGGACAAGTCCGGCTTTGACATGCACATGCAGGCGCAGCGTGAGCGCGCCCGAGCCGCCCGTGAAGAAAGCACCTTCATGGGTACTGACGAGTCTGCATTCGACAAGCTGGAGAGCGTACCGCCGACCGTTTTCGAGGGCTACGCCGAGGTTGTGGTAAACGGTGCGCAAATATTAGCCATGACCGTAGATGGGAACCTGGCTGACGAAGCCGGAAAAGACGCCGCCGTCGCGATAATTCTTGACCGTACCCCGTTCTACGCCGAATCCGGCGGACAGGTCGGAGATGTGGGCGTTATACGTACATCGGATGCGCTTGTGCGCGTCAGCGACACACAAAAGGTTCCGGGAGGGCGAACCGCACATATCGGCGTAGTGGAAGAAGGCCGCGTAAAAGTTGGCGGCAGCGTGTCGGCAGAGGTAGACGCCTCGGCGCGTATGGCCACCAGCCGCAACCACTCCGCCACACATCTTCTGCACAGGGCCCTCAAGGACGTGGTCGGAAACCATGTGGAACAAGCCGGTTCCCTGGTCGCCCCCGGCAGGTTGCGCTTTGATTTCACCCATTTCTCATCCCTTAGCGCGGCTGAGTTGCAAGACGTCGAATCGCGCGTAAACGCGAATATACTTGCCGCGTTGCCCGTCACCGCGTTTGAGACTGGGCTGGACGAAGCCCGCGCTCTGGGCGCCGTCGCATTCTTTGGCGAAAAATACGGCGATACCGTACGCGTCGTGAAGATGGGCGACTACGCCGAGCTTTGCGGCGGCGTACACTGCGGAAATACCGGCCAGATCGGCCTGATAAAAATATTGTCGGAGGCGTCGGTGGCGTCAGGTGTTCGCCGTGTCGAAGCCGTAACCGGCCTTGGCGTACTGGCGTTGCTAAACGACAGTGAAGACCGTCTGGCCGAGGTCAGCGCTGTCCTCAAGACGACCCCGTCAAACCTTGTCAAGTCCGTCGAACAGATTGTACAGTCCAATAAGGAAAATCTTCGTCAGCTTGAACAGATGCGCGGCAAGGCCCAAGCCTCTTATCTTGAAGACGGCGGCCTCGACGTAGAGGAAGCCGGAGGCTTCGCAATTATCACGGGCTGCGTAGACGGCATGGACGGCGACGCTCTCAAGGAATTGGGCGATCGTGCGAAAGACCGCTACAAGTCGAGCGTTATAGCGCTCGTAGGCGTACAGGAAGACAAGGCGACGATGATAGTAATGGCTACGGACGACGCGGTCGCGTCCGGAGTAAGGGCCGGAGACGTTGTAAAGGACGCGATTGCCCTCCTTGATGGACGCGGAGGCGGCAAGCCATCCATGGCAATGGCAGGCGGCAAGGATAACGGAAGGATCGCCGAAGCCATCGCGTTAGCCAAGACAAAGATACTGTCGTCACTAACGAGCTAGTCTCTTTGAGAATATGCGGGGAAACCTCTTTCAAAAGAGCATCCCCGCTGTTTTAACGTCTTACAAAATTTGTCTAAACTATTTACATTTAATTATTAATATGGTATACTTGCTCTGAGGGGAGTAATTGAATATATGTCAAGCAATACAACTTACGAAAAATTCGCCCGTGCCGCGTTGGTGATAAATTTAGAACATCTTGCGGGCAATATCAAAAGCGTAAAGAAATTAATTGATCCGAAAACCATGATTATGGCAGTGGTGAAAGCCGATGGCTATGGTCATGGTATTCTTGCCGTTTCCAGAGCGGCGCTTGAAGCCGGGGCAGCATGGCTTGGAGTGGCCACCGTAAAGGAAGGGTCGACTCTTCGCGAACACGGAATTGATGCGCCTATCCTTGTGTTAAGCCCTGTATTTGAAGAGGAATTTGAAGATTTGCTGCGATATGGGCTTACTTCAACCATATTTAGTCTTGCTGCCTGCGAAAAGCTGTCCCAAACGGCCCAAAGCTTGGGAAAACACGCCGGGATACATATAAAGATCGATACGGGGATGAATCGAGTAGGTTACAATTCTTTTGACACGGACACCATCGTTCGTGAGTTATCGGTTATTTCCCAGCTTCCAAACATAGAGGTCGGCGGCATATACTCCCACTTTGCCACGTCTGATTCCGACGCAGCTTCCGATCTTGCCTTCGTAAAGGAGCAGTTTTCCCGCTTCATGAATGTGTTGCAGACGCTTGAGGCTGCCGGACTGTGCATACCGATAAGGCATATATCGAACTCCGGCGCCATACTTAACCATCCCGAGTGCAACCTGGACATGGTTCGCCTTGGAACTACGATGTACGGCTTTTCACCATGTTCCACACCGGAAGGCGTGGCGGAGCTCAGGAAATCCGGGATATATCCGGTGTTGACGCTCAAGAGCCGCGTCGCTCACGTCAAGACGGTGAAAAAGGGCGAAAGCGTGGGCTATGCTCGCAACTATACGGCAAAGTATGACATCGTTGTAGCTACCGTGCCCATAGGTTACGCTGACGGGATAGCTCGTCTGCACAGCAACAACGGCAAGGTTCTCATCAATGGACATTTCTGCGACATTATCGGCAACGTATGCATGGATCAGCTTATGGTGGACTCAACCGGCTCCGGCGCGAAGCTTCGCGATGAGGTCGTGTTTATCGGCCAAAGCGGCGACCACCGCATAACTGCCGAAGACGTGGCCTTGCTGCGTAAAACAATAAATTACGAGGTCGCCACGACGTTATCATTGCGCATACCTACATATTATATAGATTAGATAGATATAGATATCGAAAGGAAGTGGGAACCCTATGTCAACATATCATATTTTGGGAGGTGACGATGCTTTAGTTCTTAGTATATCCGCTTACACAAAAATTGGGAGATGATGAGAATATGGATATGCATCAACTTGAAATGAGCATACGTGCGTTTGCCGGTATTGTTTGGGGGCCGCCTTCTTGGGGATTACTGCTGCTGGCAGGTCTTATACTATCGTTTAAGCTTAAATTCCTGCAAGTAACCAAGTTTACAACTTATATCGACAGAACTATCGTAGACATGCTGCGCAAGCCGGAAAACCGCAAGTATGCTACGGCGAAGGGCGATGGTGACATAACGCCCTGGCAGGCGATCAATACTGCTTTCTGCGCTACTATGGGCGTTGGTACGCTGGCAGGTACGGCTACGGCCATCGGTTTTGGCGGCCCCGGTGCTGTATTTTGGATGTGGGTTGTTGGCTTCTTCGGCATTACAACCAAATTTTCTGAAGTTACGCTGGCTGTGCATTACCGCCAAAAGAACGAAAAGGGCGAAATGCTCTCAGGTCCCTTCGCTTACATGGAAAAGGGACTGGGGCTCAAGTGGCTCGCCATGTTCTTTGCCTTTTTCGGTACTGTAGCCTCATTTGGTATAGGAAACATGGTACAATCCAACTCAGCGGCATTTGCCCTGGAGTATTCTTTCGGGGCCCCACGATTATGGTCGGGCCTTATAGCCGCCGCACTCATCGGCGCTGTAGTCATTGGCGGTATCAAGCGTATCGCGCAGGTTGTGGATAAGCTTATCCCATTCCTTGCCATGACGGCCATCATATCTTCTTTCTTAATCATACTGACAAACATCGCAGGCGTACCTAACGCGTTTTACCTTATTTTTGCAGGCGCTTTTTCCAGTGAGGGCCTTGTTGGCGGTGTCGCGGGCGTAAGCGTCATGTACGCGATCCGCTTCGGACTTATGCGCGGCGTATTCTCCAACGAGGCCGGCCTTGGCTCCGGCCCGATAGCTTATGCCGCCGCTAAGACGGATCACCCCGTTAAGCAAGGTCTCTGGGCTTCCTTTGAAGTATTTCTGGATACACATGTAATGTGTACGCTTATCGCACTTGCCATACTTACAACCGTGCCGCTGGCGGATATCGTTCCGGGTACGTCTCCCGCACTTACCGGAGCTGTGCTTGTTATTACTTCATATTCCCGTTCGTTCTTGGGAGAATTTGGCGGGCCTCTTATGGCGCTCCTTATCGCTACCTTCGGATTCTCGACTGTTATAGGGTGGACTTTCTATGGCGAAAAATGCTTCGAGTATCTGTGCGGCAGCACCAAGTACATTATGTTCTATAGAATCGCTATGTTGCCGATCTGCGTATTTGGCGCAATGGGCGGCGTTGGAATGATTTGGGCCATCGCAGACAGCCTCAACGCATTCATGGCCTTGCCCAACATAGTTGCGGTGCTTCTTCTAAGTGGTACTGTTGCGGCCTTAGCCAAGAGCTACTTTGCCGACGAGCCGTATAAGCAGCCGGATTGGAAGAAATAACAAGTCAACAAATAGCCTGTCAACAGGCAATTTTCGCACAAAATACACTATTAGAAAGGGTTATGAACGTGAAAGTTGGAACCGTGAAAGAAATCAAGAGGTATGAATTCCGCGTGGGTCTTACTCCCGCGAATGTCCAGGAGTACGTGAGCAACGGCCATCAAGTCTTTGTACAGACCGGAGCCGGTCTTGGAGCCAGCCTTACTGACGAGGAATATGCCGCCGCAGGCGCTACAATCCTGGGAACAGCCGAGGAAGTCTGGGCTACATGCGACATGGTCGTAAAGGTAAAAGAGCCCCTGCAGGAAGAGTACGGCCTGATAAGGGAGAACCAGATCATCTACACATATCTTCATCTTGCCGCCGACAGGCCGCTCACCGAAGTTTTGCTAGAAAGGAAAGCCAAGGCCGTAGCATACGAGACAATCCGCGACAAAAAGGGCGGACTGCCTCTTCTTAAGCCAATGAGCGAAGTAGCGGGAAAACTGTCTGTACAGGCCGGCGCACGCTGCCTCGAGAAGATAATGGGCGGTCGCGGAGTACTGCTGGGTGGCGTTCCCGGTGTGCCAAAAGCCAATGTCGTAGTGCTGGGCGCAGGTGCCGTCGGCATCTCGGCTATGAAAATGGCTCTTGGACTTGGAGCCAATATTACTATTATTGACAGAGACATCGACCGACTCACATACCTCGACGATCTTTACGGCCAGCAGATACAGACCCTTTATTCAACACAGTATAATATCGAGCAGGCAATCTACAAGGCTGACCTGGTAATTGGCGCGATACTTATCCCGGGAGCCGCCGCTCAAAAGCTTATCAGGCGTGAGCACCTCAAGAAGATGAAGCCGGGAGCCGTCATCGTAGACGTCGCTGTGGATCAAGGCGGATGCTGTGAAACCACCAGGATGACGTATCACGACGACCCCGTCTTCGTGGTTGACGGTATTGTCCACTACTGTGTGGCCAACATGCCCGGAGCCGTAAGCCAGACCTCCACCTTCGCACTTACCAACGCAACATTGGGTCATGGCGTAAAGATCGCCAACATGGGCCTTGAAGCCGCGTGTATGAGCGATCCTTACCTGGTTCCGGGCGTCAACTGCTACAACGGCAAACTTACATGCGAAGAAGTCGCCAGAGTCTTCGATATGGACTACACCGATCTCAGAGCGCTCCTTCAATCCTGTAACTAACCCGATAATAAGAGGCTGCCAATCGGTAGCCTCTTATTATGTCATTTTATGTAGAGACAGGATTCTGCAATTTATCATTAATGAACAGAGAACATTCAACCGATGTATTTCCGTTATACTGATATATCCAGGATTTTGCCACTAAATATCACCTTCCAAACAGTCTTGATGAATATTCTCAAGCTTAACGATTTCTTATTAAGTTGTCAACGAACGGATTTACCCTTTGTCAAGTGCTTTGAGAAAACAAATTTATTTGAAAGCATTTTTTTGTAATTCAAGGCGGCAAAAACCGCCATTGGACTGCGGTTCATTGTCCAGTGGCGGTTTGCTTTATTGCTCATTTGGTTGTGTGTGAACTACGTGGGCGTTAGATTTCTCTCGAACCGAACTCATTCGGTGCTTCCCGCGAGAGCAGCCACGCCAGCCGTGCCGCTTTGCGCACCTCGAAGTCGGGTCTTGGCTCGTCATCCTCGTTATCGGTCATCAGCGCCAGTTCGATTTCCTCGATGGCGCGGCGGTCGATATAGGCTTGTGCTGTTTGGTTGGGTGCGCTTGTTGTTGGGTTGTGGCTGGGCAGGTTCACCAGACCGGATACATATACCGCCCTGTTCGCTTCATCCCAACGGACATCACCGCCGAGTATTTCGGTTACATAGCGCAGTGGCACAAATGTACGGCCGTTTACGATGACCGGAACGCCCATGCCGTTCGGCAAGGCTTCACCTATCGTCAAGGATACTTGGGCTGTGCCTGATGATATAGTCACGCTCCGGGTATCATTCTGCCAAGCTACATTCGCACCCATCGCTTCGGCTATCAAGCGCAGAGGAACCATCAGCCTGTCATACGCCGGGTCGATGAACGGCGTGGCGTCGCTTTGTAATGTGGTGCCGTTGTGGGTGAAGGTGTAGCTGCCCACCACAACGCGCAGTAATGATACAGGCGCGGGGGCTGTTACCGTCACCGTTGCCGCTTGACTAAACGCGCGGACAACCCTGTCACCGCTAACCCTTGGGCTATTGTTGGTGTTGGTGACAACAACACGATAGCGGTTCACACCTGCTGACCCTGTGCCGGGGCTGAACGTGCGCTCCGTCGCGCCCGATATTCTCACGAAACTGCCGCCACTTGCTCCTGTTGCTCTGTACCATTGGAAGGACAGAACGCCGCCGTCTGTTGCACTTGCCGTTACGGACAGGGTTGCGGATTCGACCACATATACCGTGACGTTTTGTGGGTGCTGAGATATCCACGGACTTTGGGCGTGGGTGCGCCAGTCGGTGTCGTTTCCGCTATCGCTCCAGCCGCTATCGCCGTCTTGATTATGGCCTTGATTGTTGTTGCCTTGGTTGTTATTATTTTGATTGTTGCTCGGTGCGTTCACCGTCAGAGTGAACGTATGGTCATCGCTTCCCTCGCTGTTGGTTGCGGTCAGTTCAACGGCATAAGTACCCGCCGTTAGTCCTGTCGCTATGTCGAGCCAGTTTTGCGCGGCGTTCCACGTGATTCTGCCGCCGTGGTCATTGTTGATTGTTACTGTGGGCGCGGGGTTGCCTGTTAGGGCGAAAGCTCCGGTAAAAGTTGCGGCGTAGCCTTGGGTTAGGGTCATTGTGGCTGGGCCGGTAATGGTGGGTGGGGTTAGTGTCGCGTTTATCGTGATAGAAAGTGCTTGCGTATCATGCCCCGCAGCGTTTTCTGCTCTAACTGTAAAGTCTGACGTACCGCTTGCCGTGGGCGTGCCTGTAATTGCTCCGGCATCGCTTAAAGATAAGCCGCTAGGCAATGCGCCGCTGTTAATCGTCCATGTGATGGGTGCTGTACCTGTGGCTTGTAGGGTTTGGCTGTAGACTGTGTTTACCATGCCGTTTGGTAGGGATGTTGTTGTGATGGTGGGGGCTGTAGTCACTACCGTCCATCTGGCGTACAAAGTTATAGGAGCGGTGATTGCGGTGCCGACAAAGTCAAACGGGGTGCCACCTGTTCCCGCCGCTTCTGCTTCTGATGTAAACCACCCGCCGAAGTCATGGTTTGCTAGGGTTGGATTGGTTGGTGCCGTGGCAACGCCCCCGTGCGGGATATGTTGCGTGCTTACGGCAGAACCGCCGCGGGGATCAAAGGTTACGGCGCGGGTCTGCAATGTCCAACGAGCGTAAAGTGT
>WRAW01000046.1 GCA_009780015.1 Defluviitaleaceae bacterium | reverse complement strand
TTGTCCCAAGGTAGTTTTTGATTAGACCTTGTTTTCGGTCTTTTCTTCTTACCCACATATTCACCTCCCTTGTAAATACATTATAGCATAATATAAAAACTATGTCAAGGGATAATTCCGAATGTAAATATTCGCGACAACGCTATTTTGCACAATTCTATATGCGTATACATATATATATCTGAATATTATTCCATGCTGATATATGGGTATGCGCATAGTATAATAGTATCGCAAGATTCCATTGCGGGTTAAGGCCACTATGACGATTATGGCAAAAATTGATTTCCGCGCAGAAATTTAAGAAGGGATGGCTACCTATGTAAAGTATTATTAGGAAACACTTAGTTTTTAAGAAAGGGCTTTTAATGTTATTACGGATTATCAGAGCGTCCAAGTAAGTAATCCGTGCTGACATCAAAATAGTCGGCAAGTTTTTGCAATACTGCAGATGTCGGGTCTTTTTGATCCCTTTCATAGTATTGATAAGCTCTCAGAGAAAGTCCCGTAGCCTTTGCAATATCTTTTTGCAGGAGATTTCTTTCTTTTTTTAACTGTATTAGGCGCTCCCCTAAAGTGGTCATTTGTAACACCTCAGAAAAATCGAGCTATAAAGACTTCATAAGAACATATGGAACTATTCTTTCAAGGCATCACGTCCAGGAATATCGACTGGCGCTTCTACCTTGATATTGCCGTCAGCATCTTGCGAGTAGTCGATTCGACCTGTTAGATAGTCAAGGCTTACGTTAAAAAAATCAGCCATATTTTGTAGAACAGATAGAGTGGGTTCGTTCTCACCAGCTTCATACCTTCGACAAGCCCTGTCGGTAACACCTATAGCTTTCGCTAATTGAGATTGCGTAACTTTATGCTCACTTCGCAATTGCTTTAGCCTTTCAGGAAAAATGGGCATAAACAACAACTCCAAAAAATACAAAAAACTATTGACAGGACTCATTCTTCCTGCTACAATAGGTTCATAAGGGAACAATACTTCCTAAATTGTTCGGAAGTAAGATTCCTAAATCAACACTACCACACCCCACCCCAAAAGTCAAGGAGGTCGTCTTTATATGCGCAATATTCTGGAAGAACTATACTACGGAAGCATCCACAAGAATTTTGAACTTTACGGCAATAGTCCGGCTTATATCGAAATCTGTCCAGCTAAAAGAAATAAATCATGAAGAGCTGATGGAGACATTGAACGAATCCGAAAAAGATCGACTTGAAAAATATCTTATCGCGGATAATGACTTGAAGGAAATAGAGAGCTACAACACATTCGCATACGCGTTCAGGCTTGGCGCGCTGCTTATGACGGAAGTCTTTACGGGCACGAGACGGGCGGACAATGACGACAACATGTTTTGATAGCTCCAATTCTGTTGACAATATACGGCGTTGTGGTAAAATATTTCTAACAAATTCTACCGCCCGAAATATTATATCAAAGGAGCTGTGAGCATGAATTACGCCGAATTAGCGATTCAAAAGCACCGCGAATGGCGGGGCAAGCTGGACATAGTACCCAAGTGCCCCGTGACCGGCAAGGAAGACCTAAGCGTAGCATATACGCCGGGGGTCGCCGCGCCGTGTCTCGAGATTTCCAAGGATGTCGAGAAGAGCTACGAGTTTACGGGGCGCGGGAACACTGTGGCCGTGGTAACCGACGGAACCGCCGTGCTTGGCCTGGGGGACATCGGCCCCGAGGCCGGTATGCCCGTCATGGAGGGCAAGTGCGTGCTGTTCAAGGCGTTTGGAGGCATCAACGCCGTGCCGCTGTGCGTGCGCACGAAGGACGTGGACGAGATCGTCAGGACGGTGGAACTGCTGGCGGGAAGCTTCGGCGGCATAAACCTCGAGGATATAGCGGCTCCGCGCTGCTTCGAGATAGAACGACGGCTCAAGGCTGTGTGCGACATACCGATATTTCACGACGACCAGCACGGCACGGCTATAGTAGTGCTGGCGGCCATGATAAACTCGATGAAGCTGACGGGCCGCAAGCTTGAGGACGTGAGCGTGGTCGTGGCAGGCGCGGGCGCGGGTGGAATAGCTACGGTGAATCTTCTGATGGCCGTCGGATTGCGGGACGTAGTTCTGGTTGACACAACGGGCGCAATATACGAAGGCCGAGACAACCTGAACGGCGAAAAGCAGCGTCTTGCCAAGACTTCCAACAAGATGATGAAGAAAGGCTCCCTCGCCGACGTAATTTCGGGCGCGAACGTGTTTATAGGGTTGGCTCAGCCGGGAATACTTACGCAGGACATGGTGCGCTCGATGGCAAAAGACCCGATAGTGTTCCCGTGCAGCAATCCCACGCCGGAGATAATGCCCGACCTGGCCAAGGAGGCCGGCGCGGCGGTGGTCGGTACAGGCCGCAGCGACTTCGCCAACCAGATCAACAATTCGCTGGCCTTTCCGGGAGTGCTTCGCGGCGCGCTCGACGTCCGCGCAAGCGACATCAACGACGCCATGAAAATCGCCGCGGGCTACGCCATAGCCGAGCTTGTATCCGACGCCGAACTCACCCCCGAATATATAGTGCCCGTAACATTTGACGCGCGCGTAGCTCCCGCCGTCGCGAAGGCCGTGGCGGAAGCGGCCCGCAAAAGCGGCGTAGCCCGGATTTAGCGGAGGTGCGGCATGAGCGATAATCAAAAGTACAACATTCACATGGAACCTAAATTTGCTTTCCTGGAACTTATCGATGTTCCTAAGCTTATCTCCGAATGTAAGAACCTGTGTTCATAGGTGGGGATGGCCGGATTTGCGAGGCGATTTTTCGCCAGTCTAGGAGGTGACGACGCCGCGTACCCGCAGTGGTACGCAAGAAGGAACCGACGACCCGGGGTCCCCATAAAGCCCGGTTTTGGCTTTATGGGGTGGACTGTGGCGGAAAATCGACCGCCAAGACGGCATTCCCATCCTATGAACACAGGTTCTTAGGAAAAATGGTACAACTGTACGCTCTGCAAGGTCAATGACAGCGTAATACGGCTTGGCATTTTCAACGAAGGCGAGTTCCATTGGCACAAGCACGACAACGAGGATGAATTCTTCTTCGTAGTCAATGGCGCACTGAATATCGAGTTTGAGGACAAAACCGTCGTCCTGGCCGCGCATCAGGGCATAACAGTCCCCAAAGGCGTCCTCCATCGCCCCTTCGTAAAGGAACCCACCGCGGTTATAATGGTGGAAAGCGATACGGTAACACCTACCGGAGACATTTAGAACCTGTTCTAAATCCGTTTCAGAAAAACTTGCGTCTACCTATTGTCAAATACACATCGTTGTGTTACAATGCGGGATATTAAAATCTCCCTTGCGCAGAGCCCGGCGGCTCCGGCCGGTTCTTGGCAAGCGGACAGACCACATAATTATGGAGGAACTACAATGATTAGCAAACAAGAAATTATCGCAAAGTATGGCCGCAAGGAAAACGACACCGGTTCGCCCGAGGTACAGGTCGCTCTTTTAACCGAGCGCATAAACCACCTTACGGATCACCTCAAGCTGCACAAGAAGGATCACCACTCGCGCCGCGGACTTCTCAAGATGGTTGGTCAGCGCAAGGGTTTGCTGGGCTATATCAAGGCTAGGGACGTCGTTAAGTATCGTGAACTTATCGCCGAGCTTGGGTTAAGGAAATAGCATAAAACAGGGCGGGGGACTCTCCGCTCTTTCTATTATTTATCGCATAATTTTTGGAGGAATTTACGAATGACGCATGAAATACACAAGTTTGGCATCGATCTCGGCGGCCGTGAAATGACCGTCGAAATCGGCAAGATGGCGGAACTGGCGAATGGCTCCGCACTGGTACGCTACGGCGACACGGCAGTGCTTGTCACCGCGACGGCGTCCGAGAAGCCCCGCGCCGGTATCGACTTTTTCCCGCTGAGCATAGACTATGAGGAGCGCCTGTACTCCGTGGGCAAGATTCCCGGCGGCTTCATCAAGCGCGAAGGGCGTCCCACTGAGAAGGCCGTGCTTACGTCGCGCCTCATCGACCGCCCCATACGCCCGCTCTTCCCCAAGGACTACCGCAACGACGTGGCCGTTGTGGCCACAGTCCTTTCCGTGGATCAGGACTGCAGCCCCGAAGCCGCCGCAATGGTCGGCGCGTCGCTTGCGCTGTCCATCTCCGACATACCGTTTCAGGGGCCTATCGGCTCGCTTAACTTGGGGCTGGTGGACGGCAAGTTCGTGGTCAACCCGACTTCCGCCCAGCGCGAGGCGTCGTCACTGGCGCTCACCGTCGCTTCTACAAAGCACAAGGTAATGATGATCGAGGCGGGCGCGAATGAGCTATCCAACGACGTAATGTACGACGCGATAATGTTCGCCCACGCTGAAAACGTCAAGATCGTAGAATTTATAGAGGGCATCGTATCAAAGCTTGGCAAGCCCAAGCACAGCTATATCGAGACAAGCGTTCCCGCCGACAAGTACGCCAAGATAGCGGGCTATATAACCGACGCCCGCATGGAAGAGGCCGTGTTCACCGACTCGAAGCAGGAGCGCGAGTCCCGCCTGTCCGCCCTTACCCAAGACGTACACAGCGGCTTCATCCCCAGCCTTTCCGAAGAGGAACGGGCTGAATACACATCAATCCTTGGCGAGGCAATCTACAAGTTTGAGAAGGAAACCGTGCGCCGCATGATCCTAAAGCAGCGCAAACGCCCCGACGGACGCGCCGTCGACGAAATCCGCAGACTCGAGGCCGAGGTCGACGTGCTGGTACGTACTCATGGTTCGGCTCTGTTCAGGCGCGGACAAACGCAGGTGCTGACCGTTACGACGCTTGGCTCCATGGGCGAAGTACAGCGTCTGGACGGCCTGGATATCATGGAAGAGTCCAAGCGCTATATGCATCACTACAACTTCCCGAGCTATTCCGTTGGAGAAACGCGCCCGTCCCGAGGGCCGGGCCGCCGCGAAATCGGCCACGGCGCTCTTGCGGAGCGCGCTCTTATTCCCGTGCTTCCCACAGAAGACGAATTCCCCTACGCCATCCGCCTTGTCTCCGAAGTCGTGAGCTCCAACGGCTCCACGTCCCAGGGGTCGGTATGCGCGTCCAGTATGTCGCTTATGGCGGCAGGCGTGCCGATCAAGCGCCCGGTGGCCGGTATTTCCGTCGGTATTGTTACAGGCGGCAGTGACGACGACTTCATCCTCCTGACCGACATTCAGGGGCTTGAGGACTTCTTCGGCGACATGGACTTCAAGGTGGCCGGCACGCACAAAGGTATAACCGCGATACAGATGGATATCAAAATAGACGGCCTCACGCCGGAAATAATCCGCCAGTCTCTTGAACAGTGCGAGAAGTCGCGCATATATATACTTGACGGGTGTATGGCCGGCGCGATAAGCGAGGCCCGTACCGAAATATCGGCCTACGCGCCAAAAATCGCGCTCGTGCGCGTATCGCCGGATAAGCTGTCCGAAGTTATCGGCGCGCGCGGCAAGGTTATCAAGCGCATCATCGAAGAATCGGGCGTTGACAAAATCGACACCGAGGACGACGGCCGCATCTTCGTAGCGGGCACAAAGCAGGAATCCGTCAATATGGCGGTAAACATGATAAATGCCATCGTAATGGATCCCGAGCCCGGCAAGCTCTACACCGGCAAGGTGACGCGCCTGATGACCTTCGGCGCCTTCGTAGAAATCGCGCCGGAAAAGGAAGGGCTCGTACACATTTCCAAGCTTGCCAAGGAACGCGTCAAGAAGGTTGAAGACGTAGTAAAGGTAGGCGATGTCGTAAAGGTTATAGTAACCGAAATCGACGACCAGGGCCGGATCAACCTCTCCCGCAAGGACGCGCTGGACAAAGAATAACAAAACTCTGAGGTTCCAATGTATCACATACAAAAACTATCAAACGGCATAACCATAGTATCCGAGCCGATCCCGTTCGTGCGCTCCATAGCGTTCGGGATATGGGTCAGGAACGGTTCGCGCAACGAGACGCCCTCCTGCAAGGGAATCTCGCATTTTATCGAGCACATGATGTTCAAGGGTACGGACGCGCGCAGCTATGCCGACATAGCCGAAGAAATGGACGCCATAGGCGGCCAAGTCAACGCGTTTACGTCGAAAGAATACACATGCTTTTACACCGTATCGCTTGACGAACACTTTGACACGGCTCTGGATATACTTGCCGACATGTTCCTCCGCTCCAGCTTTCCGCCGGAGGAACTGGCGAAGGAACAGCGCGTCGTACTCGAAGAAATAGACATGTACGAGGATACCCCGGAAGACCTTGTGTTCGAGGTTTTGCAGGAAAATATCTGGCGCGGAAGCACGCTTGGCCATTCGATCCTTGGAGATCCGGCCACGATAAACTCTTTCGACCGTGACACGCTGAATCGTTACTTAGCCGCGAACTATCACCCCGAAAACATCGTTATCTCAATATCCGGCAACATCAACCCCGAACAAGTCACCCGGAAAGTCGAGGGCTACTTCGGAGATTTGCGCGCAAGCGTCGCTCCGCCAAGCCGGCCCGACACCCCCGCCTACTTGGGCGGCGCGTACAGCAAGGTTAAGGACATCGAGCAAGTTCATTTGCTGCTCTCCTTCCCCGGTATCGAGCTCAATTCGCCGCGCCTGTACGACATGACCCTTCTCAACACGATCCTCGGCAGCGGCATGAGTTCGCTCCTATTCCAGAAGGTGCGTGAAGAACTGGGGCTTGCGTATTCGGTATACACCCATTATTCCAGCTATGTGGACACCGGCCTGTTTTCAGTCTACGCCGCCGTAAGCCCCCAAAACCTGGAAGTCACCTGCGCCGCAATCAACGATGAATTGAAGGCGTTCAGCGCGGGCGCTCTTAGCGCGTCCCGTCTGGCCAAAGCCAAGGAGCAGCTAAAGAGCAGCCTCCTTCTCTCGCTCGAGAGCAGTTCGTCCCGTATGATGCGCATGGGGCGCTCACAATTAATGCTCGGCCGCATCCACACCAGCGACGAAATAATCGAGAAGATAGACAACGTAACCCACGAGAATGTGCTGGACATGGCCAAGGACATACTGCGCCCCGACAAGATCAGCATAGCCACGGTAGGAGCGCGCGAAACCTCTTCGCTGTCATTGGTTTAAAGCTCCGCCCTTATGGTGATATTCTAGGGTGTGTCGTCAATAGTTTTTCGAGAAGGTTTTTGAGGCGATTTTTCGCTAATCGAGGAGATGGCGACGCCGCGTACCCGCAGTGGTAAGCTAGGAGGGACGCTATGACGGTAGCTACATTTTGGCAGGAATTCATTACAGCGAAGAACCTTGATCCTTCGGCGCAGTATTACAGCTCCTTCTTTTTCTGCTCGAACGAAGAGCTTGCGAATAAGCTGCTGGCTCTGGTTCTGTCCGGCAAGAAAACGGCTACCACAAGCAGCTTTTTATCCTATGAGCCGGAAGGCGAGAGATTGCCGCAAGCTGGCGATTACAGTATTGTCACCGATTTTGAAGGAAACCCCCATTGTGTAATAGAGACGACCGCCGTAACAATACTGCGCTTTAACGAAATGACCTATGATATCTGTAAGCGCGAAGGCGAAGACGACACTCTGGAATCCTGGCGGGAAGGACATAGAAAATTCTTCAAGCAGGACGCCGACGAACTCGGCTACGAGTTTTCAGAAGATATGCCGGTTGTCTTCCAAGATTTTAAAGTAGTGTTTAGACGACATAATTAGCTATAGACCTGACGCGCGGCTTGTGCTATAATGCATTGGAATGAAAACTAAGAACCTGTATTCAACCCTCCGAAATCTGGATTGACGGGCAATTTTTCGCCAATCTAGGAGGTGACGACGCCGCGTACCCGAAGCGGTACGCAAGAAGGAACCGACAACGAGTGGAGGAAAATTGCCTGTCAAGACAGCGTTTTGGAGGGTTGAATACGGGTTCTAAGGATACATATGAATCACCCATTTACAAGGGAGGAAGCATACATGCAAGTCGATAGTATAGAGAAGAATAAGTTTAAGCTCACCTTTGAGATCGGCGCCGAAAGGTTCGCCGAAGGGCTCCGCCATTCCTACGGCAAGAATAAGTCCCGCATCAACATCCCAGGGTTTCGCAAAGGAAAGGCGCCGCGCCAGGTGATCGAAATGCACTACGGCAACGACGTGTTCTACGGCGACGCTTTCGATTTCGTGCTGCCCGAAGCCTACGAAGAAGCCTCCGCCCAAAGCGGCCTCGATATTATTGCGCGCCCCCAGATAGACGTGCTGGAAGCCTCCGCCGAAAAGGGCGTCGTGTTTACGGCAATCGTCTACACCAAGCCCGAGGTTGGCCTTACGGGTTACAAGGGTCTGACATATGAGGCGTCCAGCACCGTAGTGAGTGAAGACGAAGTAATGGACGAACTGAAAAAGCTCCAAGACCGCAACTCGCGCGTAATAACCGTAACCGACGCCGAACGAGCCGTTGAAAACAACGACATCGTAACAATAGATTTCACAGGCTATATTGACGATGAAGCGTTCCCGGGCGGCCACGCCGTCGACTTTGAACTGACAATCGGCTCAAAAACATTCATCGACACCTATGAGGAACAGCTAATTGGCCTGAAAGTCGGAGAATCCAAACAGGTACACGTAACATTTCCCGAGGAGTACCACGCCGAGGAACTTGCCGGAAAACCCGCGATGTTCGAGGTCGAGGTAAAGGAAATAAAATCAAAGGAACTGCCCGAAATAGACGACGACTTCGCGGCCGACGTATCCGAGTTTGAAACAATCGATGAACTCAAGTCGTCCATACGCGTCAAGCTTGCCGAGGGCAAGGAAGCCGGAGCCAAGCGTGAAAAAGAGCAGGCCATCGTTGACAAGCTGATCGATTCAACCCATATCGACATACCCGAGGTCATGATCGACGAGCGCGTCGATCAGATGATGCGCGACCTGGCCTCCGACATGCAAGCGCGTGGCATCAATCCCGAAGACTACTTCCGCTACACCGGGGCGTCACCGGAAACCATCCGCAGCAGCTACCGCGAGCCCGCCGAAAAACATGTACGCGCGCGTCTGGCGCTGCTTGAAGTCGCAAGCATGGAAAACCTGACGGCCTCCGAAGAGGATATCGACGCGGAATTTGTCAAAATTTCCGAATCCTACGGTATCCCCAAGGAAAAACTCATGACCATCATGGCCGACAAAGAGAAAAAAGAATTATCGAAGGACATCGCAGTGCGCAAAGCGCTTGATCTCATCGTAGAATCGGCAGTGGCAGGCTAAGAACCGGCGGTCAATACCCGAAATATCGGCTGGAAGAGGCGATTTTTCGCCAATCTAGGAATGAGCGACGCCCGGGGTCCCCGCAAAGCCCGGTTTTGGCTTTGTGGGGTGGACTGAGCGTACCCGCAGTGGTACGCAAGGATGCTGTGTGCGGTGGTACACGTTTAGCATCCGAAGCGCCAGCGTAGGCGGAGCGACTGACGACCCGGGGTCCCCATAAAGCCCGGTTTTGGCTTTATGGGGTGGACTGTGGCGGAAAATTGACATTCCAGACAGAATTGAGCGGTATTGTCCGTAAGTTCTAAGCGCCTGTTCTCAATATTTAATCAAGGAGAGTTCCCATGAGCCTTATCCCATATGTAATAGAACAGACCAACCGCGGCGAACGCTCGTACGACATATACTCGCGCCTGCTCAAGGATCGCATAATTTTCCTGGGTGAAGAGGTGCGCGACTATTCCGCAAACGTGATAGTCGCACAGTTGCTGTTCCTCGACGCCGAAGACCCGGACAAGGACATCAATCTGTACATCAACAGCCCGGGCGGTTCCGTCACGGCAGGTATGGCGATCTATGACACAATGCAGTTCATCAAGGCCGACGTCAGCACAATCTGCGTAGGCATGGCGGCCAGCATGGGCGCGCTGTTGCTGACCGGAGGCGCAAAGGGCAAGCGCCACGCTCTTCCAAACGCCGAAATAATGATCCACCAGCCCAGCGGCGGAGCGCGCGGTCAAGCTACCGACATCCACATACACGCCGAGCACATACTAAAGACCAAGCGCCGCCTGGCGGAAATAATGGCCGGCAACACAGGCAAGCACGTCGACCAAGTGCTGGCCGACAGTGAGCGCGACAACTTTATGTCCGCCCAGGAAGCCCTGAACTACGGCATCATTGATACCATCATAACAAAGCCTCAACCAAAGTAAACGACCTATTAATCTGCGACGCCTGCATCAGGAAACCTTCCGGCAGGCGGCGAATAAAGGAGGATTTATGCCAACCAAATTAGACGACAAGCGAATGCTGCGCTGCTCGTTCTGCGGCAAAGCCCAGGAACAAGTCGGCAAGCTTATCGCCGGCCCAAACGTATATATCTGTAACGAGTGTGTCGATCTGTGCTACGACCTGCTGGAGGAGGAGGGCATAACTTTCGCCGACAACCAGGTCGACGACTTCAAGCTGCCCAAACCCCTAGAGATCAAGACGTTCCTGGACGAATACGTCATAGGCCAGAACGACGCCAAGAAGGCGCTGGCAGTCGCCGTATACAATCACTACAAGCGTGTCGTCCTGGCCGACACCGGCTCGGACATCGAGCTTCAAAAAAGTAACATACTGGTGGTTGGCCCCACCGGTGTGGGCAAGACATACCTAGCCCAGACCCTTGCCAAAATGCTGAACGTCCCCTTCGCCATAGCCGACGCCACATCCCTCACCGAGGCCGGCTACGTTGGCGAAGACGTCGAGAATATCCTTCTGAAGCTGATCCAAGCCGCCGACTTCGACATCGAGCGCGCCGAGCGCGGCATCATCTATATAGACGAGATCGACAAAATCGCCCGTAAGTCCGACAACCCCTCTATTACCCGGGACGTAAGCGGCGAGGGCGTACAAGAGTCCCTGCTCAAGATTATCGAGGGAACAATAGCTTCCGTACCGCCGCAAGGCGGCCGCAAACACCCCCACCAGGATTTCATCCAGATCGACACAAGCAACATACTCTTCATCTGCGGCGGAGCCTTTGGCGGACTGGACAAAATCATCGAGCAGCGCCTCAACAAGAAAGTAATCGGATTCGGTGCCGAACAAGTCTCAAAAAAGGATAAAGACCTTGGCAACGTGCTCAAGAACGTCTCTACCCGCGACCTCCACAAGTACGGCCTTATTCCCGAGCTTATCGGACGCTTGCCCGTAATCGTCACCCTTGACAGTCTGGACGAAGATGCTCTTCTCTCCATCCTGACCGTGCCCAAGAACGCGCTAACCAAGCAGTATCAGTACCTGTTCGAGCTGGACGACGTGCTGCTCGAATTCTCCGACGAAGCGCTTCGCTCCGTGGCCAAACGCGCCATCGAAGAGCAAACAGGCGCGCGCGGACTTCGTTCCATCCTCGAGGGCTTCATGCGCGACATAATGTACGACATGCCGTCCGACATCACAATCGAAAAGATTCTCATAACCCCCGGAGTTATCGACAATACCTCTGCCCCTGAAATCACACACAACGAAAACAGGCAGCCCATTGCGCCCAAGAAGCGCAAGCGCCGCAAACCGCGCAGCGGGGCCGCGTCCTAAACAAATAGCGACATAACAACGGGGAGACTTTGCGCAAAGTCTCCCCGCTTAAAATTCCGGGCTATGAGGTGAATTCATGATAATCGAATACGCTCTGACGAAAAAAGAGTATTTGGGCCTTTACTTCTTCTATAAGAAGCACTTAAAAGATAGGCAAAACCCCTTTGATCTTGGAGTAAGGACTCCGCTTGCCGTCATACTCTTTGTGTATCTCGTAGTCATTACCCCTCATGGGTCTATCATATCGCTAATAATCTCTGCAATCATACCAACTTTAGCGGTATTGTCGATTTCATTGACAATTATGCATAGCGTCATGCGCCAAAAATATTCGATAGAGCCGAGGTTTGTTAGCAAGGGAAAGAACGCTGATAATGCCGGACAATTTAAGCTGATTTTAAAAGGCGAAAACATGGAGACCAGTATGACGCCCTATATATCGTATAGATCAATTGAAATGATTGGATACGGCTATGATTGTATCTTTATTTTCCTCGAAAACAACATGGATGAAATTGTCGTTCCAGTGACCGCGTTTTCAGACGATTTACAAATGAACCGCTTCATCCAGACATTGAAAGAAAAAACCAGGCTTGACCCGGTCGGAGGGCTTAGAACCTGTATTCAATAACGCTCAAATTCGTGCTTTCATGTTGTCTAAAACTTTCACAAGGTAAAAGTTGGTGCAGTCTAATTAGTTTTAGACAACGAAACGCGAACAAATTCGTGCTTTCATATTGTCTAAAACTTTCACAATTTAAAAGTTAGTGTAGTCTAAGTGGTTTTAGACAACGAAACGCGAACAACGCCGTCTAGAAGGTCGAACTCCACCCCACGAAGCCAGAAGCGGGCTTCGTGGGGGCCCCGGTTTTCCGCCACACAGCATCCTAGCGTACCACTACGGGTACGATCAGTTCACCCCACGAAGCCAAAGCCGGGCTTCGCGTGGACCCCGGAGTCTTCGCTTCCTAGATTGGCTAAAAATCGCCTCTTCTAGCCGACATTTCGGTTATTGAATACAGGTTCTTAGGGGTACATATGAACATTCTGCTGACAGTGCAGTACGACGGCACAGATTATAACGGCTGGCAGCGGCAAAGCAACACGCCGCACACCATTCAAGAGATATTGGAGGATGCGCTCGCTCAGCGGCTTGGAGCGCATCATTTGCTTACCGCCGCCGGACGCACCGACGCCGGAGTGCACGCCCTAGCCATGCCCTGCATGTTTCAATGCCAAGAAATACGCATCCCGGCAGATCGTCTGCCGTTCTCGCTCAACAGCCTGCTTCCTCCCGACATAAGGGTTGTGGACGCTCGTATAACCGCCGACGGCTTCGATCCAATTCTAAGCGCAAGCTCAAAAACATACCGCTACCAGCTTGACAACGCCGCGATTCCAAACGTCTTTAAGCGCCGCTACGCCTGGCACATACACCACCCTCTCGACGCGTGCGCCATGCACTCCGCGGCCGCCCACTTCGTCGGTACTCACGACTTCAAGGCATTCGCCGCAGCCGGAGGCAGCGCAAAGACCAGTGTCCGCACAATATTTGCCCTCGACGTAGAGCGCCGTAGCGACGAGGTGATAATAAGCGTCACCGGCAACGGCTTTCTGTACAACATGGTACGCATCATCACGGGAACCTTGGTCGAAGTCGGACTTGGTAAGAAGCATCCCTTGGATATTCCGGCAATAATCCTGTCGCGGGACAGAAAAAAAGCGGGGCAAACCGCTCCTGCCGCCGGACTATCCATGATCGAGGTCATTTATAGTGAATATACTTGATAGCGAACCAATAGCACCGGCCTACTGCCCTCCGACATTACACAAAGAAGGCGCTCTAGCGCCGGACAAATATTGGTCTAATTTAAAATGTATTCACTATGAGATAAGATATATGTCGAAAATTCTTGTAGGATGAAGATCGGGCTTTTATTGCTAGCCAATACAGCTCTCTATTCGCTTATGGCTATAAATTGTTTAAATACAAGGACGTATCGAAAAACGCTCTAGTGTTTAAACAGCGGTTGTTCAACCCAGGGCATAATTATATAAAAGTCTCAATCCTGCTTGCAATAGAAACTCTTACGCTTTCTCGTCGTGTCTTGGAGCGCGCCCGACTATTACAGCCGCCTTGGTTATAGCGGCGATAATGTCTACGTCAAATTGCTGGCGCAAGGTCGAAAGCTTGGAGTAAAGCTCACCCTTTTCCGTAACAACATACTTTGGCGGCAAAGCATTCAGCGCTATTGCCATTATGTCGGATGAGCACATGTCGCATTGACAAGCGTCGATCTTCTTTAAAACCATCTTCATCGAGTCCTGAACGCATAATTCCATGTAATTCTTGACTTGGAACTGTGACTGTGAATGGGACATATTCTACACTCCTATATGTTAGTGATTTGGCCGCGTTTGCGGCTGCGTAAGTACAGCTTTAAAACTTGCCTTTCCAACGCGCGCTTTATCCTGACGGTAAATTCGTCCCTTCCGCTTAGCGGTTTTACAAGGATCGAATAGACACCGCTTCTTTTAGCGCACCAAACATCGGTGAAGACCTGGTCGCCAATCAGCGCAGTACTTGCGCCGGTTGCTCCAACCAAGGCCATTGCCCGGCGAAGCCCGCGTCGCCCGGGCTTTCCGGCCTTAGCTACGAAGCCCACATCGAGGTGACTGAGGCTTACGCAAAACCCCTCCACCCGAGCGTGGGAGTTGTTCGAGAGCAGGCATATATTGAAACCACGCCCGCGCAAGCCGGCAAAGAGCTCCAGAGTCTTAGGGAACGGCTCCGCTACGTCGAACGGAGCCAGGGTGTTGTCTATATCGTAGATCAGATTAGTTATGCCGGCACGCATCAGCGCGCCATAGTCTATGTCGTATACCGAATCCAGATATTGGTCGGGAAACAGAACGTCCATCATATCGTGTTACTCTCGATTTGCAAACAGGGCATACAGCGTCTCGACGCCTGCGCCGGTTGCTCCCGGCTTCTGAAATTCGTACCCGGGCTTTGTTCCAAACGCCGTACCCGCTATGTCGATGTGTATCCAGGGCAGGCCCTCGGCGAAATGCTCCATAAACAGCCCCGCGGCCATTATGCCGCAGCCGTCCTCAGGGGCGTTCTTTAAGTCCGCGATTTGACCTTCTATCATCAAATAGTATTCGTCGTGCGAGGGCATCAGCCAGTATTGCTCTCCGCTTGATTTGGCCGCCTTGAGAAAGCTGGCGTAAAAGCCGTCGTGGTTGGTCATGGTTGCGGCCGTCTTCCATCCAAGAGCCTGTACCGCCGCACCGGTCAGGGTCGCGATGTCAATCAGCCGTGTGGCATTCTCGTTCTGGATAGCGTAAGTCATGGCGTCGGACATACATAGACGCCCTTCGGCATCGGTGCTGATTATCTCGACAGTGCGGCCGGACATGGTTCGCAGTACGTCGCCGGGAAGGAAGCTCTCCCGCGATATACGGTTCTCCGCAGTTGGAATTACGGCAATGACATTGGCCTTTACCTTGTTTTGCGCAAGTGCCGCAAGCGCCGCAAACGCGGCGGCTCCGCCGCCCATGTCGCACTTCATGTCCTTCATGCCCGCGCTCGATTTAAGATTATAACCACCTGTATCGAATGTAAGAGCCTTGCCGATTATCGCGGTGATATCTCCGGGATTCTCAGGGTCTCCCATATGCCTTATTACAATAAGGCGCGGCATGTTTCCAGAGCTGCTGCCAACCGCCAGGAACGCGCCCATCTTCTGCCGTGTAATGAAGTTCTCGTCAAACACTTCGCAGTGAACGCCATGCTTGTCACAGTATTCGGCCACACGTTCGGCCATGACCCTGGGTGTAAGCATGTTGGCCGGAGCATTGACAAGCTCACGAGCAATCAGCACATTATCGGCAAGTATGTTTGCCTCGCGAAGATCAACGATTTCTCCCGGGAACTGTTCGCTCCCCATATATATCGAGAACGGCTCGGCATCCCCATTCTTGCCATTCTCACGTTTGTAACTTGGAGGCTCGTACAATGCAAGCCTGGCGCCCATAACCATCGGGAATAGACCCTTGCCCTCCAGCATTTGCGCTATCTCGAAAGCGACCACAAGAACGCTCCTTGCGCCAATTTTCTTGAGCTCACTTACGGCGGAGGCAATGCCTCGCTTTATCACAAGGGCGTTAATATCGTCGCGCCGCCCCAAGCCTACCTGCATCGTACGCGTGTCAGGAAGCGCCGTAAGCTTTAAGCCGGCCTTGCGATGCACATTAGTTTTTTCGTCAAATGTAAACTCTATCTTCCAGTCATACGACTCGTTGTTCCAAAACGCTACCATCATTGCCTCCCCAAAAAGCATATTCTTGAATATTAAACTAATATAACCTGAGTTCGACGAAGTCGAACCAGCCACGTAAGCGGCTGAAAATGTAAAGCATTTTTTAGGTTATCCGCACAATTTGCTGTGCTTTTCCGCAAATTCTGCGGACTTGATCAAAGTTAGATGAACGATTTTTATTCATCTAACTCGCGTTAATATAAATATATCACTTACACATACAAATGTCAAATTATATAATACTGTTTCAGTCTAATCATAGCAATGTATAGCAGTTTTTCGACATACAAATCGCCATCAGGCGTATACGATGGCGATTTGTACTTCATTTGAGTTTTATGCAGTCCTGACCTTGAAAAATGAAATCATTTGCAGAAGCATCTCTGCCTGAGAGCTTAACTCTTGGGCTGCCGCGGCGGACTCTTCCGCCGTTGTCGAGTTGTCATTGACTACTTCCGCTATTTCTGAAATGCTTGTATTGATGGTAGATGTTGATTGCAATTGATCCATGGAAATATCAGCGATTTGAGAAACGACGCTTGAAATCTCGCTTATATTGTTGACAATGACTTCAAATGCCGCTACAACCTGCTCGGCAGCTTTTGCTCCGGCCGTAACATTTTTGATATCATCGCCTATTATCTCTGTTGTTTCAGCAGCCGACTTCTGGCTTCTTCCGGCTAGAGTACGCACTTCGTCCGCGACAACGGAAAATCCCTTACCGTGTTCGCCCGCACGGGCGGCTTCAACAGATGCGTTTAAAGCCAGCAGATTGGTCTGGAACGCAATATTGGTAATAACGTCAATAATTTTACCGATATCCTCTGTCGATGTCTCTACTTTGCGCATAGCGTCCGCCATGGATGTAACGGCCTCTCTGCCGTGTACTGCGTATTCTTTGGAACGTATGGTGCCTTCCTTTGCGGATGCCGCGTTGCTGTTCGCCTGCGTAGCTTTTTCATGGATATTAGCAATAGAATTGCTCAGTTCTTCTATCGAAGAGGTCTGTCTTGCCGCCCCCTCGGCAATATCTATGGAGCTCGTTGATACAAGCCCCGCGCCCTCGTTAACTTGGTCAACCGCCGCTTGGATTCCTGTAATCGTGCTGTTCAAAGATTCCAAAATAGTAGTCAGAGAAGCTTTTATAGGCGCATAGGAGCCAACATAATCTTGTTCAATAGTAGCGGTTAAGTCGCCCTGCGATATACGTTCCAGTACATGCGCTATTTCGTCTATATATGACTGGGCAGACTCATTGTTACGATTGCAAGCGTCTTGAACAACTTTGAAGCATCCCTTAAAATCGCCGTTCAGCGCAGAAAAGTCTCCATCGGACATCAAAACCACATTATGCTCTATCCGGTTCAAAGGAGTTTCTATCGCTTCCATCAAGTTGTTTAAGGTACTGATAAGACCAGCCCAATTCCCCCTAAATTTTGACGTATCTATTTTAACGTCAAGTTTGCCGTTTACGGCGCTTTCAGATAAATAGAGCGCGGATTCATTGACTTCTTTCAAGTTTGATAAAACGTCTCGCAGAGTTTGCGGAAGAATGGCTTTTTTGCCGGGCAGGTCATCAACCCTAACATTAAATTCCCCTTCCTTGATTTTGTTAAGCGCATTCAACAGCACCGAAATATCATCCGCCTGACGTCCAAAAGTATCATTTACTCCTTCGACCATTTTTTTGAAAGATTTTAGATATTTACCGGTATCTATCCTATGCTCGATATCGCCGATTACGTTAATCTCGTGATTCATCCGGGTTAAATCCTGCACAATATTTCGCATTACGTCAACCAGTCCGTAAATATCTCGGGTCAAATCGCCGACTTCATCCTTTGTCACCTGTGAATGGTCAATGTTGACATGTATGTTGCCGGACGTAACGTCTCCGGCCAGGGAAACCAGCCGCTTAATAGGCGTTGAGATAGCTCGGGCCGTAAACAGCGTTAAAGTCAGAGCCGTTAAGAATATTACTGCGCTGACTATTACAAGCATCCAGAGGCTGCTGTTTGCTACGGCATAAACATAATAAACCTGAGAATTCAACAAATTATACGCCGCATACTCAAGGGCATCGGTAATTCCTACAAGCCTCGAGGTAATATAAAAGCCCCCTTCGGCTTGTAACAGCGCATTATAATAGTCGTTGGCCAAAGCATAATCTCGTGCGGTTATGAAAACTTCATCATGGTATTCCTGCAATAATAGGCGCAATAGGCCGGACTGCTCAAGGCGCTCGTTAATTTCAGCTTGAGTAAGAGCATAGTAGTTTGACCTTGTGGCGCTCTCATATTCGTCCAGCGCTCTCATTGCGCGATCAAAATAATTTAGCCCCGCTTCGCTCAAATTGTTTATAATCGCTACATTGTCGGTAGGAGCGTACATAACCATGCCGGAAGTCGTGTTGCGTACGGCGCGTACATATGATTGCGTCCGTAAAATAGCTTCTCTTGCCACAACGACATTTCCAATCACATTACGATAACCCGCGTTTATATTACTTACCTGCATTACGGCGTACACAGCCATTATAAGTACCAGTGCAAGCACAATACCGTTGCCAATCAAAAGCTTTGTTCTAATTTTCCGGTTGCTAAACCATTTCATTGGACTATCCTCCTTAAATCTATAAGAATTCCTTTATCCCAAGCTTGGCGCTTAAACAGTTTTATGCGATGTCAGAAAAGCACAGAAAGAGGCTGTCCTCTATTTAAGGAAAGCCACTCATTTTGGACTGTGCAATATTCAATTTTAAATAACAACAAAAACATAGCTACTCTGCGAAATTGAACACAGATCACGGCATATGTCAACCCCTAATTAAACTGTGTCCCTTTTCCATCCTGCCATACATTTTCAATGTATTTGAGGTTCTTGGCCGGTTCGGAGGATAGCATTTCCATGTTGCCGCACTTGAACCGCCAGCTACTTCCATTTTGTCAAAATTGTAGCATAAATCAGGTGTGTGTGTCAATGCTTCGATTAAGCTGTATCTCATTATAGTCTGTTATACATTTTCGCAAGGTATTTGAGACCCTTGGCCAGTCCGGGAGCGAACATGTCCGGGCTGCATCTGAACCTCCAGTTGCCGTCGGCAACGCCCGGCGTATTCATACGAGCGGAACCTCCAAGGCTGCAAACGTCTTGCAGCGGCACTATCGCGATAGACGCCACCGAAGAAAACGCCGCCCTTATCAAGTCCCAAGGCGCGTCGTCGCCGGAAATGCCCAGATATCGGCGAACCCTGTCGCGCGTGACTTCGGGGGCGCTGTCGTACCAGCCACGTGTCGTGTCGTTGTCGTGCGTGCCGGTGTATACGACGATGTTTGGTGAATCGAAGTTATGCGGAAAGTGAGTGTTTGCGGCATCGCTGTCAAACGCGAATTGCAGCACCGCCATGCCGGGAAAGCCCAGACTTTCGCGCAGCTCCGTAACTTCCGGCGTAATAATGCCCAGGTCTTCGGCGATAATGGCCATGTCGCCAAGACGGCGCTTCGCGGCGTCGAATAAAGCCGCTCCGGGGCCTGGCATCCACTTCCCGTCTATGGCGGTCTCGGCTCCGAACGGCACGCGCCAATAGCTCTCGAAGCCTCGGAAATGGTCTATCCGCATGATATCCATGTCCTCAAACGCCTTCTTCATCCGCAAAACCCACCACTCATAGCCAGTGCGCGCGCACTCGCCCCAGTTGTAGAGCGGGTTGCCCCAAAGCTGGCCCGTACTGCTGAAATAATCCGGCGGAACGCCTGCTACCGCATTGGGAACGCCGTCGGCATCCAAGTCGAACAGGCGCGGATTCGCCCATACATCGCTTGAGTCCATCGACACGAATATCGGCATATCGCCGACAATATTTATACCCAGCCTGCGCGCGCGCTCATGCAGCTTCTTCCACTGCATATGGAATATATACTGCTCAAACTTTACATAGCCTATTTCGTCGGCAAGCGCGGCCCCCCAGAGGCGTACGGCGTCGGGCCTGCGCTTTCTTATATCCTCCGGCCACGAGTTCCAGACCGCCCCGTAATATTGCTCCTGCACTTCGCCATAGGAGATCAGCTCACCAATGCGCGTGTAATAGTCCAGGTAGTCGTCAGACTTGCGGCTGTCCTTGCGCAGCGCCGTAAAGTGTCCTCTAAGCGCCGTGTACAAGGCATAGTCATCCAGCCAGAACGCGTTGTCGTCACAAAACTTAGCATAGCCCGGCATAGTCGCCCGGAAGTTGGAGTACGCCCTCCTCAAAACCGCAGTCTTGAAAGCACGCGCCGCGTCATAGTCAACGAAGTCGGAACCGCTCCCCGGCGCTCCGTCAAGATCGGCGCCGTTCACAAGCCCCTCCTCTTTTAATCCGTCAGGGCTGATAAGCAGGGGGTTGCCGGCAAATGCCGAGTACGACTGGTACGGCGAGTCGCCGTAACCCGTGGGGCCAAGCGGCAGAATCTGCCAGTGCGCCATTCCTGCGTCACGCAAAAAATCAAGGAAGCCGTGAGCCGCCTTGCCGATATCTCCAATGCCGTAAGGCGACGGCAGGCTTGTGGGGTGCAATATAATACCCGCAGTGCGGTTAACTTTCATATGGGCCTCCGGTTTTAGTATCTTATACGCTTCCGCCGAATCCGCTTCCCAGAAGCATCTCCGGGTTTCTGCTAAGAATATCGGCCGACCTTGCCAGTTCAGTCATGAACGAATTAGCCCCTCTAAGAAACCGGTCTACATCTCCCCTTGACATGGCCGTTTGCATTCTGTCCCTGTCGATGCGCATACGTCCCTCTCGGTCTAGGGATATGCCTATTTGCCGCAGCTCTCTTGAAAAAGACTGCGTCATACCAAGCAAGCCTCTCTCCAGCATACTTGCTTCCCTGCCTGAGACCTCCCTGGCTCTGGAAATTATATTGTTAAATGAACCGGCCATCTCTCTGAACGCGTTGATTAGGTCGCTTTCAATCCTGCCCGTATCCCTATGGATATTGCGTATGTTCTCAATATTTCTCCTCAGCGCCCCCGCGTTTGTTCTTATACCGGAAACAGCCATGTCAAAACCGACGATGGTAGACCCCGCCCTGTTTGGGTCAAACCTGCTCACACGTGGACGTATAGAGGAATCGGAGCGTTGATTATTATTTAAAAGGCTGTTGAAGTCTTGACCCTGGCCCCCGCCGGCCCACCAATTGTTGCCGCCCCCGCCGGAATTATTTCCAACTCGCATAGTAACCTCCTTAGAGCCTGTTTAGTATCTCACGTTAGTGACTGATTAGCGGTCAATTTATCGCATATCTTCGTTGGTTCCTCCGCCTACGCTGGCGCTTCGGATGCTAAACGTGTGCCACCGGCACACAGCATC
>WRAW01000045.1 GCA_009780015.1 Defluviitaleaceae bacterium | reverse complement strand
GGCGCTTCGGATGCTAAACGTGTGCCACCGGCACACAGCATTCTTGCGAACCACAAGGGTTCGCGGCGGCGTCAGTTCCTAGCACTGCGACAAAAATTTCAAAAAATTGCTTCGCCGCTATTGTTGGGTAGGCTCTAAAGATTTGAGGTGCCGCTCTTGGTTGCGGGAATAAGTCATATCACATTCATTGTAAAAGAGTTACAGCGTTCAGCCTTCTTTTTTGAGAGAATTTTTGACGCAAAGGAAGTTTATTCAAGTGGTGATGGCACTTTTTCACTCCTGACAATCATCTTTTTGAACTGCATACCGGTACGCTGTCGGAAAGATTAAGGCGATACTCCGGTGATATTAAGGAAAAGCCGGTTAGCGCTCGAAGAAAGTAAGCTGCGAGGTATTTGTATGAACATGATAGAGTACGAGGCTGTTGTCGAGGCGCTGCTGTTCGCCGCCGGTGAGCCGATTGAGGCGCGCGATATCGCCAAGTCGCTTGAGATTGACATAGGAACCGCGCGGTCGTTGGTCGACAACCTGTCATGCAAGTACGACGCCGAAAAGCGTGGTATTACGATTGTCGAGCTGGACGGCTCTTTTCAGATGTGCACGAACCCGCGCTACTTTGAATATGTTAAGAAGGTGTTCGGGAACGCCAAGAAGAAGCCGCTGACGCCGGCGCTTCTTGAGACGCTTGCTATTATAGCTTACAAGCAGCCGATAACCAAGGTGCAGATCGAGCACATACGCGGTGTGGGCGCCGACCATAGCGTCAACAAGCTTGTAGAGTACTCGCTCGTAGCTGAATGCGGGCGCGCGGACACGCCGGGTAAGCCCGTACTGTTCGCGACCACCGGTGAATTCCTGAAGTATTTTGGGATAAGCAGCCTGCAACAGCTTCCCGCGCTGGAGGAAGATCATGAGCTTCTGAAAACGGAGGCGCTTGCGGAGTTGTCGGAATAGGGGGATATATTATGTATTTTGTTGACGGGCATTGTGATTCGCTTACGCTGGCTTTGAGCAAGGGCGAAGACCTGTACGATCATAGCGGACATCTGAGCATTGAGAAACTTGCACGATTCGCGCCGTCGGTGCAGGTCTTCGCTATTTGGCTGAGTGACGAGCAGGTAGCGGCTGCATACGAATCGACGGTCGAAATTATGAATCACGCTCGTGGCGTATTCGACGCAAACTCCGCGTACATACGGCTTGCGACTTCCTATGATGATATTGCGAGGAACATTGACGAGCGTGTATGCTCGGCGATACTGGGCTTGGAAGGCGGCGAGCCTATCGGTGGCGACATGGGCCGTCTGCATGACCTTCACGCCAGGGGGTTGCGCGTGCTCACGCTCACCTGGAACAGGGACAATGAACTGTCAGGCAGCATCGCAGCGCCGGACGCCGGAGGGCTGACGGCCTTTGGCCGGGAGGTTGTTGCCGAGTGCGGGCGGCTTGGAGCGCTTGTCGACGTGTCGCATATATCGAAAAGGGGTTTTTGGGATGTGGCGGAAACAGCCGTTCGGCCATTTTTCGCAAGCCATTCCAACTGCAAGGCTATCGCCTCACATAAGCGGAATATCGACGACGAGCAGATCAGGGCGATTGCGTCTCGTGGCGGCGTAGTAGGTGTAAACTTTTGCGACGCCTTCCTTAGCGACAGTCCGAGCCCGGATATGGACGACGTCCTGAGGCACATAGGCCACATAATAAATATCGGTGGTGTGGAATGCACGGCCCTGGGCGGGGACTTAGACGGAATTTCGCCGCCGGAAAGCGGCTGGTTCGAGGACGTGACGGTATTTAAGTCCCTTTATGAGCGTGTCGCAAAGTTACACGGCTCATCCTCCGCCGACAAGATATTTTTCGGAAACTATCTTCGTATGTTTAAGGAAGCTATGAAATAGACATATTAAAACTTGCATTCGTCCGATAATGCCGTACGAAATTTATTTGCTTCAAGATTTCCTATGTTAAGCCATATTTCAGAGGGACGGGGACAATTTGTTTTTACGAAATGTAATCTGAGCAGTCGGAACTGTAAATATTCATCTACGGCTTCGGAAAGGCGGACGACAACTGCCTGGTCGCCTTAGTCGACGGACAAATTGCCGGGGAGGTATGTTAGATGTGCCCGCCCGAGCAACCGTAACCTGTCTGAGTTGAGCAATTGCAGTTCCGCCGTTAGGTCTTACTACGGCTATGGATGTTTTCGAGATATAACTGAATTAGAAGGGGTATGAAAAATATGTATTTCAATGACTTTGACCCCAGCGAACCGCGAGAACGAGAATGGTACGATATCCACACAGAAATTAATAAAATTTATTCCATGACCCAAAGCATAGACCTTAAAGAGAAACTTGCCGGCATGAACAAGGTTGCCCGGGAGGATTACTTAGCTGAGCTTGGTCAATTAAATTTTCAAATACAAATGAAGCGGATGTCTGTACCGGCTACTAGTGACCGGATGCGAAATTTGATTGAATATTGCGGAGTGGTTTCTCAAAGTGTTATCAGCATGATGGATACCGTCCGCAATTTTGAGAGCCCTGAAGAACGTGCCACACGGTTTGAGCGAGAAAAGCAAGAAACATACCACATAGTCAAGATTGAGCTTGATAAGCTGCGCTATAAAGACGCCAATAACTTTGAAGCGCTGGAAACTTTGGTAGATGGCTACAGACAATTGGTAAAAGATTTTAAAAAGTTAGGCGCTTATCAAGATGCATCTCAGCTGCTTTCCGAATGCCAAACCAGACTTAAAGCGTTGGAAGCTGATTACCTTCCTCAAAAGAAAAAATATGACGAAGCACTGGCAGAGGAAAAACTCCGCCAAAAATACAATGAGGCAAAGGTAGAAATAGGCGAGATAAGCCGTAGAGACCTTGATGACTACAGCCAATTAACACGTACAGTCCGGCAATATAAAAGCTTGTTAAAGAGTTTAGGAGGCCTTGGCGCTTATGAAGACGCACAACAGCTTTTGCACGAATGCCAAGCTCATTTTAATACCCTTAATTCACGCTATCAGATCGAAAAGAGCCGTCGCGAAGCAGAGCAACGTGAAAAAGAAGCAGCTGCTTCGATAGAAAAGAAACGCCGATTATTATATATATTTACAACAGTTGCGACAGCAGTGATTGTTGGTGTTATTGTATTTGTTGTGGGAGGACAAAGCAGCGACTCTTCTGGCAGCGAAGGTCAGTCCATAGCAATATATACTCCGGCACCTGCACTTCCTCCCACACCTCTGCCCATGCCTGCACCTGTTCATCCGCTTCCTGAGTCTACGCAAACACAGCCCCTAGAGGCAGAGACTGCCTATCCGGAGTCAACATATGTGGAAGAAGATGTATATTACGCGGCAGAAGATATAGCCGAAGAGCCACCCCAGGACGAGCCAGCGTTTACGTATATGGCTGAAGATATTCCACAAGACCCATCGCAAACTAGTGATCGGGTACCTATGCCCCCTTGGGCAGTGGCAAAGGTGGGTGAGCCATTTAGCTTAGACTTTGTGACCGATGGATTTTGGTGGAGCTTTTGGGGTACTAGTACCTTTGGCTTTACAGATCTTGCCCTGTACGCTGATGGTACCGGATGGCTGGTATACAACTCAGCAGAGTGGAGTATGCACACCATATCCTGGGAGGAATCTTTTTTTGACGACAGAAGGGAATTATATATTGTAGTCTACGACGGCGATATCCTAATAGATGCTATCGTGCTGGAATTTGATATGTTTGAAAGTGCAGATGGCTGGGTGAGTATGGTCGCACGTCGCAAATATATGCTTGGTAACGAACATGGCCGATGGGAAAGCTTTGGTACAGCTGGATAAGCAACACATTATAAAAAATGGCAAGGGGCGAGCAATATGGATTGGCTACGAGAAAACGGAGAATGGTGGCGAGATAACTACGGCAACCGTAAATTTGAACGCCGTGGAGACTACATCTGGACAGACATGGGCGAGCGCATGTATGAAATACGTGGAGACTATGTATTTGATACACACGGCAACCGTCTATACGAATTCCGAGGATCATACATGTTTGATACGTACGGTAATAGGGTGTGCGAACTACGTGGAGACGACTTCTTTGATGCAAATGGCAACAGGATAGGCACACGGTATTAGGTATAAAGATAAACTTTTTAAATAGCGCCGCAAGGCGTTATTTTCGTGCAGATGTTGGGGAAAAGCCATTGTGACTATTAACAGGGTATAGAGTATTAAATTGGTGAAACAAAGAGGGGCGAACGTAATACCTCTTTACTGCTTTGCTATTTGGGTTGTTAGATTTGGCAAGCTACCGATTACGGTGCTGGCATTGTGCCTCTTGCGTCATACCAGACATAAAAAGCACAATGCCATTATAAAATTATCTCGCCATTCTCTGTGCTGTTCTCGACAGTGATACATCGTGTTCTTTGGTTACTTTACTCTTGGTAAAGGGGTTTATGCTATTGAGAGCGGCAGGGCAGGTTTTTGGTGCAAGGGATTTGCATTTTTGATAGACTGACCTATGCTGTCTGTTGTTCTCAGCATGGGTAAGATGTGTTACCAATGTTTCTAATATTCGCTCGGCTTTTTTGATGTTATCGTTTTTTCGTACAATAGTATAAGCAAAATCCTCTAAGGTGGCGATATTGCTCTGCTGTAAGAAGACTAAAACTTATGCTTGGGTTTTCTTAATTCAATGATATGGACTTTATTCGCTCTGGGCTTCTCCAACGGAGACGGCGTACACCGTGTACTCGTTTATCCCGTCGAAGTCCAGTGTTGTGTCGCAAAACTGCTGGTCATATGCCCCGAAGCAGCAACTGCCAAGCCCGAGCGCGGCCGCGCTGAGCATTGCGTTCTGGCCGATGTGCCCGACGTCTACCAGCATAACGCGGTGGGCAGCTTCGACGTAGCGCCATTCACCGTGGTAGGGTTTGCAACTGATAAACAGGACTGCGGCGGCTTTCGCGGCAAAGCTTTGGCCTGACAGCATCTGCGTTATTTGCTGCTCGTAGTCGTCAAACTCTTTCAGAAACTCTATCGACACGCGCTTTTCTCCGATGTTGAGGAGCGGAGCATAGCGGTAGAATCCCGGCTTTAAACCTGTAACGTCGCGCACGGCCGCGTATAGCTCGAATGGGTGGCGCGCTCCGGCGCTTGGTACGGTGCGCAACACAGCTACGTGATTTGCGGCTCTGTACATCTGTATGCTCTGCATACTCCACAGCATGAAAGCCAACTGCTCCTGGGTCATCGGCGTTTGTGTGTAAATGCGCTCACTGCGCCGGATGTCGAGGAGGTCGGTATATTCCGGCCTTGTCACAGCGCCGCCGAAGGGTGGAAGCTCCGTCACTTCGCCCGTCACCGGCTTGCTGTGCGGCGGGTTTGGAATACCTTTCGATTGGTCGCTGGCGGACATGACCTCGCCAAATACCGGACTCTGCATAAATTTGCGTCCGCGCTCCATGTCGTTCATATTACCATCTCCGGTCGAATAATTTATACGTCCTCAGTTGACTATTGCAGCAACTGCAATATCTGCTGCGGCCTCATGTTGGCCTGCGCCAGGATTGCAAGCCCGGATTGTTCTATAACACGGCTTATGGAAAGCTCGGTCATCTCGAAGGCCATGTCGGCGTCGCGTATTCTCATGCGCGCGGCCTGCAGGTTTTCGTCCATTATGTCAAGGCTGTTTACGGTATGCTCCAGACGGTTCTGATATGACCCAAAGGTTCCGCGCATCTCAGAAATTTGTTGTATGGCTCTGTCCACCGCGTTAAGGGTGTCGGTGCGGAAGTCGTGGCCGTCCACTCCGTCAATGCTGAAAAGCCCATCCACATCGGCGGCGATATCCGCGACGCTGAAGCTCATAAAGCCGTCCATGTCAACAAGGCCAAGATTGAAGCTTCTGGCGTCTACCAAGTTCATACGCATTTGCTGATCCATATTTGCCCCAATCTGTATGAGGAGCCTCGGCACTTCTATGATATGAGTAGGGGCATCCGCCGCAGCGGCCCAACCCATCGAAACGGCGTCCGGATCGGGAAGTATAACATGCCGTCCGTCATTTCTCATGTGAGTTGCGGTGTCGTCAATCCATACGGTGCCTGCGTCGTCTACGATATGATCCGCTAAGATCATGTCCCTGCCGTCTTGAACAATGTGTGTGGGTACTTCCTCACCGACGGGGGGTCTAAAGCCAAGGACAGGATCAAATACGTGCGTGGCGACATCACCTTCGCGCGGATCGGCAAGAATATGAGAGCGAATGCCGTCATTTTCAAGATGTGTTGCTCTGTCCGCCGGATTGTTTTCGCGGTCGGGAAGAATAAATTCACGCGCCGCAATACCGGGATTTCCCATATGCGTGTTATATGCCGTGTTCGTCCTGACTGCGAAGTTATGCTGCGCCAAAAGGTTTATGCCGTTAAACTGAGTGCCGTTCGCCATCTCGTTAACGGCTCCGTTAAGCTGTACGATTTCCTTATGTATAAGTTCACGGTCTTCCTCTACGTTGGTGTAATTTTTGGCTTGGATGGTAAGCTCGCGTATACGCTGCAGTATGTTGTGGATTTCTTGCAGCCCGCCCTCGGCCGTCTGCACTATTGAAATTCCGTTGGACGAGCTGTTGCTTGCCTGTTGGGTTCCGGCAATCTGATGGCTCATTCTGTTGGTGATGCTCATTCCGGAAGGGTCGTCCATTGACGAGTTTATGCGGAAACCGGAAGACAGACGCCTCATTGAAGCGGCCGAGCGTTCACCTGCGCGCGCAATATTGGTAGCCGCCAACAATGCCGGCATGTTCATGTTAATTCTCATTTTTATCCCCCTAAAGCTTAATAGACCGTTTTTATATATCAGAGACGTTCAATGTTACCCTTTAAATATATTCGGAACATTGACTTCAAAACATTAGCACTATTTAAAAATATGCTCTAAAAAGCTGTGTTTTACTGGAATGCCGTCTTGACAATTCACAGACCCCGGGTTGTCGTTAGCCCCTTGCGTACCTCTGCGGATACGCGGCGTCACTTCCTCCCAGGTTTGTGTAAAATCAAGCTTGTCAATCCGGCATTCCGTATACTTAATACAGGTTCTTACATGTCTCTTGACGTTTCACCGCTTCATAGAGTAAGTTCTAAGCCGTCGTGAGCAAGTATATATTCATCACGATTATCCATTATATGGCGTTTCCAGGAATCAAGGGTGCTGTCGCAGTAGGATTGGCTTATGTGAGCGAACATCATGCTCTTACAGCCGCTGTCATTAGCCAGGCGTATGCCGTCTTTCACCGTGGAATGTCCCCAGCCCTTGCGCATTTGATAATCATCTGACGAATAGGCGGCGTCGGACACAACCATGTCTGCTTCGCGGCAATAGCTGAGCAGCTTCTCGTACGCGTGCGGCTGCATATACGAAACTTCGCTGTCCAGAAGGTGCACAAATACTTTATTCCCATCGGTGATGTGGAAAGAGAGCGTGCTGTCGGGGTGTTCGGCAGTGAAGGGCGTAACGGTGAAAGGTCCGACATCAAAGGGGACGTCGGGTTCTACGGCGACGCACTGGGCCGCGGCAATTTCCGCCATTGAAACGGGCCAGTACGGCGGCTTGTACACCCCGAAAATCTGTTCCTTGATCGGCCGTTCGTCGCGTGAGCATGTGAATATCTTCATGTTCGCGCCGGGGTTCAGAGTAGGCCCGAAGGTAGGCAGTCCGATAATATGGTCGATATGAAGATGGCTTATCAGGACATTCAGATTAAACGGAAGTCCTTTCGGATAGTCGGGATAGGTTTCGCGCAGTTCATATTCCATCTGCATAATGCCGGAACCCGCGTCGACAATTAAGACGCTGCCGCCGGACTCGACCTTTATGCATGACGTGTTTCCGCCATATCTTGATCCGTAGGTGTGCGAAAGCGACACAGTGCCGCGACAGCCATATACTTTAATATTCATAGCAACAACCTTTTCACGTTTGCTTATAGTTTAAACCAGGGGGTCTTTTTTAAGAAGCTGATTCAGATCACTGACCCTTGAGCACAGTGTCCTAATCATTGCGAGCGTAACGTTGGAGTCTTTTTCGATCAAGCTGCTTGGGTCGGCATTGAAAGTTTTTTTTAGAAGCTGGTTCAGTTCGTTGACCCGAATGCATAGAGTACTGACCATGCTCAGCGCTACGTCGGGGTATTTTTCGATTATGCTGTAAACGTTGTCCTTGTTGATTTCCAGCGCTATTATGTCGTCGAGCGCAACAACGGTAGCGCTTCGCGGCTGGAGCAGGAACAAGGACATCTCCCCGAAGAATTCGCCGGATTTCAGGTGCGCGACGGTAACTTGATCGGGCTGAAGATAGTTTTTATACACACCAACAGAGCCCTTGAGTACAATGTACATACTGTGGGGCGAGGTGTCACCTTCGCGAATGATTATAGCGCTATCTGAAAACATTTTGATTGAGGCATGATTTTTGAACTGCGAAATATCTATCATCTAACGCTCCTCCAATAGCTATACATTGCTATGGAAATTTGTATTGCACCTGAGTATTTTATCAGAAAACATCGCTATCGTCAAACCATATTGCATATTTGGGGCTGGAAATAAAACGCTATAGTTAAAACTGTTTCTAATTCACAATAAGCGGCAGTATTTCGGAATACTGTGCCGGGTTTAGTCCTGGAAATATGCTGTTGCCGCGAGAAGCTCCCGACGCCATGGTCATCGAATTATAGAGAGCCTCTTGTACGGCATCCGCGGCGGCCTCAAAAAAGGAATTCAACTGATCGTCGGACAGGTAGTAGTAATGCTGCCCCCGTGCCGAGCGTTTGCGGCGGTTTTGGGTGAAATTGCTTGAAGCTACGGCAAAGTCGCCGCTTCCGTTGCTCATGACGCTGCCCGTATTGGTCATTCCGATAAGCCCGCGCTTGGCCAGGCGCTTTAGTTGCCGCGACGAAAGCGGCGCGTCGGTTATGATTACGATCATGCATGAGCCGTTTTCGCGGGCGGCGGGCTCCTCGGGCTTTGGGATTGCGTGGCCGTAGATCGTCAGGTTCCCGCCGTAATTGCTCTGCACCAGCGCCCCAAGGGTAAAATCTTCCGCTTCGCCTGTAATGTTGCGGGGAATTACCCGCGACGCCGTGCCTATACCGCCCTTAAAACCAAACGATACCGTACCGGCCCCCGCGCCTATGTCGCCTTCCACCACATCCTTGGACAGCAAGGCGACGGCTTCCGCGACATGGGCCGGTTTCACATGGCAGCCGCGAATGTCGTTAAGCCGGGAGTCATTGGTTTCTCCGACGACTATGTTAACGGAATTGTACTCATCCGGCAGCTTTGGGGCGTGATAGTCTACAAGTCCTTGCAGCACGGCGGCAACGGACAAAGTATTTGTCAGGCCGATGAGCGACTCGATCTCGCCAAGCTCCTCTACCTGCAGCGCCCCCGTAAGTTTGCCGAAGCCGTTGCCTGTTTCGACAGCCGCCGGAAGGGGGTTAAGAAATACGTCGGATTCGCAGGGGGAGATCAGGGTAAGACCGGTACGTACGCCAACCTCCGCAAGAGTGACATGGGCGCATGTTACGCCCGGAACGTCGGTGATTGAATTACGCGGGCCGGGGAGATAACCGCCGGGTATTTCCATCCAGTCTCTTATACGCTTGAATTGTTTTTGCGAGTTTGCCATATACAGCCTCCTTGAGAACTTGTTTAATTTAACTTCAGGTGTTCACGCCCGGCAAGAAGTATTGTCAGGCCGATAAGGAATATGAAAATTGTCGATAGAATCGAGATAGACGGTCTGCCTGTTACGGACAGAATAGTAGCGTAAAGGAATGGCCCCAGAATTGTGGAGAAGCGGCCGTAAATCTCAAAGAAGCCAAAATATTCACCGGAGTTTTCCGGCGGAACAAGCCTTCCGAATGTAGAACGGGATATGGCCTGTATTCCCCCCTGAACTGTTCCCACCAAGAAGGCCAGCGCCCAGAAAATGAATATTGCGGTGGATTCGTCAAACCAGGCCATCTCCAGGCCGAATCCCATGAAAAAGCCCATAAGGCAGATGACAAGGTAGACGCCTATCGCGCCGGAGATAAGATTTATAGGGTTCATGAGTTTTGCCAGCTTACCAAAAAGCATTGAGAAGGGGAACGCGACAATTTGTGTGACGAACAGAGCCCCTATCATACCGGCGGCGTCCAGGCCGAGCTCCGAGCCATAAGCAGTAGCCATATTTATGATCGTACCGACACCGTCTATGTAGAAAAAATAGGCGATTATGAAGATAAACATACCCTTGTTCTTTGTAATCTTCCTGGCTGTGTTTATGACATTTTTCAGTGTCTGACTCATAAATCCTTTTTGCGGCGCGTCCACTCCGTACTTGTGACGGACGTCCCTTATCATGGGTATCGAGAATACGCCCCACCATACGGCCGTCATTACTATGGAGATACGCACGGCTAAATCCTGATCCACGCCGAAATTTCCCCCGAATAGAAGGAGGAATATGCTGACTATAAAGGGTATTGTCGAGCCGCCTATATAACCCCAGGCATAACCCCAGGCGCTGACCCTGTCCATACGCTCCTTGGTAGTGACGTCCGGCAGATAACTGTCGTAGATAAAGTTGCCCGCCGACCAAAACATGTTGGCCAGGATATAGCCAAGCAGAAGCGTCTGCCAACTGGTCTGGACGGACAGCAGCAAGGTAAACAACACCCCAAGGGATACAAATGTTACAAAAAGTTTTTTCTTATAGCCGCGATAGTCCAGTATCGCGCCGATTATGGGGGCCGCGATGCCAAGGATCAGCCGGGCTATTGACGTGCCCCACCCCCACCAGGCACTCCCCGGGGTGTTCTCTCCTCCGGCCATAGCCACGAAAAAGACAGGAAAGACGGCCGCCACCATGATAGTGGCAAATACCGAATTGGCCCAATCGTACATAATCCAGCTTTGCTCTTCCTTGGTGAATGTTTTAAAAAACACTGCGCACCTCCTGATAACATTCTAACCGCAAATGGTTTAAAATGCAAATACAAAAGGCGCTTCGCGGATATGATGCATATGATGCTAGATGCCTATAATATTGAATGGCTGAATGGGAGGGGAGGAAATGTCAAAAACAAATATCATCTGCTCCCTATTTGGTTTCGCTGTCACGTTGTATTTAGTTAATTAAGGCTTGGATACAATTATATAAAAAACAGTCATGACTCCGTTGCAAAACCGCATCCATGATCCTTAATGACTGCTATTTTTTCATGCCCCCTTGCAAGATATTTCCACACTTACTTTCTAATACATAAAAAGTAAATTACCAAAACATGTGGTAAGACCTGCATTATTTAGGGATTTTCATATTTTATAAAATTCACTTAATTTGACATTTTGCACAAAAAAATAGATAAAAATTGTATTATTCAGACACGTGAGTAAGTATTGACAAAAATTAGCATCTCGTGTATAATAACTAATATGAAATTTAATCGATTAGATTGTGATTTTTATATTAATTTTCCTATCAGATTGAAACTTTCTTCGCTGATAGACAACGGCTAATTATAAACATTCAAGGGGGTGCTTCCAAATTACAATCAAGGATATTGCCAGGGAAGCCGGAGTTTCAACCGCTACCGTTTCGTATGTCATTAACGGTACGAAGCCTGTACAGCTTGAAAAGCGACAACGCGTCCTTGACGTGATCGCGAAAACAAATTATCAGCCCAATCAAATCGCAAAAAGCCTCCGCACAAAAAGAACCAACATTATTGGCGTGCTGGCCGAAGACATTCTGGCCTTCCCCACCGCGCGCATTATAAACGGAATATCGGAATACATGGAACATACAGACTATCAAATCTTGCTGTTAAATCTTAGGATGCTGGACAGCCTGCTTAATCAGTACAATCAAATTATTCATCAAAAGGATAAGATACGTCAGGCGCTGTCGTTCTTGATCTTTGGCACCAAGGTTGACGCAGTGATATACATAGGAATGTTCGACCGGGACATTTCAGGGGTAATTGAAAATATGAACAAGCCAATAATCGTTGCGTATTCCACTTCAAGCGACGACCACGTTTGCTCGGTTACTTACGAAAACGAAGCCGTCTCCGCAGAGAGCGCCCGCCACCTGATCGACTGCGGTCATAGGCGAATTGCCGTTATTACAGGTCTTGCCGATACTGCTCCCGCGCAGAAGCGGCTGCACGGGATCAATACGGCATTCAAAGAAGCCGGGCTCGTGCTAGATAACGCGCTGGTCAAACACGGAGATTGGGAACGCGCGTCAGGGTACTCCTGCATGAAGGAACTCTTGGAGCATAAGCCCACAGCGGTATTGGCAATGAATGATTTTATGGCTATCGGCGCGATGGAAGCTATCAAGGATGCAAAGCTGCGTGTACCCGAAGATGTTTCGGTCATGGGTTTTGACAACCGCGAAGTATCTGATTTTGTGTTCCCAAAGCTTACCACGGTGGAAATTAACTTGAAGGCAATCGGATTTGCGGCTGCGCAAGCGGCTGCGGAGAAACTTAGCGATGACGGACAGTACGCGAATGAGAGCAGCGTTATTATTCCGAGCAGGCTGATTTTACGCGACACAGTGGCACAAATTTTATAGAGCGTGGAGGATGGTTGTTTTGCGTAGACTGATTATTAATCCCGATAAAAAGGGCGAAAAAATCTCTCGAAACATTTACGGTCATTTTGCCGAACACTTGGGGCGGTGTATTTATGAAGGCATATATGTGGGCGAGGGCTCCCCTATTCCAAATGTGAAAGGTATGCGTTCCGATGTGGTAAGCGCGCTTCGCGGCATAAAAGTTCCCGTACTGCGCTGGCCGGGCGGCTGTTTTGCGGATATTTACCACTGGATGGACGGTATAGGGCCGGCAGCACAGCGCAAAAAGATTATAAATACCCATTGGGGCGGCGTTGTGGAAGACAATTCATTCGGCACGCACGAATTCATGGAACTGTGCGCACAAATTGGCTGCGACCCTTTTATATCGGGCAATGTCGGCAGCGGCACGGTGCGGGAAATGAGCGAATGGGTCGAATACATGACCTTTGGGGGCGTATCGCCGATGGCGGATCTTCGTGGGGCAAACGGTCAAAAAGAGCCCTGGAGCGTTCCTTATTTCGGAATCGGCAATGAAAACTGGGGATGTGGCGGCAATATGAGCGCCGAGTACTACGCCTCTATTTATCGTCATTATCAAACGTATGTGCGCGAATATGACGGAAATCAAATCTCAAAGATAGCCTGCGGCCCAAACATTGACGACTATCACTGGACGGAGGTCATGATGAGCCGCTGCCACAGCCGCACACCACACACAAACGGCGCCGACTACAGGATGGACGGTTTGTCGCTTCACTATTACACATCGCCCGGAGGCCCTAAGGATCGCGGCTGTGCCGTCAAATTTGACGAAATCAAGTATTTCCACACACTAAGCGACGCATTGCGCATGGATAAACTGATTAGTGGTCACAGTCTTATAATGGATCGCTATGACCCGGAAAAGCGCGTCGGACTCGTGGTTGACGAATGGGGAACCTGGTTTGACGTAGCCGAAGGAACAAACCCCGGCTTCCTGTACCAGCAGAACACCATGCGGGACGCGCTTGTAGCCGGCGTTACCCTGAATATCTTTAACACGCACTGCGACCGGGTGACCATGGCAAACATAGCTCAGACGGTTAACGTACTTCAGGCGGTAATTTTGACGCAGGGCGAACAAATGATTAAAACGCCTACGTACCACGTGTTTGATCTCTATAAAGGGCATCAGGACGCCCAATTGCTGGAAAGCTACGTAGATGACAGACATATTGGTACGGATGAATATTCCGTGCCGGAGCTGCATGTATCCGCCTCACAGGATGACAGCAGCGCAATCCTCGCGACATTGGTAAACCTTTCGCTCCATGATACGCTGGATATCTGCTGCCAGCTCTGCGGCCATCAGGCCAAGTCCGCTTCGGCGCGCGTCCTCACAGGAAAAATGGACGCGCACAACGATTTTGACGCACCGGAGCGCGTAAAACCGCGTCACCTTGACGAGATTACTATATCCGGCGAAAAACTTCTCTTTCAAATTCCGCCGTGCGCGGTCATGGAAATTGTAATAGATATTGGGCCCGTAGAGTAAAGGAGTGAACGCGGCAATGGACAAAATCAAGCCACTCCCACTGAAAGATGTGGAAATCAGCGGCTCTTTCTGGGATCGATACATAGCATTGATGAGGGAAAAAGTGATCCCCTATCAATGGGAAATATTAGGCGATAGAGTTTTAGATGCCGCCAAAAGTCACTGCTTGAAAAATTTCGAGATAGCGGCTGGAAAAAGTCAAGGCGAGTTTTACGGCATGGTGTTTCAGGACAGCGATTTGTATAAATGGCTGGAATGCGTCGCGTACAGCCTGGAAACAAAGCCTGATCCCAAGCTGGAAGCTCTTGCCGACGACGCGATTTCTCTAATCGGCGCAGCGCAGCGCCCGGACGGCTATATCAACACGTATTACACAATCAAGGAGCCTGAAGGACGCTGGACAAACTTGCAGCAGGGACATGAACTGTACTGCGCGGGGCATTTGATTGAAGCCGCCGTCGCGTACTACAGTGCGACAGGCAAGCGCACACTGCTGGATATTGCGCTGCGCTTCGCGGACTGTATCGACAATGTGTTCGGACTTGAGGACGGTAAAATAAACGGTTACCCCGGTCACCAGGAAGTAGAGCTTGCTCTTTACAAACTGTTCGAGACAACAAGGGATCGGCGTTATCTCTCTCTCGCCGCTTATTTTACAAACCAGCGCGGGAAGGCGCCTAATTACTTTGACGCAGAGCAGGAAAAAATTGGTTACAATGAGATTTTCCCGCATATAACACCGCTTGACCGGACATATTCCCAGTCTCATCTTCCGCCGGTAAAACAGCGATCGGCGATAGGGCACGCCGTACGGGCGGTGTATATGTACAGCGCCATGGCTGATCTGGCGGCCGAATTAAACGACACGGCGCTTTTAGCCGCCTGCGACGCCCTGTACGAAGACATCACCACAAAAAAGATGTACATAACGGGCGCTATAGGGTCGGCGGCATTTGCCGAACGCTTTACGTCGCCCTACGACCTGCCTAATGATCTAATTTACGGCGAAACATGCGCTTCCGTCGGACTGATGATGTTTTGCCGGCGCATGAACGCGCTGTACGGCGACGCGCGCTACGCAGACGTGATGGAACGCGCGCTGTACAACACGGTGCTCGCGGGTATATCCCTTTCGGGAACAGAATTCTTCTACGTCAATCCACTGGAAACGGAACCGCGAAAGATTCCTCACAATCCCAATTACGAGCATATAAAGCCCGTACGCCAAAAATGGTTTGACTGCGCGTGCTGTCCCTCGAACCTGGCACGCACGGTGATGGGTCTTGGCGGCTACGCTTACGGCAAAACAAAGGATGCCTTGTATGTAAACCTGTATTGCGAGGGTTCCGCACGAGACGGCAGCCGCGGCATAAATATCTATACACAGTATCCCTTTGAAAATACAGCCACACTCATAATAAGCGGCGGAAAGTTTGATCTGTACTTGAGAAATCCCGAAACAGCGCCGATACAAACCATTTCTATTAATAATGAACCCGTTAGTCCGCGCGAGGAAAAAGGATATATCGTACTCGAGCGCGAATGGCAGGGCGATACCATATTCATACGGTTTGACATGCAGCCGAAACTGATATATTGCGCAAACGAAGTTCAGCACAACATAGGAAAAGCGGCTGTGACGCGCGGCCCAATCGTCTACTGCATCGAACAGGCGGATAACGGGACTCTTTTGGGTTCCTATCTGTTAGATGAAAACGCGCCCATAACCGTAGCCAAGCCGCCGGACGGGATTCCGGCCGAAGCCGTGGCTCTTGAGTCTTCCGCGTTCAAGTATGAGCAAGCCGGGACAGAACTCTATACGTCGGCAAAACCAGCCCTGAAGCCTTGCGGAATAACACTAATCCCATATTTTCTATGGGCCAACCGAGGCGAAAACGAGATGCGAGTGTTCATCCCCGTAAAGCCGAAGTAATTTCGCCGCTCATGTACACCATTTGCGCAGGTTGCGCAATAACAATAAATTCTAAGAGAGGATTGATTAAATGAAAAAGAACGCAGTACACGGTATAGTCAAAACTTTTATGCTCCTTGTGATGATTCTGGGGCTTGCAGCGTGCGGAACCGCAGCGCAGCCGGAGCCCCCCGCCCAACCCGTCGACGCTACCGTCACCCAGGCTCAAGAGCAAGAGCCCCCCGCAGGCGGCGAACGTGTCAACATAACATACGCTATGTGGGGCGACGCTAGCGAGGTCGAGCAGGTACGGCAGGTAATTCAGCAGTTTGAAAGCGAGCAGGACTGGATCAGCGTCGAAGTCATCAACATCGACCGCGGCGACTTTGAAGCAACCCTGAACACTATGGCGATTGCCGGAAACCTTCCCGACACCGCGATCATGGCCGAACCTATGGTTTTGAACTGGGCCGAGCGCGGAATGCTTCTTCCCGCGGGCGACATGTTCGCGGGCTTCCCGGAAGAACCTCTTGAGAAACTCGGCTTCCGCTGGGATGGTGAAACAGTTGGATATTCCGTGGCGAACGAGCTTCTTCTTAACTTCTTTAACCGCGACATGTTTGAAGCGGCCGACGTCGATGTACCCCCCGCCAACGTCGCCGATGCCTGGAGCTGGGATGAGTTCATTGATACAGCAAGGACAATGACCCTCGACACGAACGGCAACAACGCGCATTCACCGAATTTTGACCCGAGCAATATCGTACAGTACGGCGTCATGTTTGATCCCGCCATCTGGATGCTGGAAGTGTGGGCGCTTGCCAACGGCGGCGGCTGGTACGATCCGGCCGACCCGTTCAATGTAATCATTGACCAGCCGGCGGCCGTCGAATCGCTGCAAATGATTGCCGATCTGCATCTGGTTCACAATGTATCCCCTCAGTTCGGCACAAATATAGCGGCCACAATTGAAACGTACCTGCTGGAAAACGCCGCCATGTACATCAACGGACAGTGGTCTGTCGGAGTTTGGCTTGGGCCCGCGCAATTTTCCGACGGCCTGAATTACGGCGTCGGCGTTCTGCCGTCTATGCAGCGCAACATTACTATGGCTACCGGCGGCGTAAATGTCGCGTTCAGTACATCTCAGCATCAAGAAGCCGCCAGGGAGTGGCTTGCCTGGTACGCACAAGTGGAAAACTCCTGGGCCATGATCGAGAGCGGAATCTGGATGCCAATATTCCCGATCTGGTACCACGACGAGGCCTATATGCGCAGATGGGCGGAGAACCCAAACTTCCCGCCGTTTGAAGAATACCGCAGCGCCGTTATCAACTACGCTCTTACAAACGCAGTACCCACATCCTGGTATTGGGTCAACAATACGGAGCTGTTTAACGACGTGCTCTCCACTGCCTTGGCTCCGGTTTGGAGCGGCCACTCCACCGCCGAAGAAGCGATCAACGGCGCGATAGGCGCGCTTAGAGCCGCCAACAGAGGAAATTAGGATCAGGTTTTCTAAATACGTGAAAAATGTTCCGCATTTTCAGTCGCTTACGCGGCTGGTTCGACTTCGTCGAACTCAGGTTAAATAGTTGCATTGGTGCGCAAAGGCGGCGCTCCCCCGCAGGGGAGGCCGCCCCGGCATCCCGTCACGCTGCAAGTTCGCATATCGGAGGCGATATTGTGCAACCTTCTCCAACAAAGCACCATCCCGGCAAAGCGGAAAAACAGGAAGCGAGAACAGCAAAGCTGTTGCTGATTCCCGCTTTTATGGGGCTTATATTTTTAACTTATTTACCACTGATAGCCGTGTTCGGGATATCGCTGTTTCAATGGCGGGTTCCGGGCACACCATCCTTCGCGGGATTCGATAATTACAGATTCTTGTTTACGGAAGACTTTTTCTTTTGGACATCAATCCGCGTAACCCTCCTGTATGGCTTTTTGTCTGTGGCGGCAGGTCTGGTATATTCAATGATTATCGCGCTGCTTCTTAACAGGCCGATACCAGGTCGGGCCGCATTTCGCACGATATTTTATATGCCGTTCATAATACCCGCCGTGGCGACATTTCTGAGCTGGTCGTTATTATATGACGGAGGCGGAATTATTAATAACATCGTTGTAATGTTCGGCGGGCAGCGAACCCATTTTCTTTCAAACGAGCAAACCATCATTCCGGCTCTGGCTATGGTAGCCGTGTGGACAAGCGGCAATTTAATAGTAATTAAAATGGCCGGGCTTGGAAATGTGCCGCGAACATACCTGGAGGCCGCAGAAATTGACGGCGCAAACGCGTGGCAGCGATTCTGGAAAATCACACTGCCCTGCATGACGCCGATTATATTTTATAATATGCTAATGAGTCTTGTGACAAATATGCAGATTTTTGTCCCGTCTCTTCTTATGGCCGCAGGCGGGGGAGCCGGCGCGGGAACGGTTCCCGAATCTTATTTGTTTATGACATTTACCATGTACCGCACGGGATTTATAAACGGTCTGATAGGCCGCGCCAGCGCGATTTCATTCATTTTCTTCATCTTGGTAGGCATATTTACCGCAATTCTATTTATCACGTCAAAATCCTGGCTGTTTTATGAAGGAGGCGATCCGAAATGAATCAAAAATCTGCCTTCACCACTCTTCGCCTGATAATTATAACCATCCTGGCCGCGCTTGTCCTGTTCCCCATTTGGTGGATTATCCGCTCATCTCTGATGACAGGCCCAGAAGTCGGTACAATGGCGCTGTTTCCAAGCCGCTGGCTGTTTTCAAACTACGCGGAGGCGATGGTACATTTCGACTATTTCCTCTATCTTCGCAACACATTGATAATCGCGGTTCCAGCTGTAATATTTGGAACGTCTACCGCCGTAATGAGCGGTTACGCTTTTGCACGGCTCAGATTCCGCGGCAAAAAATTCCTTTTCGGACTGTGTATCGCGTCCATGCTGCTGCCGCCCATGGTGACGCTGATCCCCCTCTACATCGTATGGACGCAGTATTTCGGGCTAATCAATACGTTCTGGCCCCTGATTCTTCCATGGATGTGCGGAGGAGGCGCGTTCAACATTTTTCTGATACGTCAATTTATCCTTACAATTCCAAAGGAGTTGGATGAGGCCGCAATGATCGACGGCGCGGGTCGCATCCGTATTCTTGTTCAAATCATCGTACCGTCCATCAAGCCTGCTATCATGGTCGTCGCCATATTCATTTTTCTGACCGTCTGGAACGACATCTTGCACCAGACCGTATACCTTCTTGACGACAACCTGGCTACAATGGCGCTGGGTCTTCGTATATTCAGGGGTTCCTACGGAACTGTCTGGCAGCTTGCCATGGCGGCAACCGTTCTTTCCATAATACCCGGCATCCTCGTATATATTTTCGGGCAAAAATACCTTATTGAAGGAGTCGTTATGTCGGGCATGAAGAATTAGTGTCAATATTTGCGCAAACACGGCCCGAACGCGTACAATGGCCAATCATAGCAAGCTTAACAGAAGGAGATTATCATGACAAATATTCCCAATATCAAGCTCGGATTGGTTTCCGTGTCCAGAGACTGTTTCCCCATAGCCCTTTCGGAAACGCGCCGCGCCGCAGTAGCCGCCGCCTGCGGCGGCATTCATGAATGTAAGGTTACAGTTGAAAACGAAGCAGACATGTTACAAGCAGTCGAAGATGTAAAAGCTGTCGGTGTTAACGCGCTTGTCGTATTTTTGGGAAATTTCGGCCCCGAAACGCCGGAAGTCCTGCTGGCAAAATACTTTGGCGGACCGACAATGTTTGTCGCCGCTGCGGAAGACGCCTCAGACAAGCTCATTAACGGCCGCGGAGACGCTTACTGCGGGATGCTTAACTGCTCTTACAACCTGGGGCTACGCAATATAAAGGCGCATATACCTCAATACCCGGTTGGCACGCCGGACGATATCGCAAGTATGATTGCCGAGTTCGTTCCGATAGCCAGCGCCGTGGTTGGCCTGGCCAATCTAAAGCTAATCACATTCGGCCCGCGCCCGCAAGACTTCTTTGCCTGCAACGCGCCGATAAAGCAGTTGTTTAATCTGGGCGTGGAAATACAGGAAAATTCGGAACTTGACCTCTTGGTGTCTTTTAACGCTCACAAAGACGATCCTCGCATTCCAGACGTGATTTCCGACATGGAACGCGAACTCGGCGAAGGCAATAAAATGCCCGGCATATTGCCAAAACTCGCACAGTATGAGCTGACGCTTCTGGACTGGGCCGAAAAAAACAAGGGCAGCCGGAAATACGTCGCATTCGCCAACAAGTGCTGGCCGGCCTTCCAAACAGAGTTTGGCTTTGTCCCGTGCTATGTAAACAGCCGCCTTGCCGCGCGCGGGATGCCCGTATCCTGCGAAACCGATATCTACGGCGCGTTGTCGGAATATATCGGCTCTTGCGTCAGCGGCGCCGAAGTGACCTTGCTGGATATCAATAATTCTGTTCCGGCGGATATGTTCCAGCGCGACATAAACGGTAAGTTCGACTATACTCACTCAGATACGTTCATGGGCTTTCATTGCGGCAACACCCCCATATGCCACCTAAAATCAGGAGAGCTGAAACATCAGCTTATCATGCGGCGCTTGCTGGAGCCGGACAGGGAGCCGGATATTACAAGGGGCACGCTTGAAGGCGACATCGCAGCAGGCAAGATCACGTTCTACCGTCTGCAAGGCACCGCAGAGGGCGGCCTTAACGCCTACATAGCCCAGGGCGAGGTTCTTCCGGTTCCCACGCAGTCTTTCGGCGGTATAGGCATATTCGCTATCCCGGAAATGGGAAGGTTCTATCGACACGTTCTGATTGCGGATCGCTATCCTCATCACGGCGCCGTTGCTTTCGGGCACATAGGAAAAGCTCTGTTCGACGTATTTTCCTACCTGGGCGTTCCGAAAATCTCATACAATCAGCCCAAAAGCCTGCCTTACCCAACTGAAAACCCCTTCTCATAGCAACAACAAACAGCCCTTGATTTCTGAAGAGAATGTACTGAACCAGAGGAAACGGACAGGGAAAGAATAGTCTAATCGCAGTAAATCGTAAGCTTACAGGGACTGGCGTCGTTTATCAAGCGGCGTCAGTTTTGTTTTTAGTTGAATACGTTCGTTGTTGTAAAAAAATACAAACGC
>WRAW01000044.1 GCA_009780015.1 Defluviitaleaceae bacterium | reverse complement strand
CCGGAGGGATAGCATACGCCACAGCCGTGAGCGGGTGATCCAAGAGTCGAAAGCGAATCCAAAAAACACGCCGCCAAACGTTCCAGGCCGCCGTTTCCAAGACCGGGGTCGCGCTCGGCGTCCTCAACTTCGGCAGGCTCTACGCCCAATTCCTCCAACACTTCGTTAACAGTGTCGTTAAGTTTAAGGTTAATAAGCATGTCTCCAAGGAAACGCCCCATCAGGAATTCCATCGAGAGATAGTAAACCAGCTTCACGTCTCTTTCAACATACTCTTCATGTGTATGAATCCACTTGTCTGTCACAGAGTCCTTGATGGCGTAAGCCAGCGCCTGGTATATCTGCACAGTGTTCGCGCTCTTGATGCTCTTGCGAAACATGGTCTTTACGTTTTCGACGACTTCGTTCAGAAGCTCGTCCTTGCTCTTTCCAAGCTCAAAACTCATGTAATCTAACCCACCTTCGTTAAATATGTTAGGCTTCGTGTTCCAGCTTATATAAGCGGAGACTATGCCCTTCTTGATAAGCCCTTATTTGTTTTATATCAGCCCGTATTTCTTTATTAAAATCGTAAAGCTGTACATAGCCGTCAAGCGCAGCGCCAAGCTTTTCACCATGCTCGTTCTCAATGACAATAATCCTATGCTTGACTTCTTGGACTTCTTGCTTAACTTCATGAACCTCTTGCTTAAGTTCTTGAATTTCCTGCTTAAGTTCTTGAACTTCTTGTTCTATGTTGTCGAGGCGACTGTTTATATTTTTCAATTCTCCCAAAATTTGCTGCATAATTTCATCTTGCTGTTGCATGAAAGCCCCTCCTCTAAAACCATGATTCCAAGGTTGCCAACGGCGCTGTCATTCACAAAAAATTGTGGAAGACTCACGAAAGCGCTCCCCCACAACGGCTGTTATCATCTCTATCCCCTCATCAGCCAAATTTCTCTTTAAGCGATTGATAGAAATTCTCAAGGCTCTTCACGCCTTCGCTGGGATAAACGCAGAACGGAACCTGCCCCAAGTCTATGTGTTTTGCAACGCAGTCACAGCATTTTGCGTGATTATCGCAATCCTTTGGGCATGGACACGGATGCTTATTTGCACAGTTCACTAATTATTCCCCCCTTGCGTCAATTTTATTGTACGGCAAAATATGTATCAGATATCGCTTAGTACAATTCTATCATTACGTGGTATCAATTGTCAACTCTTCTTGGCGCTCTTTCGATATCTGCATAAGCTTTCTCAAGAGCTTTTCCATGTCGTCGGCGTTCTCCGGAGAAACACGCGCGCGCCCTCGCGCCACTACGGAGTCCTCGCGCGACGCGTCGTATACCGGCAAACCTGCCTTCCTCTTGAACGCCGCTACCTCCGAGACAACAGCCATGCGCCGCTCAAACAGCGCCGCCAATTCCGCGTCGATGGAGTCGATCTCATCTCTCAACTGAGCAAGCCTTTCATTTCCCGCACCCATCCATATCCTCCTATCAAATAGTTGATAAGTGAGCTTCACGTTGTTCATTATATGTACAGAACTATGAAGGTCTATGACTTTACCATCACCAACTCGACATAGTTTTTTTGCGGGTTTTTATTTTGCACTTATTTCTTACCGCACTCTGGTATATACCGCTCTATAAGGCGCAAGGCCCTCAACATGCCTTTCAAATGTATTGTGAGAAAGCGTTGCGCTGTTGGAGCTCAAGTCTACAATGCTGTAGTAATTTATTCGTTGCTCGAGGTCATCAGGGAAAAAGATAACCAAATCCCCGTAAGCGTTTATCAGCCAATATATCCGTTGCCTGTTTACGCCTGTTACAAATTCTCCGTCACCCATGTCGATATTAGGAGCATTTAATGTAAAAGAGCTAAAGTGATGTCCTTCCGGCATATCACTTTCCAGTACAGCCCATGTACCTACTAAGTTGTCTATCATTTGCTCGCGTGTCATTTCAGCAAACGGTGATGGCGGCGATTCAATAATTACTGTTCTGGTCGCGCCGTTCCAATCTACACTAAAGCCAATCCTCTCCAGCAAAGGGCGTATCGGGAGCATTGTACGACCGTTAATAATTTGAGCGGGCACATCAAGCTGAAAGTTTTGACTGTTTAACTCAAAATGAGAACTTCCAATAAGAACACGAAACTCGTAATTACTATATGGTGAGCCTTGTGAGCCAACCAAAACCACCGTGCGCGTATTGTTGTCGAAATCCACGTCGAAGCCGAGAGCCTCAAGCACGCCACGCACTGGAACAAGAGTGCGCCCATCTACAATAACGGGCTCTTGGTCGGCAAAATCCACCTGATGACCATTGATGGTGACACTTATCTCATTGGCATATAGAACAACGGGCATTATCAAGTTCAAAACCAACATGAAAACCAGAGCTGCCGATAATATTCTCATTGTTCTTCTCATAGATCAAATCCTCCTAGGTTCAAAAAGCTTCTTGCCTAAAAAATATCTCCTCGGCCTTCTCCGCCTGAAAAGCAAGCATAGTCATACCTCCCAGAGCTATAAGTCCGCGGCTTTGAGCCTCTTGCAGCAAGCGCGTCGACTTCGGGTTGTAGATCATGTCGAAAACACCTGTGCGAACGTAGTCCAAGAAGGAAAAATCGGCGAAATCGTCGTGGCCATACATTCCCAGAGGGGTTGCATTTATGAATATATCGGCGCGCTCATCCCGAAAGCGTAGAGGATCGGTTGTTATGACGGCAAGGTCGAGTACTTCCATGCAGGTTCCTGGAAAGTCTGTTGAGACAGCATCAACCAAGGCGTTAGCGTGCGCAAATGAGCGTGCCGCGATAGTTACGAGCCTAGCTTCGTTTACACAGGCAAATACGGCTGCCGTACGCGCGGCGCCACCGGCTCCGGCTATCACGACATTCTTGCCGCGCAGATTCAATCCTGCCTGCTCCAACGAACGCTCGATACCCCACAGGTCGGTATTGTGTCCCACCAATTCGCCGTCTTGCGGATGAATGGTCACGGTGTTGACAGAGCCGCAAAGTCTGGCATATCCGGTCAGCCGATCCAACAACGGGATTATGGCCTCTTTATGCGGCATAGTTACGTTAAAACCACGCATGTGCCATCTGGCGAAGTCTACCCAGCCGGCAAGTTCATTTGGCCTGACTTCCGCCATGGAGTATTCGGCGGGGCGGCCTTGACGCCTAAGCGCGCTATTATAGTGCCGTGGTGAAAGACTGTGTGAGATTGGTGAGCCTATAACAGAATATCCGGCTTCCAGCGAATTATGATTCGTGGCAATGGCTTCAAGTACTGCTCGCAGCGTGTCGTCAACATCACCCTGAATTTCAATCGTTATATCGGCAGATTCTTGGTATAATGGACGCCGCCGCTCTGCCAGCCCGTAAAGCTTTGAAACGTCTCGCGCAAGCAGAGGGCGGATGGCTTCGGCTCCGTTTGTGAGATCGGCGGCTATGCGGTCAGGGCTTCGATCCAGAAAGACGATCAGACCGTTTTCACTCAAACTGCTCATGTTGTCTTGTCTCAGCACAACCCCCCCGCCTGTAGAAACGACCGTGCCCGAAAGCTTTGCTACCTCTGCCGCCGCCGCGACCTCGCGCTGCCTGAAGCCTTCTTCGCCGTAGGTTTCAAATATTTCCGCAATCGACATGCCCGCGCGCTCTTCAACTATAGTGTCGATATCGGCAAAGTCCATCCCCAGCCGCTGTGAAAGCTCGTGCCCAATGGTCGTTTTCCCCGCGCCCGGCAAACCTGTCAGAACAACGTTTTTCAAGTCAGTCCCTCCCACTTGTCAAGGATACATACGGCCAGACACGCCTCCACCACGGGTACGGCGCGCAAGACTACGCATGGGTCGTTCCTGCCTTCGGATCGGACGGTTGAGTTCTCCATTGTTTCCAGGTTCACCGACGGCTGCTCTATTGCTATTGAAGGCGTCGGCTTAAAACCGGCACGGACAATTATCGGCTCGCCGTTTGTGATCCCGCCCAATATGCCGCCGCAGCGGTTGCTGCTAAAGGCAACCGCTCCGCCTTCGGCTCGAATAGCGTCGTTTGCCTGGGAGCCTCGCATCTGAGATATTGAGAAACCGTCGCCGAACTCGACGCCCTTCACGGCGGGTATCGAGAACAGCAGCGCAGACAGCGCGCTCTCCACAGAACCAAAGAACGGCGCGCCAAGACCGGCCGGAACGCCGGTCGCGGCGGCTTCCACAATACCGCCTACGCTGTCTCCGCCGGCTTTTGCGGAAACTATCTCGTTTCGCATGAGCTTGGCCGCGTCCGGGCACAATGCCGGAAATCCGCCGCTTCGCAGTATCTCAAAGGCCTGCGGCAAAGGCTGAAATGGGCATCTGTCGGCCACGCTGCCTATCCTGACGACACGTGCGCCAATGACGACCCCTCTCCGCGCCAGCATCTGCCGCGCCACGGCCCCCGCGAACACAAGCGGAGCGGTAAGGCGGCCGGAAAAGTGCCCGCCTCCGCGCATGTCGGCAAAACCCTTATACTTTAAATGAGCCGTGTAGTCGGCATGTCCGGGGCGCGCGATTCGGCGATTGTCCGACGCCTCGCGCTCGGCGTCCACATTTTCGATCAGCGCGCAAAGCGGCGCGCCCGTGGTCGTTGAGCTTTTCAGGCCGCTGATTACGCGCACGTCATCGGGTTCCTTCCGCGCGGAAGATATCTCGTCACGACCCGGGGCGCGGCGCGAAAGCTCGACCTGGCACTCGTCCATGTCGATTTTCTCACCCGGCGGCAATCCGTCGATCACGACGCCTATCGCCTCTCCCCGTGATTCGCCGAATATTGTCAGCTTGATCCGTTCACCCCATACGCTGGACATACTTTCTCCTTTAGGAAGATGTTTCTCTGACCGCCGTGAATGTTACGACAGGCGACCGGATGTCAGTCCCGTACCCGATTTCATGCCTGATTTCCGAATATCCGGCCGACCCAAGCAACATTTCAAACTCATATATACCATACCAATACAGCGTAAAATTAGATATCTCCGTATTCAGTATCTTTCCGTCTCTCAGCAGCTCGTATCTATGGATGTACGAAGTCTTTTGCGTTACCCAGTCAATATCCTCGCTAAAGCTTGTAAACAGTATACCCGTGCCATCGGACATCTCGTAACCGTATGATTCAGTCTCACCCTTTTTGAAATCAGTAGGCAGCAACAAATCTATGACAATCTTCCCGCCCAAATTCAGATGCTTGAAAAAGGAAACCAGAACATCGCTTACCAGCCTCTTTGGAAGCAGGCAAAAGCTCCCTGTCGGCATTATTATCGCGTCATATTTATTCGGCAAGGACATCTCCGTTAAATCCTGTCGGTATAACTCTGCGCCAACGCCGCATTTCTCCATATTAGCCCTGCACTTCGCCAGCATTTCTGGCGATATTTCAACACCGTCAACTTTCAGCCCCTGTTGGATCAGGGGTATAATCATCCGCCCCGTACCGACTCCGGCTTCAAGGATAAGACCCGTAACATACCGCAGCTTTTTGGAATAATACTCGATGTCACCCCCGATTGAACGGCCTACAGGCTTCGTGTACTCGTACAAAATTGCGCTTAATTCTCCATATTCCTTGAACATTGTCGGGGGCTCCTTTGTCTGTTTATCTGCGCTCCCAATCATTCCAAAACTGGGGGTACGATTTATCTACGCATTGCCATCCCGTCAGCGTAACTTTACAGTCACACCGCAGAGCGGCCAAAGCGGCCATCATAGCGATACGGTGATCCGCGTGAGAATCGGTTTGACCGCCGCGAATACTTGGTTTGCCGTTTATAACAAGAGTGTCACCCTGTTCACGTATATCCGCACCCAGGTCTGTCAGCACGGCGGCAATGGCGCGGAGCCTGTCGCTTTCCTTGAACCTTAGCCTCGCCGCGCCAAGTATGCGACTTTGGCCGTGCGCGAAGCACATCGCGGCGGCTATCGGCGGCGCGATATCGGGGGTTTGCGAAACGTCGACCTCCACGGCGTGAAGTCCGGCAGTGTACACCTTGATCTCGCCGCTTGACGCGCAAGTAATCTCCGCGCCCATCTTTCGCAATATGTCAAGAATTGCCCGATCTCCTTGCAGACTGTCGGACGGCAATCCTGCGCACGCCACGTCCGCTCCCAGCGCACCCGCCGCCAGAAAGTACGCCGCCTGGGAATAATCGCCTTCGACATAAACTTCCGCCGAGCGGTACGTCTGCCTGCCCGGTATGTAAAATTTCCGATAACCTTCGCTTTGCGAACACACCGCGAATTTTGAGCATATATCTATTGTCATGTCGACATAGGATGCAGACTCAAGCCTGTTTTCGACGATTATTTCACTGTCGCCGTCAAGCAGCGGCAGCGCGAAGAGCAGCCCCGACACAAATTGCGAAGATATATTTCCATCAAGCCTGTACGTACCGGGGTTTAACCGCCCGGTCAAGCTTACACCGCTCGAGGCGCGTTCAAGCACGGCGCCGTTTTGCGCGAAAACCCTCTCGTATAGACCAATCGGACGCTCCATCAAGCGCCCGTCGCCCGTAAACACGGCCTGTATACCCAAGGCCGCCACTATAGGCAACACAAATCTTAGCGTCGAACCGGATTCGCAGCAGTCGATCTCTACAGGCGGCACACCTGCAAGTGCGGACTTGTCGCCAATCCCTGTGATCTCTAAGACCGAATCCCTGACCATACGATAGTCCGCGCCGAGAGCGCACGCCGCGTTAAGCGTCGCCATTATGTCTTGCGAAAAAGCGATATTTTCTATTTGGCTTTTTCCACATGAAAGCAGCGCGCAGATAATCGCCCTGTGCACCTGACTCTTCGACGGCGGCACGGTAACAACACCCGCCGGAAATTTCGAGATAGCCTTGATTTCGTTCATGTCTCCCGCCTAGTCTTCCGAGCGGCCGTCAAGCCACTCGCGCCACTGGTAGGCATTCATTAGAACTTTGCGCGGCTTCGCGCCGTCTTCTGGGCCTACGATGCCCTTGGCCTCCAGGTCTTCGATGAGGCGCGAGGCGCGATTGTATCCGATGCGGAACTGCCGCTGCAGCAACGAGGCCGATGCTTTCTCCTTGGAGATCAGAAATTCGGCGGCGGCGTTAAATAACTCGTCGGTATCGCCTTCGAGGGACGAGCCTGAGCTTGGGCGAGCTTCGGTTATGCGCTCGATCATCTCGCTGTCATAGCTGATTTTTTCCCCGCGCTTTATAAAGCTTACAATACTTTCGACCTCCTTGTCGGATATGAACGCGCCCTGAATACGCTGCGGCTTGCCAAGACCCACGGGCGAGAACAGCATGTCGCCCTTGCCCAGCAGCCGCTCCGCGCCAACGGTATCGAGTATCGTGCGCGAGTCCGTACCGGAGCTTACGGCGAAAGCCAGACGCGACGGCACGTTGGCCTTTATAAGACCGGTGATTACATCCACGGATGGACGCTGCGTCGCTATAATCAGGTGAAGTCCGGCGGCGCGCGCCATTTGCGCCAGACGGCAGATCGAGTCCTCCACTTCGCCGGGCGCCACCATCATGAGGTCGGCCAATTCGTCAATGATTATTACGATCTGCGGCAGCGGATCTTCGTCGTCTTCGGCCAGAATCGCGTTGTAACCCTTCAGGTCTCGCACAGCCGTTTCCGCAAATAGGTTGTAGCGCCGCACCATTTCCTGAACAGCCCAGAAAAGCGCCCCAGCCGCCTTCTTCGCGTCGGTGACGACCGGAATTAACAGATGCGGTATACCGTTGTATATGCTAAGCTCCACAACCTTTGGGTCAACCATCAGCAGCTTGACCTCCTTAGGTGTAGCCTTGTAAATAATGGATGTAATAAGCGTGTTCACGCAGACGCTCTTGCCGGAACCCGTAGCCCCGGCTATCAAAAGGTGCGGCATTTTGGCGATATCCGCGACTACGGTGTTGCCGGCGATATCCTTGCCCAGCGCGAATGCCAGCTTCGACGGGAAGTTCTTGAAGGCTTCGTCCTCGATGACCTCGCGGAGATATACAGGGCTGATCTCCTTGTTGGGTATCTCGATGCCCACGGCGGCCTTGCCGGGAATGGGCGCTTCGATGCGGATGCCCACTGCCGCGAGATTCAGCGCCAGATCGTCGGCCAAGGACGATATGCGGCTGACCTTGACTCCGACGCCCGGTTGGAGCTCGTAGCGCGTAACCGTAGGCCCCTTGCTTACCTCTACCACCTTGGCCTCGACCCCGAACGACTTTAGCGTATCTTCCAGCTTGCGCGAATTTTCGAGGATTGTGGAGCGTGAACCGCTTGTCTGCGCGTTAGGGTTGGCTTTCAGCATTGATATGGACGGAAATACGTACTCGTCGTCATCGTACGAACTTTCCATAGGTATGTGCACCGCCCGTTTATCGCCGGTGTCCGAGGGGGGCGCTTCGGATTCAGGATCGCCCGTTATGTCAATGAACTTATTGGTATTTTCCTTGATAATTATTTCGTCGTCAGGTTCGCGGGCGCTGCTTATAAATTTTTCGCCTTCTTCCTGTTTCTCCGCGTCTGACAGGTCAAATGGCGGCGTGTCGTCCTCTTCGGCCCCGATATCCGTCAGGCCGGAAATCTTGCCCGTTTCCTCGTCACGCAGTATCGCGATGGTCTGTTCCTGAGACGCGGCCGCTTCCTCGCCAACCAGACGTACGCCCTCGTCCTTGCGCCGCTCCCGATCCTCTATCGTGAAAAACGGGATATCGGCCCTCTTCCTAAGCTTAGCCCTGGGCGGCAGACGCCGCGCATTCGACTCGTGAAAACCCCTTGGTTCATCGTAATCGTCATAATCCTCGTGATAGCCGATCATAGTATAGCGTTCGCGAACAGCCGCGACTATGGACACAAGAGACTTTCCGGTCAGGAATATGGCCACTATTATCCCCAGGGTTATAATCAGTACATAGCTTCCGAACGTACCCAGCGACACAAGGAACGCGTTGGCAAGCACCGCTCCGATCAACCCGCCGTTCGCGGCTGTTCCGGCATTGTAATAATGCCTTATATAGTCGGTAAAGCCCGTAAAGAACACATCGACGTTGACCGACGGTATCGCAAGCAGAGTGATGCCGCACAGAAACAACATTGACGCCAGCATGGTTTTAAGCCTCGGCAGCGCCTCGCGTGATATAAGCCCCATCAGCCCGGCGGCCGGCAGCGCAAACGGCAGCACGTACGCCCCAAATCCAACTGCGCCAATCAGAGCACCCCTCACGGCCGCGCCGATGAAGCCGCCCGCGGCCTCGAAGTATACGAACACAAAGGACAGCACACCAAGGGCGATCATCAGCAGGCATGACGCCTCGTGAGCTATTGGGCTGCGTGCCGCTCGCGCCGTCCTCCGCGCCGTGCGCTGCGAAGCTTTGCGACCCCGGCGCGGCGCAGCGCTCTTTTGCGCCCCTTGTGACTTGAGCCGTCTTCCCGCCATGTTAACAGGAGGGGGCGGCTTTATGCCCCGATCTCTCTCCCGTGGTCTCCATCGCAACGACCGGCGCGTCGCCCCATATGCGTTCCAGGTTGTAGAACTCTCGGTTTGTCTTGTCGAATATGTGAACTATGATATCGCCAAAGTCCAGCAGCACCCACTTGGCTCCGGAATAGCCCTCGGTGGACTTCACGCGAAGCCCCGCCTCGGTAAGCTTGTCCGCCGCTTCATCCGCAAGAGCCTTAACCTGCGCATCGCTGTTGCCATGCGTTATCACGAAGTAATCCGCAAGCGTCGACACGCCGCGTAAATCAATTATCTTTATGTCTTCCCCGAACTTGTCGTCCAGGGCTTTGTACGCTATCCGCAAAATATTGTCCATAGTATCCTCCGTCGTTATATGATAATGTTTACCAACCAGTCTACCACAAATTCCAGACGGAAACAAGACCTTGCGTAGTCGGTCGCAAAGTGCTACAATAGGATAAAATATCTACATAAATAGGACGGTGTTTGAATTGAAGGACGTTTTCGAGAAACTCAAAAACATAGGAATAGTTCCGGTTGTTAAGCTGGACAGCCCAAGGGACGCGGTTCCGCTGGCCAAGGCTCTTATAGACGGAGGAATTCCGTGCGCGGAGGTAACATTTCGTACCGATGCCGCCGAAGAGTCCATACGCGCGATTGCTCGGGATATGCCCGAAATGCTGGTGGGCGCCGGCACGGTAACGACTCTTGACCAGCTTGACCGCGCGGTGAAAGCCGGCGCGTCATTCATCGTCAGCCCCGGACTCAACCCTAAAATCGTACAAGCCTGTATCGATAGAAATATCCCCGTATGCCCCGGCTGCGTAACCCCTTCCGAAATAGAGCAGGCGCTTGAGCTTGGACTCAAAACGGTCAAGTTCTTTCCGGCGGAGCCAATGGGTGGGCTGGCCGCCATCAAGGCTCTGTCCGGCCCGTACACAGACCTCAAGTTCATGCCCACGGGCGGCATAAACGCCAAGAACATCGGCGAATATCTCGCGTTTCCCAAGGTTGTCGCATGCGGGGGCTCGTGGATGGTCGACCCCAAGCTGATAGCGGCGGGCGATTTCGAGAGCGTGAAGCGTATCAGCCGTGAAGCTGTCCAAGCAGTGCTGGGCTTCGAGCTTGCGCACGTCGGTGTCAACTGCGCCGACAACGGTGAGGTCGAGCGTCTAGCAAAGCTTTTCTGCGCGCTCTTCGACATGGAGTACAAGCAAGGCAGCACCGCGACGTTTGCGGGCACGGCCATCGAGTACGGCGCCGGACTGACGATGAATAAGCACCACATCGCAATAGCCACGAACTTCATCGAACGAGCCATATACCAACTCAAGTCCAAGGGCGTCGCCTTTGACGAAGACAGCGCCAAATACGACCCAAGCGGCAACCTTTCGGCGCTCTACCTCAAGGACGACTTTGGCGGTTTCGCCGTACACTTACTGCAGAAAAAATAAGAACTGTATTCGACAAGCCTCTCGCGGCAGGGTACTGCTCAGGATTAATTGTGAAATCCATGTGCTATGCCCAAAGCCGTTCCGATATCGAGTCCTTGTATGTCAGGGACGAGTACCGCAAGCAGGGCGTTGGCGAGGCGTTAATGTCATGTCTGGAAGAAGCCCTTGCCGCTCGTGGAATCAGACACTTCCACATAGTCACCCACAAGGACAACGAAGGTTCTCAGGCGTTATACGCAAAGCTTGGTTACGCGGCAGTCGGTGAAGTATTGTTGGACAAGACGCTTTGCGCCAAATAATGTGAGTTTGATGAACGAAAACATTCGTTAAGTTTTGGTTACATCTGCACAATTTGCGGAAAACACTGCAAATTGTGCAGATTGTCTGAGAAACGCCGCGCGTTTTCAGACGCTTACGCAACTGGTTCGACTCCATCGAACTCCGGTTAAATAATTTTATGAAAGGTTAGATGTCATGAGCAAGATTATCACTCTTGGAGAAATAATGCTTCGCCTTGCCCCGGAAGGATACGGGCGCTTTGTGCAGGCGGAAACGCTCGGAGCTACATACGGCGGCGGCGAGGCCAACGTCGCCGTGTCTCTGGCGGGTTACGGACTGGACGCCGCGTTTGTCACAAAGCTGCCAAAGCATGAGATCGGCCAGGCTGCCGTCAACTCGCTGCGCCGCTTTGGCGTCGATACGTCCAAGATCGTGCGCGGCGGCGACCGCGTCGGTCTCTATTATCTCGAAAAAGGGGCAAGCTGCCGCGCCTCTAAGGTAATTTACGACCGTGCGGGCTCCGCAATCGCGCTGGCCGAAGCTTCCGAATTCAATTGGGAAGAAATATTCTCCGGCGTCGAATGGTTCCACTTCACCGGCATAACCCCAGCACTGTCTGAAAAAGCCGCGAAGCTCTGCGAAGCCGCCGCCGCCGCCGCCGCCGCCGCGAAGAACAAGGGCATTACCGTAAGCTGCGACCTCAACTACCGCAAGAACCTCTGGAGCAAGGAAAAGGCCGGCGAGGTAATGGGGCGTCTGATGCAGTACGTTGACGTGTGTATCGCCAACGAAGAAGACGCAAGCGACGTCTTCGGCATACACGCCCCCGACACAGACATAACCTCGGGGCACATCAGCCATGACGGATACATCCAGGTCGCCAAGCAGCTTGTCGAGCGCTTCAAGTTCAAGTATGTCGCAATAACCCTGCGTGAATCCATCTCCGCAAACGACAACAACTGGGCCGCAATGCTATACGACGGAAGCGGCGCGCTCTTCTCAAAGAAGTATCCGCTTCACATCGTCGACCGTGTAGGCGGCGGAGACAGCTTCGGCGCCGGACTCATTTACGGATTTATAACAAAGCTCGAGCCTCAGGCTACCCTGGAATTCGCCGTAGCCGCCAGCGCTCTGAAGCACACAATCGAGGGCGACTTCAACCTGGTTTCGGTAGACGAAGTAAACAAGCTTGCCGGCGGCGACGCAAGCGGCCGCGTACAAAGATAAGAACCTGAATACAGGTTCTAATTAGGATGATTAATTTCATGACAAGCAGCAACGATATCTCACCCGGCATGAGCCACAGCGTAAGCGCTGCCGTGAACGAAACGAACACCGCTCACACTGTTGGAAGTGGAGGTCTGGCCGTACTTGCCACGCCTTCTATGATCGCGATGATGGAACGCGCGGCCTACGAGTGCGTCGAAAAAAGCATGAACGACGGACAGACGACCGTCGGAAGCATGATAAGCATCGAGCATCTTGCCGCAAGCCCGGTCGGCGCACAAATCACGGCCACAGCAACCGTAGAGACGGCGGACGGACGCAAGATAGACTTCAAAATCAGCGCCAGAGACGGCCACGGCGAGATCGGCTCGGGCACTCACACCCGTTTCATAGTTGACAAAGAGCGTTTTATGTCGAAAGCACAGGCGCGCGTATGAGCGATAAGCCTGCAATAACTATCCGCCAAGCGCAGCGCGAGGACTGTTCCCTGATCCTTAGCTTCATATGCGGCATCGCGGTCTACGAGCGCCTTGAGGATCAAGTCGTCGCAACGGAAGGTATCCTGGAGGAATGGCTTTTCGACAAAGGCGCGGCGGAAGTCCTTTTCGCCCAAATAAATGGCAGGGAGGTCGCTTTTGCCGTCTACTTCACCAACTTCTCGACATTCCTCGGGCGCGGCGGCCTGTACCTGGAAGACGTCTATGTCCTGCCGGAATTTCGCGGCCAAGGCGTCGGAACGGCAATTCTGCGCGAACTGGCGCGCATCACGGTAGGGCGCGGCTATGGCCGCCTCGAGTGGAGCTGCCTTGACTGGAATACGCCCAGCATTGAATTCTACCTCTCGCTGGGCGCTCAACAGATGGACGAGTGGACAACCTATCGTCTCACCGGCGATAACCTCCAAAAATTAGCGGGAGATGGACAATAGTCCATCTCCCTATTTTTGTGAATCTAGGCGAAGCTCCAATTCCTGCAAGAACACCTGTTTGTCCGGCGGTGAAACACCGACGACATCTTTGAAAGAACCTTTGATGTATACTATTTCAAGCGCATCTGTGGACAAGTTTCCCGAAACAATGCGCTCCTGACTTCTTTTACCGACCGAATATCACCTTAGGCTTAATCCACCCCATATTTATGACCAGGCCATCCTCGTCCAGCCTGTAACCCATGTTCAAGAAAAAAGGGAAGCAGATTAGTGCGTACACAATCACAAAGCCGCCCCACCAGTCAATTTTCGCCCTAAACCGCACCCTGCGCCACCTCCCGGGCCCTGCCGCCTGAGTTCCAATTGCCGCAGAAACTCATCTCGGTCACGGGGCGCAATAATGATAGAGTGGATAAAGTTGGGGTTTGCGTAAGCAAGCTCGATCATGTCGAAGGAGAACACCGGCGAGATCAGATCGGGCGACGAAATCCACCAGCTTCTGAAAGGCGCCGCCTTGCGTATCTTGTCGTACGGAATCCGGCGCGGCCTGAACAAACCTGACTTTACTATCAGACAGTCGTCGTCCAACACGTAATACGTATTCAGCCATGACGGTATGATGAGCAGCATTGGCACAACACCCAGAGGCACTATCAGGACAATTGTTATAACCGCGCCCGCGACATCCTCACCAAGCCAGGCCGACCATACGGCTCCTGCTGCCACTAAGGCAAGCATAACGGTCGTAGCCGCAAGCAAAATATGCACCCTCCAGTCTACCTTCGCCTTAAACTTCATATTTATAGCTCCTGACGTCTTCCGCGTCGCCGAATCTCAGCCGCATTTCCAGCTCACGCCGGAATACCTCCTTGTCCTTTGGGGAAATCAGCACAACGGATCCGGTCTTCCTTCCAATCGAGTACTTAATTTCAAGCGCCCCAAGCAGCATGGCGTTTCGTAACATGCTGAGCAAGTCCGGCACGTCGTCGTCAGACTTTACCTTGACCGAATGTATCCTGTTGTACGCTATTTTGAGCGGACCGCTAAGTCCATACCTTATGATGATCTCGTGTTCACCCAGTTCGTAACTGGTGAGCAGCAAGGCGTAATAGACCATTACTCCGGCTATGAGGAGAATCACGCCCGCAAGGTTTGCAATGGTAATATAGAAGCTGGGCTCCCCGCCGCTCCAACTATACATCAGGAACAATGTTACACCTGCCGCCGCAGGATAAAACCACAGCCAGCGGCCTAATGTCGGTTTAAACTTCATTTTCGCCCACCACCTCTACAGGTTTACAGCAATTCCGGTTGAGAAGGAACCCAAATTTTTCGGAACCCCGGCCTAAAGCCGCCGTGGTTCCGAAAAATTTGGGCTTGATTTAAACCGGGATTGCTATATATGGTCAATTGACTATAACATCCTCGTCATCAGGATCATACCAAAGAACAGCCCCGCCACGCCAAGCGCGGCGAAGTCACGCCGAGCCATACGGTGTATCTTCATGCGCGTTCGCCGGGCGTCGGGCCGGTAACAGCGCGCCTCCATGGCCATTGCCAATTCGTCGGCCCGGCGAAAGGCCGATATAAACAGGGGTATAAGCAGCGGTATCAGGCTCTTGGCCTTCTTTATGAGCCCACCCGTCTCGAAATCCGCGCCGCGCGCCTTCTGAGCCTTCATTATCTTGTCCATCTCCTCGACCAGCGTCGGGATGAATCGCAGCGCGATGGTCATCATCATGGCGATCTCGGCGGCGGGTACGCGAATTTTCTTGAGCGGCGTAAGGACGAACTCTATTGCTCCCGTAAGCTCAATTGGCGGCGTAGTAAGCGTCAGCAGCGATGAACTGAATATAAGCAGAATAAGCCGGGAGCCCATCATGGCGGCGCGTATGATTCCCTCCATGTAGACCGTTATGAATCCAAAGCTAAAAACCAGGTCTTCCCCCGGCATAAAAAACATGTTCAGCGCCACCGTGAACAGCAGCAATATGAATATGGCGCGAAGACTTCGGAGTATAAAGCTAAACGGCACGGTCGAAATTTTTACGCTAAGAGCGACAAACCCCGCCGCAACCACATACCCCGGCGCCGACGTTATGACAAACAGCATTATAATAAACAAAAATGAACATATCAGCTTCAACCTTGGGTCAAGGCTATGTATTGGCGAACTGGCCGGATAATACTGGCCGATAGCGATCCTTGGCATGTCAATCTCCTAAGGGTTTCAAGTATTGATAAAGTATCCGGGTGGCATCTTCCGTTGTAAACGGAGTCTGCGGAAGGTCAAGACCCCTGGCGCGCAGTTCCTGGAACAGACGGCTCATCGCAGGAGCGTTCAGGCCGATATTCTCGAGAGCTTTGGCATCGGCGAAGACTTCTTCGCGTGTGCCCTGCTTGAATATCGTCCCGTCGTGCATCACGATTATTTTCGAGACGTACTTAGCGATATCTTCCATGCTATGGGATACAAGCACCACGGTTATGCCAAGCTCATCGTGCATGTTCTTGATTGTGGACAGGATTGTGTTACGGCCGCGAGGATCAAGACCGGCGGTGGGTTCGTCCAGAATGAGGATGGACGGCTGCATGGCCAGCACGCCGGCTATTGCCACGCGACGCTTCTGTCCGCCGGATAGCTCGAACGGCGACTTCTCGAAATGTTCTTCGCCGATGTTGACAAGGGATAGAGCCTTTCGTACGCGCGCGTCAACGTCATCCTTGGGCAGTCCCATGTTTTCAGGACCAAACGCCACGTCCTTGTACACGGTCACTTCAAAAAGCTGGTGCTCGGGGTACTGGAACACAAGGCCAACATTCTGGCGCGTCTCGCGCAGGATTTTTTTGTCGGCGTGGATATCCCTGCCGTTTATCAGGATTGTGCCCTCGCTCGGCGCAAGCAACGCATTAAAATGCTGGATCAAGGTGCTCTTGCCCGACCCGGTATGCCCGATTAACCCGACGAACGAGCCCTTTTCCACACTGAGCGTTATATTGTCCAGCGCGCGTTTCGCAAACGGCGTGCCTGGGCTGTAAGTGTGGCCTAGCCCCTTGCACTCGATTGCTGTTTCTTGACCCTGCATATTAGACCTGACCGGTAACCCTGCGATGCCGTCTTTGCGGTCAATTTTCCGCAATTCGTCGTCGCTTTCTCCTAGCGAACCACTGCGGGTTCGCGGCGTCGTCAGCTCCTTGCCTTGCGAAAAATTGCCGCGCAAATCCGACACCCCATGGTTGCCGGACAGGTCTATTGCTTCCACCATCTCTTCTATCGTAAGTATATCTGTGTCAATTGGTATACCAAGCTTGGCAAGGCCGGAGCAGACCTCGGTCGTCTGAGGAGCCTCCAGCCCAAGTTCGCGAAGCCGCTCGATCTGGGTGAAAACCTGCGCCGGCGCGCCATCCATCATTACGCTGCCCTTCTCCATCACGATAACGCGGTCAGCCTGCGCGGCTTCGTCCATGTAGTGAGTTATCAATACTATCGTCATGCCGTCCTCGCGGTTCAGGCGCGATATGGTGCGCATGACCTCGCGGCGGCCTATCGGGTCGAGCATGGCCGTCGGCTCATCCAGCACTATGCACGCCGGACGCATCGCCAGGATACCCGCAATTGCAATTCTCTGCTTCTGTCCCCCTGAAAGCAGATGCGGCGGACGGCGCTTGGCCTCAGCCATATCCACCGCGCCAAGAGCCCAGTCTACTCTTTGGCGGATTTGCTCCGACTCTACGCAAAGGTTCTCGGGGCCAAAGGCCACGTCGTCCTCGACAATTGTCGCTATCAACTGATTATCGGGGTTTTGAAACACCATGCCTGCATGTTGACGGATCAGCCAGACATTGGCGTCGTCCGCCGTATCCAGCCCGTCTACGTGAACCTTACCGGAGCTAGGGCGCAGCAGTACGTTTATATGCTTTGCGAACGTCGACTTTCCCGACCCGTTGTGCCCAAGCACCGCCACAAATTCCCCCTGTTCCACCGTGATATTCACGCCGTTAAGCGCCGTAAACCCGTCCGGCTGAACATTCGAGCCCGGTTCAAATGATGTCGCCCTGTATTCAAATATCAAGTCATTAGTCTCTATCATTGGCTTTGACATACTTCTCCCTGCATCCCTACGGCCTTAGCACCCTTGCGGCGCTATGCTGCAGCTCGACGATTTTGAGCATGTTTGTCACCTCGCCGACGGCAAGCTTGTCTTGCAGCCCAAAGAAGTTGAGGCACGCGCCGCAGCTAAGAACGGCACAGCCGCGCTCGGTCAGACGCGCAAGGTCTTCGAGCGCGCCAGAACCCTCCGTTGTAAGGCGCACTCCCGCGTTGTAGAAGAGAACCGCTCGTGGAGCCTCGTCGAGCTCCGCCAGCGTAAATATGAACATCTTCATCAGCGACGCCCCAAGTTCATCATCTCCGCTGCCCATCGTATTTGAGGATATTACAACAACCGTGCCTGATGAGCCCGCGGCGGCTGGGGAAGCATCGACGGACGGATCAGACTTCGCCCCTTCGCCCTTTACAAGACTCACAATATATACCGATTCCGACTCGCGTTCACACGAATAACCAAGGCCCATCTCGCTCGCCATCTTCTCAAGATTTTGCGTTGCGATCTCGTTGTCAACCGTAATCCTCACGGTAGCGTCGGCTTCGCTCTCACGAACGGCGCGCTTCGCCTTAACAACGGGGATCGGACAGGCGTCGCCTGCAGCGTTTATCACTATCATTAATAATCCTCCTAATCGGCGCCGACCACTATTCCGCGGTCTTGTCGCTCGGTAATGTATCCTATAATCCCTGCTTGCACACCGCCGGAGCGCATCTGCTCAAGCATTAATCCGGCGTCGCCAGGGCTGACGGCGATCAGCAATCCGCCGGACGTCTGAGGGTCGAGAAGAATCTCTTGCATTGCCATAGGCACGTTCTCAAAGCGCACGTCCTTACCGACAAAGTTGCGGTTACGCTGCCCTCCCGCCGTTATCAGAAATTCGCGGGCGCAGTCCATAGCCTGCGGGAAATACGGGACTTGGCCGGCATTTATCACAGCCGATATGTCGTCGCGCAGCATTTCGCGCAAATGCCCAAGCAGCCCGAAACCAGTTATGTCGGTACACGCGTGGACTTTAAACTGCTTCATGATCCGCGCTGCATACTTATTCAGGGACTGCATGGACTCAACGGCGAGCTCATATGCTTCGAGAGAAGCCTCGCCGACCTTGTACGCCGTGGTAATGATACCCACGCCCAGGGGTTTCGTTAGAACCATGGCGTCGCCTACTCGCGGCGTGTTGTTGGCAAGGACGCGTCCCGGATGTACCGTGCCCATCACGCTCAGCCCATACTTAACGCTGTCGTCGTGTATCGAATGTCCGCCGGCCAGCACTCCGCCGGCCTCCCGCACCTTTTCAGCTCCGCCGCGAAGTATCTCGCCAAGTATACCGGGGTCAAGCTTTTCAGGGAAGGCCACAATATTAAGCGCCAAGGCCACTTCGCCGCCCATCGCGTACACGTCCGACAGGGCGTTCGCGGCGGCGATCTTTCCAAATGTGAACGGGTCTTCGACCATCGGCGGAAAGAAGTCGAGGGTCTGAATTATCGCCACATCGTCGTTTATTTTGTAAACAGCGGCATCGTCGGAACTGTCGTAACCTATCATCAAATTACCGTCCCCGCCAAATTTCGGCAAAGCCTCCAGCACCTGAGCCAGGAACCCCGGCCCCAGTTTTGACGCTCAGCCTCCGCCGCTGCAAAAATTTTCAAGCTGCATGGCATTGCTCCTTTCATTTCATGTGTCTAAGGCTACAGACCTCTATTCTATAATAACACATGTCGGGCAAACTAACAACATTACGAAAAGTTTACAAATCACAAAATTGTTGAAGGGTTTTAGAGCCGTTTGGTGAATATATATTATAGGGCAGCCATGGGCAGCCGTCATCCAATAGACCTGCCTCCGAACCGGACAATGACAGATTTGCAAGGCAATTTTTCACAATACTACGACGGAGCGCGAAAAATTAACCGCAAAGATGGCATTAGCTGGTTCTGGAACAAGTCTACTATACAGGAGGAGATCATCATGGTCAAGTTTATCGCAAGCGAAAAAGGGACGGGCAAGTCCAAAAAGCTCATTGAATTGGCTAACCAAGCCGCAAAAACCACCGAAGGCAACCTGGTTTTTATCGACGACAACAAGATCCCCGCACTTACCCTTCACCACAGCGTCCGTTTTGTTGAAACATCGGGCTATCATATTTCCAGCCATATGGAGTTTCTGGGCTTTATCTGCGGCATACTGTCGCAAAACAGCGATATCGTTGAAGTATTTGTGGACGGGCTCACAAACATAGTCGGCAACATCGACAACCAGGGGCTTGTCGAGTTCTCCAAAAAGCTTCTGGCTCTTTCCAAAGAGAACAGCGTAGAATTTATCATTACAATCAATAAAGCCGCCGACACCTTCCCCCAAGAATTAAGCGAAATGCTGTACAGCTAATTCGTAGCATAAATACAAACTCCTCCCGCGTAGAATGTTACTATGTTGCAGTGGGAGGAGTTTTTATGCGTGCAAGCAGCTTTGAAAGGGGTCTTAGAAGAGGCGCGTCGGTTCTCAGGAGTATCAGAAGATCTAGGACGAGGGTTCGGCCGAAAGGGGGCAGGCTGCGTCTGCACAGGCCGGCAATTGGGAGGGCGCGGTTCGTGGGCTTGCGCGGACTTGGGCCTTACTCCGTCCACATCTTTGCGGCGTGTCTGGTCGTCATTGTGGTGGTAATGGCAGGAGCGATTCTTGTTCCGGTGCGCCGGGTCAATATACACCCCGACGTAGTGGCGGCCTTTCAGATACCTCAGCGCAGCATTATAACGCTTAGAGTACTGTCGGATATCCACGCGCTGGACTTCCCCGAAGTGCTTGCGGTGTACGCCCTGGAAAACAACTTCTTCCCCACACGCGCCGAAGCTCCTCCGCCTGAAACCATTGAATACATGTTCATACAGCACTATGAAATGATCCGTGCAAGCTTTCGCCGCTCCGACGTACTGCGCTACGAAGATATCTTCCGCAATATTCTTACGGAGATGAGGTTCTTCCCCATACCCATCGGCTTTGATAACGAATTCGAGCCAAGCTATATGTACGGAGACAGCTTCGGTACGCGTAACGTAACACTTGCAAACCCCCGCGCCGGCGGCACAAACATATACGACAGGGAAAATGTACCCGGGCGCATACCCGTAGTAGCAGTGGCTTCAGGCACGATTTTGCGCTCCGGCTGGACAAACAACTTCGGCTACCGGGTCGAAGTACAGGGCGAACGCGGAACGGTCTTCACGTACTCGCACCTGCACGCGATAACCGAGGGTATCAACGACGGCGAGACAATAATGGCGGGGGAAGTACTCGGCAGTATCGGAAACACGGGCTTCGCCGGGCTGCAACACGCACGCGGGCAGGCGCCGGCGCATCTTCGCTTCACAATCGCGCCGCAAACGCGCCTTACCATGGACGTGTTCTATATAAACCCCTACCCGTTTCTCCGGCTGGTTGAAGAATTTAGAGTCGACATGCGCCAGCACTGGTTTAACCCGGCAATGCCTCACATGCCGCTGCCCCTTCAGCCGGTTGCGCCGCAGATGGTCTGGCCGCAGCCGATGCCGCAGACTCTCCCCAGATTCTAAGCAGAATTCTTTCATCATTATTTGTTATTGCGAGCTAAGCGCTTCTTGTTTTCCGTTCACTTCGGTTTGGGCGTCAAATGATTTCCATAAATACCCTTTCAGGATAACTGGGATCCATAGTGGCTGATTTAACGTAAAAAAGCTGTCATATCAATTCGCAAATATGCGAGCAAATATGGCAGCTTATCACATTATGTAACTATTAGAACCTGTGTTCATAGGATGGGAATGCCATCTTGGCGGTCGAATTCCACCCCACGAAGCCAAAATCGGGCTTCGTGGGGACCCCGGTTTTCCGCCACAGTCCACCCCATAAAGCCAAAACCGGGCTTTATGGGGACCCCGGGTCGTCGGTTCCTCCACCTGCGCTGGCGCTTCGGATACTAAACGTGTGCCACCGGCACACAGCATCCTTGCGTACCACTGCGGGTACGCTCAGTCCACCCCACAAAGCCAAAACCGGGCTTTG
>WRAW01000043.1 GCA_009780015.1 Defluviitaleaceae bacterium | reverse complement strand
TTATTTCTTTACCCATTACTTTTATATGCTGATAGCTTCGTGCCATATAAAAACCTCCTATCACTTTTTATTCTACGATAGGAGGTCTTTTCTTGCAATGTCCGTTTCCTCTGGTTCAGTACACTCCGCTAAGGGGCTTTGGGACATTGGGACATTGGATTAAGCGGGTATACGCAACTGCCATCCAACTTGGATCATTCGTGGGTCTGTAATGAGTTCGCTGTTGAGCTCGTATATTTCTCCCCATCTGGAACCGCTGCCTAAGAGATTCCTTGCTATCATGTACAGGGAGTCTCCGTCTGCTACGGTGTAGGTTCCGTCCGCCGCCATGACAACGGCGGGAACTTCAACCGCGGCAGGAGCTTCGACCGCGGGTACGGGTTCTTCAGCCGCAGCTTCTTCCGCCGCGAGCGCCTCGACTACGGGTTCTTCGGCGGCGGGTTCTTCGGCTTGGGCGTCGGCCAGGTTGATGATTCTGCCTTCTACGCCAAGGTTTTCAAGGTCGGCTACGGCCATATACGCGATAACCAGCTCTTCGAGGGTTCCCATTGCCGCTGTTACCGGCAGATCGGCAAGCATTCCATAGTCGTCGCCGCCGGCAGCCAAGAAGTTGTTGGCGGCCATGGTGATAATGGAGCTGTCATCACTGCGATCAAGCTCCTGGCCGTTTACCGATACGCTTTGTACGCGCTCGCCATCTTCGCCAAGTTCGTCAAAGGCGAAGCTCAGACCTTCGGACACCTGCAGGAATCTGCCGCCGCCCGGCATGGAGGATACGCTGTTCTCCATAACTTCCCACAAAATTGCGGGGGTTACTTCCAGAACGACCAGATAGTTGCCAAATGGCAGTACGGATACGATATCGCCCTGCGTTACATCACCGGCAGGAAGGCTGTCGCGGATTCCGCCGCCGTTAGCGATAGCTATATCCGCGCCGGACGCGTGGAGCATCGCGTCGGCTACCAGGTTGCCGATCGGCATTTCGGTGGAGCGGATGAGGCCGTCTTCCAGCTCTGCGGGCAAGTATCCGACTACTACGTTCAGAAGCTCATCCATGTCGGCTTGCAACCGGGCGATCAGCTCGGACACCTCCGCGTTGGGGGTGAAGTTTTCACCGGCGTACTCCCTGGTGATAAGGCTTGCGGTGAGGCTTTGCAGTTCGCCTTCATCCACAACGATCTCCACGTGGCCCAGGTTGTTGTTGTGGTCGCCGACCTGGACGATCAGCGTGCCGCCTACGAGGTATCCGTTCTCATGAATTGTGTGGCTGTGGCCGTCGATTATCAGGTGCAGCCCGTCCACGGCTTCGGCTACGTCTATGGCCCAGCCGTCCATACGGCCTTCACGCCTGAGACCGCTGCCAAGATGAGCAAGGGCTATGATTACGTCCACGCCTTCTTCCTCCAACACGGCCACATAGGTTCTGGCGGCTTCGATTGGGTCGGTAAATGTGAGCTCGGCCACATTGGCAGGATTGGTCAGGTACATGGTACTTGGAGTAGCCAGACCAATAAAGCCAAGCCGTACGCCATCAATCTCAATAACGCGGGTAGGTGCGAACAGCAGCTCGTCGCCGCGGTATACGTTGGCGGCAATGAAGTCGAAGTCCGCCATTGCCTCAAGCTCAAGCAAACGGGCTAAACCGAAATTGAACTCATGATTGCCGGGCGTAAGAAGGCTGTAGCCCGCCAGGTTCATGAGTTCGACCGCGTTTTGTCCTTGGCCCAGGTTAACAAACGGCATACCGTGGATGGCATCTCCGGCGTCTACCAAAATAGCGTTTTCGGCGCTTTCCAGGATGGCGGCTATTGTGTCAATGCCTATTACGCTCCCGCTTTCCACAAACCGTCCATGCACGTCATTCGAGTGGAATATGTTGACGGTCGTCTCGGCGAAAACAGGGACGGCAAAGCTTAGCGTAAATGCCATTACCGCTGCGGACACTGCTGCTTTTGCTCTTTTCATATGTACCCCCTAGTAGGAAATTTGTTTGGAAACTGCGCGGTGTACATTCTTTTTATACACAGCCGGTTTCGTCTACAATGATAAGATAACATCAATATAGGCTATTGTCAACAAATGTATCTAAATTTGACTAGGGCCGGTTAGTATGATATACTCGTTCAATCGAAACAACCTTGATTCAGGGATGTTGAATACTATGAACGATTTGACCAAACAATTGAAAAATCTGCTATTAAATCACGGCGCCGAGTTGGTCGGCGTTGGAGACCTGTCGAGCATCTCTCTGAAATCGCGGCACGATATGCCTGTCGGCGTCAGCATTGCGGTTAAGTATCCCGACGACGTTATCCGTGGAATCGCGGAATTTCCTACCGAGGAATACGCCGGATGGTACGACGTTATAAACGATAGTCTCGACTGCCTGGTGATGCTTGGCGCGCAGACCCTGCGGTCGCATGGCTACGCCGCGATCGCCATGACGCGTGAGCAGGTCAAGAGCGACAACGCCGGAAACAGTGTTCCTCTGAGCACGGTACTGCCGCACAAAACAGTCGCGACACGCGCCGGGCTTGGCTGGATCGGCAAGTGCGCGCTGTTAGTGACGCCAGATTGCGGCTCGATGATCCGGCTGTCTACAATCCTGACAGACGCGCCGCTTACGGCCGATACGCCCGTAAACGCGTCGGCTTGCGGGGACTGCACGGTCTGTGCGGAAGCTTGTCCGGGAGGAGCAGTCCTGGGCGTCAACTGGGATCACACCAGCGCCCGCGAAATATTCTTCGACGCGGAAAAGTGCAGCCATGCCGCAAGAAAGCAGGCCAAGCTCGGTTTCGGCAGCGACGCCGCAATCTGCGGTAAGTGCATTGCGGTCTGTCCCTACACGCGCCGCGCCTGGAAGTATAGTCAGGCAAACTAAAAACAGTCCGGGAAAACGCAGTTTACCGAACTGTTTTCATATTTGATTATAAACCCAGGATGCCGGTCCTATGATTTTGACACCTAGCTTGGCTAGGTAGGCCGCCGCAGAATGATTTCCGCCTTCCGCCGGTATGTTGATCGCGGCCTGACGTACGCCATTCAATTAGGCAGCCTTATAATGTAACGTAGGTTCAAAATGATAGGTTGTCGAACATCCCAGGCAGCTGAATTATTTTGTTACAACACTAAGTATTAGCCTTTTTGCGTAAATTATTAGCAGGCCAAGCGCCCCAATCAGGATGAAGACGTCGGCTATGTTGAAAACGGGACTTTTCTTACGTGGACAGATGTGCAGATAATCAGTTGTATACTTCCTGGTTACGCGGTCGAAAACATTTGAGGCGCCGCCGCCCGCCTTCATTGTGAACATCAGCCACGCGGCTTTGCTATGCCTGAAATTTTTAGAGATATCGAAGAACATCCTGACCTCGCTCATCACGGCGGCTGCGGTAAAGAGCATCAGCGCCCTGCGGTTGTTGGCAAACAATCCGTTTGCCGCTCCGTGGTTACGAATGTTTTTGATGTAAAACTTCCCGGGTACTATCTCGACGCTTTCGCCAAGCGGGATTTTTGCACGCACAAGCGCCTTGCACGCCTGGTCGGACAAGAATATTATCATTGCAAGCATGAAGTGCGGCAAGTACATTTGCTCAGTCCTTTCCCGAATAGTGACCAGACTTCTATCGATACAGATATTATAACTCATATCGGAGCATAAATCAACAGCAATGTGTCAAATGGCAAAATCATACTTGCATTGGCTATTGTGATCTAGTACAATGTTTGTTGCTGTAATAATCGGAAAATAAGAAAGGAATATACTGATGAAGCTTGGAATAATCGGTTTGCCGAATGTCGGCAAGAGTACTCTGTTTAACTCGCTTACGAAGTCTTCGGCAGAGACTACAAATTATCCGTTCAGTACGACGGAATCAAACGTGGGGATAGCCTCCGTGCCTGATCCGCGCCTGAATGTTTTGGAGAAGATGTACAGCGCCAAGAAGGTGACTCCGGCGACAATCGAGTTTGTGGACATTGCGGGGCTTGTCCGGGGCTCCGGCAGCGGCCAGGGGCTTGGGAACAAGTTTTTGGCGCACATACGCGAAGTGGACGCCCTTGTCCACGTTGTACGCTGTTTCGAGGATTCCAACGTGATGCACGTGGACGGTGAAGTAAACCCTCTGCGCGATATCGAGACGATAGACCTGGAGCTGATATTCGCCGACTTGGAAGCGATAGAGAAAAGGATCGCCCGCGTGGCCAAGGCCGCGAAGGCCGACAAGTCGCTGGGCAAGGAAGCCAAGCTTCTCGAGAAGCTCAAAGCCGCCCTTGAAGAGGGTATGATGGCAAAGAGCGTCCCCGTAGACGAGGACGAAGCCGCCATAATGCGCGGCATGAGCCTGCTTACCGACAAGCCGGTTCTCTATGCCGCGAACGTAGCGGAAGACGATCTGGACAAAGGCACGGCAAGCCCTCATGTCGACGCCCTGCGCGGATATGCCGACACGCAAGGCTCACCCCTGTTTGTGGTGTGCGCCAAGATCGAGAGCGAAATGTCCCAGCTTGACGACGACGAGCGCGAGCTCTTCATGTCGGAGCTTGGTCTTGAGGAAAGCGGTCTGAACAGGCTTATCGCCACAAGCTACGAGCTTCTGGGTCTAATCAGCTTCCTTACCGCCGGCCCCAAGGAAGCCCGCGCCTGGACGATCACAAAGGGCATGAAGGCCGCTCCGGCCGCCGGCAAGATACACAGCGACATCGAGCGCGGCTTCATCCGTGCGGAAACCGTCAACTACGACGACCTGATCTCTTCGGGGACATACAACGCCGCCAAGGAAAAAGGCCTGGTACGTCTGGAGGGCAAGGAATACGTAATCAAGGACGGCGATGTGATCCTCTTCCGCTTCAATGTTTAGGACATTATAGGGAGACTATCGATGGAAAACTTCAAAATACTTGCCGAAAGTCTTTTCACAAAATTTGAAACGAGAATGTGGCGAAAAGAGAAGGACGCTTTCCTGGAGCACTGCAAAACCGAATTTGCCAAGCTGGGCTATGACGATTCGGATATTACCATCAAGCACAACCGCAATATGTTCGGCCTTACAAGCAAGAATTTGCTGGTTGGTTCGCCGGATGCGGATATACTCATCACGGCCCATTACGACACGCCCGGGAACAACGGGTTCTTGCTGGCCGCTACCCCTATTGTCGGCATGAAGGTGTTTAATATTCTTTTTTTCGTAATCATTGTAGGCGCGGCGTTTTTTCGCGTACCTCTTCAAAGCGCTGCTCTGGACATACTTTTTAACGTATTCATCATCCTTATGGTAGTCTTTTCGATAATCAAGAACAAGCATAACCACAACGACAATACCAGCGGGGTGCTGGGGGTTTTTAACATGGCGGCGCTGGCCGCCGGTAATCCTGAGCTGCGGAAAAAGTGCGCCTTCGTGCTGTTCGACCACGAGGAACTGGGCCTTGTAGGTTCTCACTCCTTCGCGAAATGGCGCAAAAAGAATTATCCCGGGAAGGAAAACGTCGCTGTAATCAATTTTGACTGTATAGGAAACGGCGACGTTCTTGTGGTTATGACAAAGAAGGAACACCAAGGCTGGAACCAAATCGCCGATTTTCTTCAATGCGAAGGCTTCGACGTAGTAAGGACACGCAGTTCGGCTCTTACCGCAAGCAGCGATCACGCGCATTTCCCAATGGGCGTCTCGTTGTTGTATCAAAAACGTTCGCTACTGGGGCCTCCGTACATACCCAAAATCCATACCGGCGGCGATACTGTCTGTGACTTGGAAGGCATCGATAAGCTATGCGCTTCTATCTACAAATATATATCGGACAAGCCCTCCGGGACAAGTTCTAATTCACAAAACTCAGAATAAGCTATAGTAGACCTCTTAGGCGTTGACCAATTCCCGAAGAGGTCTACTACACAAGTGAAGAGAACGGTGAGGAGGTCTTGTTGATGATGCCTCGCATTATCACGCTTATTTTGATGATTACGATTCTGGCGCTTGCCGGATGTTCGGTGATAATGCCGGGCGGCGGAGCGCAAGAGGGCGATGAATCTGCCCGTGAAACATTCGCGCCGGACGATTCCTACGCGGGACGGTTTCCGGGGATAGCGTCGCACGGCGACGAACTGGCCATACAGCGTGCGCTTGCGGCCAGGATGCTGGTCATGGCGTTTTACGACCGGGAGCAGATTGACGCGCTACCGTGGATTCTGGCGGATTACTCCCCTGAGAGATGGTATGGAAGGTATATTAACGCGCTGCATCACATGGGGTACGGCGCCGCTTCGGGTATTGACTCGTTCCGGCCCTATGACTTTGTGACGCTTTCGCAGGCTCAGGAATTCTTGGACGCCTTGAATGATTCCAACACAGTCAGGTTTCAGGTTGACGAAAGCAACCACGACCTACACATATCCTACGCCCTCTGGAACGACCTGTTTCAGCGCTTCTTGCTGCAAGATGCACAGTCCGGGCCGGATGCGCTCAGTATTTCGCGCGAAAACCTGACAGTTCTTGCGACTTGGCGGGACACCCCCCAACTTGCACAGTGGGAGACTCTCACGGACAGGGGCCGTTTTATCCACACAGGCATAGAGCTTGACGTGTATGTGGACATGCGGATCGGCGCATTGGTCATTGGCGATGAACTGCTGGCGGTTCTGGAGGTCGAGTCGCAAACTCCGGTTATACATTACGCGTATATAGCCGATATAAACAATAGTACACTTACGATACATTCCGGCGGCGCGACTCGCAGCTACGCGCTTGACCCCGGCGCGCGGCCAGGTTCCGGCGCGAGAATCGCGCCGGGCACATTAGCCCACGTAACCATAAGCGCCGGATATGCCCTTAGTATAGAGGCGCCCGGCGAGCCCTTTCGCAGTAAAATACTGCGCAAGACCGGCTCGGAACTGGATTTGTTGAATCTCGGGACGCTCCGCATTGACGGCGGCCTGCGTGTATTTTCGACAGCGGATGGATTCATAGAGGAACTTAGCGCGACCCAGCTCTATGTCGGGATGGATCAGATAGACTTCTATATGAACGCGGACGGAGCTCCGGCGGCAGCGCTAATAAGGGAGTGGCCAACCGGCGAAAATATCCGCGTCGCGATCAGCACAAGCGGATTTGCCGGGCTTGTTCACACAGGCGTCAGCCTTCGCTCACAAACCGGCGCGACTCTCAGCAATGGCCGCGATGTCAGAAACTTCGCCCCCAATGAGGAATTCCACATAGACTCCGGCATGTTCGGCTATTCCAACCGCGTGTTCGTCGCCCCCCACGAACCGGGCTCGATGCTGCAAATTACCTCTGTTACCAGGCACGGAGGCGTTAACCCGAGCTACTTGGGGCATCTGGAAATATCCATAGCAGACGGCGGATATAAAATAGTAAACGCTCTGAGCATGGACGAATACCTGTGGGGCGTAGTCCCGTCGGAAATGCCCACGGCATTTGGCGAAGAGGCCGCGAAGGTTCAGGCCATAACCGCGCGCAGCTACGCGTACAACCAGTTGTTCACCAACAGGTTCGCGTTCGCGGGGGCGAATGTTTGCGACTCCGTGAACAGTCAGGTCTACAACAACATCGCGAAGACCCCGCTGTCAATCGCGGCGGTTAACGCCACAAGCGGAATGTTCCTTGTATACGACGACCACCCGGTTTCCGCAAACTATTTTTCGGCATCCAGCGGCCATACCGCAAACAGCGGCGAGGTATGGGCGCGCGGCGACGAGTTCCCGTCGCATACGCCTACCTACCTGCGCTCGGTACGCCAGCACGACGGCGCGCCTGTCGACATGCGGGTCGAGAAAAACGCGCGCGCCTTCTTCCAAGACCTGAGCGTCAGGGCGCTGGACATGAACCACCCATGGTTTCGGTGGAACACGGAATTGACGGCCCAAGAGATCGCCGCGTCGGTAAACGCCAACCTTTCCGCGCGCTACAACGCCAACCCCTCGTTGATCCGTACTTTACAGCCCGACGGCAGCTATGTCTCCGTGCCCATCGACAGTATCGGCGAACTGCGCGATCTTGAAGTGACCATGCGCGGCGAAGGCGGCAACATAATGGAGATGCGAATTTCCGGCAGCCTGGCAACAATACTTGTGCAGACCGAATTCAATGTACGCAGTCTGATCCAGGCGCGCCAGTTCCTGCCCGGAGGACGCGACATAGTAGTCCGCCGCCACGATGGAACAACTGCCGTCAACCACGGTATGATGCCGAGCGCGTTCTACTCGATGATGAGAATGACCTACGACGACGGCAGTCTCTCAAGCGTCCGCTTCTACGGCGGCGGGTCGGGGCACGGCGCGGGAATGAGTCACGCCGGCGTACGCGGAATGACCGAGGCGGGGGCGTCGTTTGAAGACATCTTGAGGCACTTTTACTTCGGGGCGGTACTGGAGAATAGAGATTAGAAGTCTTAGAATCCGCGGTCAATAACCAAAATGCCGACTAGAATCGGCGATTTTTCGCCAATCTGGGAACGACCGGCGACGAGCGGTGGAAAACAAGGAGCCCCGCGAAGCCTAATTTTGGCTTCGCGGGGTGAGGTCCGACCTTCTAAGCGGCGTTACCACTTAGGCTATACCAACTTTTACATTGTGAAAGTTTTAGACAGCATGAAAACACGAATTTGAGCGTTATTGACTGCAGGTTATTAGAGCGTCTCGAATTCAGCCTCGGTTATTATGTTGACGCCTAGTTCCTGGGCTTTCTTGTTCTTTGACGAGGCCGAGGCTTTGTCGTTATTAATTAGGTACGTAGTCTGCTTGCCGACGCTTGAGGCCACCTTTCCGCCCTGCTGTTCGATGTGCGACTGGAGCTGCTTGCGGTTGGCGTAGCGCTCCAGGTCGCCTGTTATTACAAATATCATGCCGGAGAACTTGGCATCGGCTTGGGGCAGGGTCGGCGTCACAAGCGTAAGAAGCGGCGCGGCTTCGTCAAGCAGGGCGATGTTTGCCGGATTTGCGAAGTATCCGGTTACCGACGCGGCAATTTTTTCACCGAAGCCGGGAACTTCGATAAGCTCTTCGGGAGTGGCTGCGGCAATGCGTTCGAGAGAGCCAAATCGAGCGGCCAGTTGCTTCGCGTTTTCCGTGCCGATCTGAGGTATGCCAAGCGCGTTGATAAAGCTTGCAAGCCCTATTGTTTTCGACTTCTCAATCGCCGCGATCAGCTTGGTGAATGATTTTTCACCAAAGCCCTCCATGGCTACGATTTCGCTCTCGAAACCGACCAGTCGGTAGATATCCTCGTAGCTTTTTAGGAACCCGGCTTCCACGAATTTTTCTATAGTAGCTTCGGACAAGCCTTCGATGTTGGCCGCGTCCCTTGATACATAGTGCGAAAGCGCGCGGACAAGCTGTGCCCGGCAGTTCGGGTTCGGACAAAAGAGCGTTTTTACACCGTGCTCGTCCAACAGCTCCGTACCGGCGCCACAAACCGGGCAGTGACTTGGTATCTCGAGACTGCCCGATCTTGTAAGATTGTCGGCCACCTGCGGAATTATCATATTGGCCTTGTAGACGGTAATGACGTCTCCGACGCCAAGCTCAAGACCCTCGATGATGCTTATATTGTGCAGACTTGCCTGACGCACAGTGGAGCCTTCGAGTTCCACGGGCTCAAACACCGCCACGGGGTTGATCAGCCCCGTACGCGACGTGTTCCATACGACTTCGGCCAGGGTCGTTTCGGCGGTTTCATCAGCCCATTTAAAGGCCAGAGAGTCGTGGGGAAACTTGGAAGTCTGGCCGAGAGAACGCGAGTGCGATATGCTGTCATAAGTGACGACCAGGCCGTCCGTGGCATACGGCAAGGTTGGTATGGCGCTCTTGAAGTTCTCAACGGCCGCTTCCGCGCCGTCCGCGTATACGACAACGTATGGAGCTATATCGAAACCCAGGGATTCAAGCCGCTTCAACTGCTCTTCCTTGGAGTCCGTTTCCCCTCCTCCGGTCAGTGAAAAGGCGTAGTACATCACGCTGCGCTTCGCCGCGATCTCGCTGTTTAGCTGACGCACCGTACCGCTGGTAAGGTTTCGCGGGTTTTTGTACTCGCCGCCTTCCTCCTGTTCGCGGTTTATCCGCTCGAAGTCTGCGAAGGTTATTATGGCTTCACCGCGCACGCTTATTGGGCCTGTATATGAAATCTTGCGCGGGATGTTCTTGAACACGAGGGCGTTGTGGGTGATATCTTCGCCGACGACGCCGTTTCCGCGAGTCAGGGCCTGGATAAGCCGTCCGTCCGCGTAGTTAACCACGACGGTCAGGCCGTCGAGCTTCCACGAAATAAGACACTTGTGTTCACTTATAAACGCGCGGAGCTTGTCAATGTCCTTGGTCTTGTCCAGGGACAAAAGCGGCTGCTCGTGGGCCACCTTTTCCAGCGCGTCCATAACGCCGTAGCCTACGCTTATGCTGGGGCTGCCCGCCAGGATGACGCCGGTTCGGGCCTCAAGAGCGGCTAATTCGTCCGCCAGCTTGTCATACTGATAGTCCGTGACTGCCTGTGTGTCGCGCGCGTAGTATGCTTCTCCGGCGGCGTTAAGGATAGAAATAAGCTCCTTCATGCGTGCCAGCGCTTCTGAGTTATTGTCGGTATTCAATCTATCACTCCGTTATAAACGTAAGTTCGATGAACAAAAACCTCTCATCGAAACTTGATCTTATCCGCACAATTTGCGGATAACCTGAAAAATGCTTCGCATTTTCAGCCGCTTACGCGGCCGGTTCGACTTCATCGAACTCAAGTTTATAATGTTAGCTGTTTGTCGTTAGTATACCACGGAACAGGGAGGAATTCTATGAAATCTTATCGCAAAGAACTGCGTATAAAGACAAAGACTCGCCGGGCCTTTGTCAACATTACGCGCGACGTTGAGCAAGCGCTGGCCGAAAGCAGGATAAGAGAAGGTCTGTGTCTTATAAACTCAATGCACATCACGTCCAGCGTATTCATCAACGACAACGAGAGCGGCCTTCACCAGGATTTCGAGCGCTGGCTTGAGAAGCTGGCTCCTGAGAAGCCGCACAGCCAGTACGCGCACAACGGCTACGAGGACAACGCAGACGCACACCTGAAGCGCACACTGATGGGCCGCGAAACGGTTGTGGCAGTTACAAACGGGAAACTTGACTTCGGCACGTGGGAGGCCATATTCTACGGCGAATTCGACGGGATGCGCGACAAGCGTCTGCTTGTTAAAATCATCGGTGAATAGATCGGGGGAAAATACATATGATAATCGCGTCAAACGAACACTGCTTAGTCGTGACGACCTGTGCGGACAAGGACTCGGCGCGCGCCGTCGCCGCGATACTCGTCGAGAAGCGGCTGGCCGCCTGCGTACAGATGTTCCCTATAGAGAGCGTGTACTCATGGCAGAGCAAGGTTTGCTCCGAACCTGAATGCGCGCTGTTTGTCAAAACGCGCTCACAGTTGTTTGAAAGTGTATCCGCCGCTATCAGAGAGCATCATGATTACGAATTGCCGGAGATTATCCAACTTCCGATTACAGGCGGACTTTCCGACTATCTTGGATGGATCGACGGCTGCACAAATTGAAATTAGAAATTTAGTTGTTGACTTGCACTGCCATATTGTGTATAATGGTCGTTATTAAGTTTGCGTCCGTGCGGGTGACTCAGAACCGGAGGGGGGGATTTACATGTCAGAGGTAAAAGTTAAAGAGAACGAAACGCTGGACAGCGCTCTTCGCCGATTTAAACGCGCAACCCAAAAGGCCGGCATCATGGGAGAAGTTCGCAAAAGGGAACATTACGACAAGCCAAGCGTCAAACGTAAGAAGAAATCCGAAGCCGCTAGGAAAAGGAAGTATAACTAGCCGCCCGGAATACGCAACAATATCCCCAGCTTAACAACCTCAACGGAACAGCAACTGACTACAAACATCAAGCGCCGCGTACACCGCAGCGCTTTTTTGTTTAAGCAATCCTGCACTTTAAATCAATCTCAATCGAAATCGCTGTAAACAAAATGAAGCTCCGAGACTTTGCCTCGGAGCTAGGCTGCGCAAAACTATCTGAAGCTGTACAAGTTGCCTTTGAATATCAAGAAATCACGAATTGTCGCGAAGTCGACGTCATTACGTCCTGCGGTGACTGTGTCAGGGAAGTAGAGAGGAACATACGGCACAAGCTCAAGCTGCCTGCTGAAAATTTGATAAAACAGCTCGCTGCGGACTTCGGGGTCAAGCTCTCTGACGCTTTCCGCAAGCCATTCCTCGATATATTCGTCAAAGAAATTCGCGGTGTTTGAAACCCCGTCCCTTGAAAGCATACGGTCGTAGATAGAAGCGTCCGCGCCTCCGGTCCAGCTCATCAGACCCATGTGAACGTCGCGGTTTGACGCCATATCAAGCCAGGCGCTGAGCTCTACGATTTCGATATCAACGTGCATACCTATGTCTCTTAGGAATGCCTGAACCATCTCAACCTGCATCCTGAACATATCAATTGTTGTAATGGATATCTGCGGAAGCCCTTGTCCGTCCGGGAATCCGGCTTCGGCAAGCTTTTCCCTGGCTCTTTGCGGGTCAAACGGCCAAGCGTGCGCGGCAATGCCCGGATGATAGCCGATGTAACGGTCATTGATCTGACCATAGGCGACAGTGCCGAAACCGCCAAGGGTTGCTTGAACAAGAAGCTCTTTGTCCATGGCAAGCGCAACCGCCTGCCGAACTAAAATATTGTCAAAAGGCTCTCTGGCTGTATTCAAGTGTATTTGCATCAGCCTGGTAAACGGCGTACGCAGCAGGGTCAGATTGGGATTTTCTTCGACTATTGAAAACGAGGCTTCGGGAACAAAGTCGAGTATGTCTACCTGACCTGTTTCAAGGGCGATAAGAGCGGTGGATGGGTCTGGGATTACCAGATAAATAAGGTTTCTGATCGGAGCCACGCCGTCCCAATAGTCATCAAATGCCTCGAGAACAACCTCGCTTGGACTCATTGATACAAACCTGTAAGGGCCGCTGCCGATTGGGCTTATTGCGAAGTCGTCGCCGAGCGCTGTGGTGGCTTCTCTTGGGAATACCACAAACTGGCTGGCTATTTCCGTCATAAAGGTGGCGGCTCTGTCAACGAGAACAACCTCGATGGTGTAATCGTCCAATACGTTGACATGGTCGATAAGGTTGGCCGTAGCCGTTCTGAAAGCGGAAACCGCCATACGGTCAAAGCTGAACGCGACGTCGTCCGCCGTAAGCTTCGAGCCATCATGGAAATAAACGTAATCTCTCAGGTGGAACGTATAGACGAGCCCATCGTCGGAAATATCCCAACTGTGAGCAATAAGGGGGAAGGCATTACCCCTGACGTCCATAGCAATCAACGAGTCAAATACACTGGCGCTTATGTTCGCATCCGCGGAAGAGTTAGAGTTAAAAGGATCGATAACCCGAAACTCGAGCTGTGAAGCGATAATAAGCGTGTCGCGGTCGTCTTCTCTGTCCACTTCAGCCGTTGTTTCCGCCGCCGGCCCAGGGAGACACCCTGTCGCGACAACAAGAATCATGGCAAATGTCATGACCATCATCAACAATTTTGTTCTTGCTTTCATAAATAGACCTCCTCATTATTCTAAGTTCTAATAGCCATTGCAAAAAGTCATTCACCTATATGTAGACAGGACACAAAGTGCCCAGGCGAGACTTCGACTAACGGAATGTCGCCCTTTGTGCAGTCGTCACGGCTGACTTCACAGCGCGCCACGAAACGGCATCCGGGCTTGGGGTTGACCGGAGAGGTAAGCTCTCCCTTTATTATATGCTCCTTTTGCAGGCGATTGGAAATGTCAGGGATCGGTATAGCCTTCAGCAGCGCCTTGGTGTACGGATGAACCGGATTTTTGTAAAGCTCTTCCGCTGGGGAGTATTCCACACATTTCCCAAGATACATAACGGCTATATGGTCGGAAATATGCTTTACGACACTAAGGTCATGGGTAATGAAAAAGTAGGTCAGCTTCATCTCTTCCTGGAGATCCATCAGAAGATTGAGTATCTGCGCCTGAATACTGACATCAAGGGCGGAGACCGGCTCGTCGCAGACAATAAACCTCGGGTTGAGGCAAAGAGCGCGGGCAATGCCTATCCTTTGCCTTCTTCCGCCGTCAAGCTCATGGGGGTAGGCTGTCTCGAGGCGCTTCGCCAGTCCCACGATGCTCATAAACTCCTTTGCCTTGGCTACGGTCTCAGCGCGGGTTTTAAATATCTTTCTAACCCACATGGGCTCGGCGATCAGATCAACCACCGTCATGCGCGGATTCAGGCTGGAATATGGATCCTGAAAAATAATTTGCATATCGCTGCGATAGCTCTTCATTTCCCTCTTGGAAAGCTTTGTAATATCCTTGCCGTCAAAAAAGATTTGACCGTCGGTAGGTTCCACAAGCTTCAGCATAATCCTGCCGAGCGTCGTTTTTCCGCAGCCCGACTCGCCTACAACACCAAGCGTCTTGCCTGTTTCAATTTTGAAGTCAACTCCGTCAACGGCGTGAAGCCATCCGCCCGGAACTTTGAAATACTTCTTTAAGCCTTTTGTTTCCAGTAGAGTTCCTGTAAGCGGTGTACTCACTGCGCACCTCCCACAAAATAACAACGTATTCGGTGACCATTATTATCGCGATCCGGGGGTTTTTGATCCTTGCACAAAGGTTCGCACTTAGGGCATCGCGGCGAGAAAGCGCAGCCCCGGGGCAGCATGGTCGGATCAGGCATAAGCCCGTCTATAGGGGAAAGGCGGCGGGTTTTATGCTTCAGATCGGGTATGCTTCCGAAAAGACCGACGGTATACGGATGATGTTCCCTCGAATGGTCAAAAATGTCCTGGATAGTACCGTACTCTATAATCTCCCCCGCGTACATTACCGCGACATAGTCGCATATCTGAGCCACTATTCCAATATCATGGGTTATCATTATCATGGCCGTATCAAGAGCTTCTTTAAGATCCGCCATCATTGACAGAACCTGCGCCTGAATGGTAACGTCAAGAGCTGTTGTCGGCTCGTCGGCGATAAGAAGCTGAGGCTTACAGGCAAGCGCTATGGCGATTACGACGCGCTGCTTCATACCCCCTGAAAACTGATGAGGGTAGTCGTTTTTGCGAAAAGGCGGAATACCCACAAGTGTCAGCGTTTCTTCTACCCGCGCGGAAATCTGCTCCTTTGTAAGCTTCTCGTCATTATGTAGGATAAGGGACTCAGCTATCTGATCCCCTACCTTCATTATGGGATTCAGGGACGTCATCGGATCCTGAAAAATCATTGAAACCAAGTTCCCGCGGATAGACTTCATTTCTATTTCGCTCAATTTGTAAAGGTCTTGATCCTGAAGGATCACTCTTCCTTCCGTTATCCGCCCTGTGGCTTTCGGCAGAAGTCTCATTAAAGAAAGAGCCAGGGTCGTTTTACCGGCGCCTGTTTCTCCGACTATTCCCAAGGTCTTACCCTTTTCAAGAGTAATACTTACGCCGTTGACAGCCCTGACCGTCTCAAGATCGGTTTTGTATATTACGCTTAAATTTTCAATGGACATCAGCTCTCGCGGCATAATGATCCCTCCTTATATAATGCGCAGTTACAGAGCAATCATACGCTATGTTTTAAGCCTCGGGTCAAGGGCGTCTCTCAAGCCGTCTCCAACAAGATTAAAAGAGAGAGCTGTAAGTATTATGGCTATTCCGGGGAAAATCATGAAATGAGGATCCGTTCTCAGATATCCGCGCGCGTCCGCAAGCATCGCGCCCCATTCGGGATGCGGCGGGGCTATGCCCATTCCCAGGAACGAGAAGCCGGCTGCCGAAAGAATCGTAGCGGCAATCGACAAAGTCGCCTGAACTATTATGGGGCCGGTGACATTTGTGATAATATGTTTGTAGATTATCCGCAGGTCGCTGGTTCCGCAGGCGCGGGCGGCTTCAATGAAGTCCTGTTCGACAATGGTAAGAACAGTCGAACGGATAAACCGCGTATATATTGGGATGTTTGCTATAACCAGCGCTATCAGCAGATTGATAAGGCTTGGGCCAAGTACCGCGATAATGGCAAGACCCAGGAGAACCCCCGGAATACTGAGCAATATATCGCATATACGCATAATTATCATATCGTACAACCCGCCCCAATAGGCGGTGCTTGCGCCGAAGAAGCCGCCGATCAGCACAGCGAATCCGGTAACAAACAGTCCTATCGTAAGAGAAACACGCGCGCCATGGACTATCCGGGCAAAAATATCGCGCCCCAGGTGATCGGTTCCCATTAAGTGCTCAAGACTCGGACGTTGAAGCATTCTTGTGCCGTCCATGCTTATGACGACAGTTTCATAATCCGCTATCACATCCGCGAATATCGCGAGAAAAACGAACACTGCCAAAATACCGAGCCCAATCATGGCGGTTACGCTCTTGCGCAGACGCCGCCAAGCTTCCTTCATCGGGCCGTTTCTTTTCACTGTGGTCTGTTCTTCGTCAATAACAAGTTCTTTGTTATGCGCTTCGCCGGTTCCCATATTCAGCCCTCCCCCGTTCGTATATTATTTTATTTTGGAATACTTAGCCTTTATTCGCGGATCTATAAAAGAATACATCAAGTCGACCACAAGTATAATCAGGGTAAACAAAAGCGCCAAAAACAGCGTTGAAGCCATTACCTGCGGAATATCCATAAGCCTTATGGAGTTAACAAGCAACTGCCCCAGGCCGGGTATCGAAAACACATTTTCAATCAGAATCGCGCCGCCCAGAAGGAACCCGAAGTTCATGCCCAGTATGGTAATAATAGGCAGGAGCGCGTTTTTCAGCGCGTGCCTGAAAATAACTCTGCGCTCGGAAGCGCCTTTTGCGCGGGCTGTCCTGATATAATCCTGATTAATGGTCTCGAGCATGGTTGATCGCGTAAGGCGCAGAAGCGACGCGGCGGATGGTATCGAAAGAGTTATGACCGGCAGGATGAAATGTTCCCAGGTACTGGCCCCAAAGGCGGGCAGCCATTGCAGCCTGAGTGAAAATATATAGATGCCCATCATTCCCAGAAAGAAAACAGGCGCGGCCGCGAACAGCATTGAAATGATTCTGGATACGGTATCTATGTGCGAATACTGCTTAACAGCCGACAATATACCCAGCGGAATACCGACCGCCGCGGCGCATATCACCGCGAGAAAAGCCAGGTTGAGCGTATTGGGGAACCTGAGGAAAATTTCCTCAAAAACCGGCCTTCCCGAGCGGAAACTTACCCCGAAATCCAGCCTTACCGCTCCCGCGACATAATTAAAGTAGCGTACAAAGAACGGGTCGTAAAACCCTAATTCCCGGTTAAGCTGGGATACTGCCTCCCTGTCCGCCATTTCACCCAGCATAATGCGCCCCGGGTCGCTTGGGGTCAGATTCATAATAGTAAAAACTATGAACGTCACGCCTAACGCAATGGGAATAAGAAGAAAGATGCGATTGATTACATACCTTGTCAACGGACTCACCCCTTTTTTATAAATTTCCTATGCAGACTGCCGGAATATAGGTAAATTATAATATTATACCCCTATTGCTTGTTAAAAGTCAATAAGGGTATAATTGTTAGTAATGTAAAATGTCATAGACTTCGGCAAAAAGCTCTTGATAGATTGGTCAATTTCTTTCTTCGCTGTGTATTAATTGCATTGTTAATAAATATGCAACAATCCAATCAATTTGATCCCTATCATTTGAGCATAAATTTTGCATGTGATTTCTCTGATTTTTTGGTGTATATGGGTAATTAATTTTCGTTGGGTATCAATATTGGATCCGGATATTCTACACCATGGGTTTCAACAGTAACTTTGACCATTGTTTCCGGTACTATCGGCTTATTTACCTCCACGCCCGGCTTGCCTATGTCCACCGGTTCGGTCGCTACTTTTTCGATACGCCTTACCTCATCCCAGCCTTCGATAACCTTGCCGAATACAGGGTAGTTTCCGTCCAAACGCGCATGGTATTCCAAAGTAATGTAGAAGCCGCAGCAAGAGGCGTATTTTTTTCCGTCGCCGCCCATTGCGACACAGCCGGGAACGTTATTAAGCCCCTTTTCAAAGCCGTTTGAAGTGAACTCGCCGTCAATAAGGTAGTTAAGCTCAGGGTTGTCGAAATTACGGTAGCTGCTCTGAACCACAAATCCGGGAACAATGCGGATTATGTCCTGGTTGTCATAATAACCTTTTTTCGCCACCCAAATAAAGCTGTTAACAGTATTCGGGGCGTTTTCGGGAAAAAGCTCGATAACAATTTTGTTCCCCGACGACATTTCGATAGTTGCGATTGGATTTTTCATTAACTAACCCCCTATAGTGTAAAGTTGATTAAAACGGCAGTCGTACACCAAGGCCCATTTCAAGGGCTTTGTGCATAACCGTCTGTCCGACGGCAACGTCAAGCACCGACATGCCTATATTGCTGCAGACGATAAGCTCGTCGGCGCTTTCCCGGCCGGTCCTAAGCCCCGCAAGAACTTCCCCCGTTTGCGCGTACACCTTGGGCAAGCCGTCAGGGAAGTAGCCCATTTTCTCAAACAACTCGTGCTCTTCCGTACTGTCGACAATATATTTGTCGGCGCGAAGCTGCGTTTTCGGATCCCAAAACGTATTGAGATCGCATGGAATAATCGTCTGTCCTTTGGAAATCCACTCGTCCTTAACGTCTGCTATCGGCTTCAGAACTATTACGGTAGCGGAACTCAGAACCTCGCAACTTTTTGCGACATGCTCAAAAGAGTCACCTGTAACTATCTCAACAGGAATTTCGTCCTTCAAAACGTTAACAAGCGCTTCCGCCGCGTCGGGCCGCACGTCATAAACATAAATCTTCTTGAGCTTCTTCAGCGTCTTTACGACAAAGCGCACATGTTCGACGCCTTGTACGCCGCAGCCGAACATACCGAACGTTTCCGCACCGGGATGCAGCTTCGCAGCCGCCAAAACAGTTACCGCCGGTGTGCGCATGGCGGTAATCCATGTGCCGTCCATTACGGCGACAGGGGCGCCGCACATGGTTTCGTTCATCGTTAAAAGCGATGTTGTTTGCGGCATGTTGTATTTTTGGGGATTCTGAGGATAACACTCGATCCATTTGCAGCCGGTGGCAAGCCTTCCCGGCACGTACGCGGGCATGGCGTGATAGAACACTTCGTCAAAGGGATGAACCCCTATTTTCGCAGGCATCTCGTATTCCTGCCTGCCGTGCGCTATAAGCGTCTCCTCTACAATTTCAAGAATCTCGTCTACCGTCGGGCCTGCTTTGACGCACTCATCCCTGGTCAGGTACAAAAATTCCTTGCCTACGTTAATTTTCTTGAGCAGCCGCTCACGCTCCTCCTCAAACCTTTTTTGCAGATCAGCAGTCATTTTTACCATTCCTAACGTTCCTCCGTTCATGTCTGATTTACGCTTATGTTGTTTTCCGCTCCCGGTTGCAACGCTCTATGTTGACCACGTTTAATTGACTTCCATAAAATATGTAATATCTAAAATGAATCATTGAGCGGCCAAAACAAATATACCATACTCTTGTAAAGCGAATCAAGCACAAAAGTAAAGAATCGTATCAGCACGGGAAGTTATAGAAATAAACTTGAAAAGGTCTTGCAGATAGTGTATAATATCTCAAAATTTTCTGCATTAGCTCAGATGCCTATAATATTGAGATAGAGGTGCCCATGCTATATCCAAGGATCGGAAAACCACTGTTCAAGCAGCTTGGAGATATTATTATGCAAATGATCGAGGAAGGCAAATATAATCCCGGAGACCTACTCCCCAGCGAAAGGGAGTTAGCGGAGCAATATAGCATCAGCCGGGTGACGGTACGGCAGGCTCTCAACGCTTTGGCGCAAGACGGGGTAATTTTCAAAAAGCAGGGAAAAGGCAATTTTGTAGCTACAAAACGCATAGAGACAAAGCTTGACAGCTTGCTGGGCTTTGTTGAAGAATTTGTCGTAAAGGGTATGCAGTGCAAAATCTCGATTGTAAAACAAGGCTATGAAGCTGCGCCTCCAGAGATAATTTCCTCTATGCAGGCTCAGGACTCTCCTGAAATGTTCCTGATTGTCCGGCAAATTATTGTAGAAAATCACGCTCTGGGCCTCGACTATACTTATATTCCCCGCAGCGTCGCCTATCAGCTTGGAGAGGTTGATTTCAAAAAAGTGATTATCTGCCGGCTGTTAGAACAGCGTGGATATAAGCTAAGCTCCGCAGAGCAGTCAATTACCGCAGACCTTCCCAATACCCAGGAGTGCTCCCTGCTGGAAGTAACCGGCAAGACTCCTGTTTTGGTTAGGAGCCGGGTGGCTTACGCGGAGGGAAATCTTCCGCTGCTCTACTCCAGAACCGTTTACCGTGGAGACCGTTATCAATATACGCTGACCTTGAGCCGATCCCCGGCGGACGATCCTTATTTCCTTAATTAACCAATGTTAACAAAATATCTTTCAAGACCGGTTGCGTTTTAGCAACCGATTTTGTTTTATAACGGCAATCTTTCTCCAGCTTATTATACTTCTGGTATTGCAGGAGGTTCTTGCAAAAACGCAGATACGTTAAAATTATCACAAAAAATTGCTGTGAAATCTGCATAAAACCATTGACATGAATCTTTAAAGATGATATATTAAATACAATGGTATTATCATTACTACCAGTTACATAAATGGCATTATCGCTCATATTATTTTTTTACTGAGGAGGCGTTATAAAAACAGTATTCTAACAATGGATTTTACAAACCCTTATTCTAAGAACCAGCGGTCAATACCACTCAACGCCGTCTGGAAGGTCAATTTTCCGCCACTCGTCGTCAGTCGCTCCTTCCTAGATTGGCGAAAAATCGCCTCTTCCAGCCAGCATTTCGGTTATTGACCGCAAGTTCTAAATTTTACGAACGTTAGGAGAGTTGTTTAATGAAATTCAGAATTCAAACAAAGATTGCCGCGATGCTTCTGGCTGTCGCTATGTCAGCCGGCCTTTATGGATGCGCAGCTCCCGCAACCCCGGCGGCTCCTGCCGATGCCGTCGCTTCGGATAACGCCCCGGAAACGGATACCGCGGCGGACCTGGGAAATTTCCCCTCAAGAAATATCAGTTGGATAGTCCCCGCGCCGGCCGGAGCTCCGCTTGACCTTCCCACCCGCGTAATAATGGAAGCGGTTGACCTTGGAGCAAATATCATGATAGAAAATATTCCGGGCGCAGGCAATGTTCCGGGGATACTCGAGGCATCGAACCGCGCGGCGGACGGATATACAATTCTCACAACCAACACAGGCGGTATGGTTGCCCAACCCGCCTTGATCCACACGGGCTATGTCCCGTCGGATTTCCGTCATATTGCGATGCTCATGCCGGTCTACGCTTTTCCGGTTGTTGTAAGCGCAGACTCGGACATACACAGCGCCGAAGACTTTGTCTCTTTTGTTACAAGCGGCGAAAGTTTTAATTACAGCGCAACCAACCCCGGATCAACCTCACATTTGGCCATAATATCCGCCCTTGACGGGCTGGGAAGTACAGCCGGAACTTTCGTACCATATGTCGGAGGAGCCGAAGTTTTAGCGGCCGTACTTAACGGCGAAATAGATTTTGGCGTTATTCCGCCTCATATGGCCCGTCCGAATGCCGAGTCCGGCGCTACCAGGACCGTCATTGTCCTTGCCGATGAGCCCGACCTCATGTCGCCGGGTATTCCGGTAATATCGGAATTTGGAGTTAATAGCGTCGGCCGGTTTAATAATACCATTTTTGTTTCGGTTCACGCGGATACTCCCGAGGTGATAGTACAGTATCTTAAAGAACGGATTAACACCGCCATACTTTCGGATGAATATCAGGATTACTTGCGCCAAACTACGGGGATTGACTCGTTTGACACCGTTACCGAGGAATGGCTGACTGAGCATGTAAGCTTCTGGTATGAAACCATATCGGAAGCTCTTGAAGAATTTGGCTTAGGCCAATAACAGCAAGCGCTTATAGATTCACGTAAAAAGTTATCTGGATTGCTTCGCGCTGCGACTCGCGTGAAGTAATCTGGATATTAGAACCTGTATTCAGTACGCCAAAACGCCGTCTTGGCGGCTGGTTTTCCGCCACAGTCCACCCCATAAAGCCAAAACCGGGCTTTATGGGGACCCCGGGTCGTCGTCAGCTCCTTGCGTA
>WRAW01000042.1 GCA_009780015.1 Defluviitaleaceae bacterium | reverse complement strand
CTATACTCCTTTCTCACACCTTCTGTGATCCATTCGCATACCCTTGCTTCTCAGACTCCCCTGTATCCTAACTCGCTCCCTTAACGAATTACCTTTCTCCCCTATTCAGTTTTCAAGGTTCGGTTGCACCTTCGCTGTGCTAAAGTGCGAAAATTATCTTAACACAGCGAAATCACGTTGTCAATACCTTTTTTCAAAAAATTTCGTATATTTTGTCAATATCGTTATTTGCGTTCCAGCAGATCAATCCAATAGTCCAATAGTGGGTACACCCAGTCATCTATGTTCATGAACTCAAAGCCTGTTCCCGCGGCTATGGACGTGTCAACGCTAAAACTCGGCGCTCCATTGAACGGAGCCGCATCACCATTTTCCTGAATCAGAGCCCTTTTGGAAGTACGCCTTTCAACATAGCCGATTATCTCTTCAAGGGATATCGTACCGTTACTGCTTGCGTTCATGTATCCAAACGCTGATCCCGTCGCGACATGCGCCAAAAACTTACCGGCTTCGAGAGAATTGATAAACGATATGCGGGACTTTATGTTGTCAATGTTCATGGCCCGCCCTTGAAGAATGTGCTCTACATAAAAGTAGAGTCGCTTTGAATAATCGTCCTTGCCAAATATATAGGGAAACCTGACCGCAGCGGACGCTTGCCCCGAATATGCCTGAAACAGCGCGGCTTCCGCCTGTCGCTTCACTTCATCATAAGAAAAATCCTTTTCGTCGCACCACTTCAAAGGAAATGTTTTTGTGTCGACTTCTGACTCACGCATCCCCTCATGAAAATTTTTGGAATATACCGAAACCGTTGACGTCATGACATATTTTTTGGTGTTCAGCGAATCCAGAAGTAAACGGACTTCATTTGAAGAATAAGCGATGTTGTCAACCGCAACGTCATAGAATTTATCTTTAAAAGTATTGCGAAGACTGTCCGGGTCTTGACGGTCGATAATCATCCGCGTGACTCTGTCTCCAAAAGAATCCGCGGCGTTACCGCGTGTCGCTATTGTTACGTCATGTCCGGCCGACAGCAGTTCGTTTACCAAGTGTACACCCATATACCTCGTTCCGCCTAATACTAGCGCTGTCATTATTTCCCTCCCCTAGCCTCTACATTTTTACCGGAGCGTTAATGCCCAGTAGGGCCAACCCGGACTTGAGTACGACGCGCACGGCATACACAAGAGCCAGCCTTGCGGCCCGTAGCTCGGCGTCGTCTGTAAGTATCTGATTATCGTGATAGAACTTGTTGAATGCCTGAGCCATGTCTACAAGGTAGCGCGCTATTACGTACGGCTCGAGCTTTGCCGCCGATTCCTGTACTTTGTCGCCGAAGATGTATACAAGTTTTACGATATCAAAGGATGCTTGGTCGCTAAGCAGCGAGTAGTCTATTCCGCTAATCAGGTCGGAGTTGTCGTCGACTCCGGCCTTCTCGAGCACTGAGCACGCCCGCGCGTGTGTATACTGCACATACGGCCCGCTTTCCCCCTCGAAGCTGAGTACACGCTCCCACGAGAACACAACATCCTTGATTCGGCTGTTGTAGAGGTCGTTAAATATAACCGCGCCAATACCCACATCTCGCGCGATAGATTCCTTGTCGGAAAGGGAAGGGTTCCGTTCCTCGATAATTGACAGCGTACGGGATACAGCTTCACCCAGTAGCTCTTCCATCAATATAACATTGCCCTTGCGCGTCGAGAGCTTGCCCGATTCGAGGCTTACAAGACCGTAAGGCACGTGCGTCATGTCCGCCGCCCATTCGTAACCCATCTCTTCGATCACGCGAAAGAGCTGCGCAAAGTGCAGATTCTGATCCATCGCCGTAACATAGAGCGCCTTGGCAAAGTCGAATGTGCGCTTGCGGTACAGCGCCGCGGCTATATCTCTGGTGTGGTACAAAGTTCCGCCGTCGCTGCGAAGTATAAGGCACGGCGGCATATTGTGGCTCGAAAGGTCGACTATTGTCGCGCCCTCGCTCTGTACCAGCAGATTCTTGGCGCGCAGTTCATTGACCACGACGTCCATTTTGTCGTTGTAGAAGCTCTCCCCTGTAAAATGATCGAACTTCACGCCAAGCATCTCATAAATGCGGTCAAACTCAGCCATAGACACATCGACAAACCACTTCCATACCGACAGCGCTTCTTCGTCGCCGTTCTGCATATTGAGAAACCATGCGCGCGCCTCGTCTTCCAGGCCGGAGTCGCTCTCTGCTTCTTCGTGGAAAAGTACATAGAGGCGGTTTAGCTCCTGAATTCCGTCGCACTCAACATCTTCTTTTGAGCCCCACTTCACAAATGCCGTAATCAGCTTGCCAAACTGCGTTCCCCAGTCGCCAAGGTGGTTAATGCCCACGCTTTTGTATCCGACAAAGTTCATTATGTTGTACAGCGCACGGCCTATCACAGTCGTACGAAGGTGGCCTATATGGAAATTTTTGGCGATATTTGGCGACGAATAGTCGATTACGACATTCCTCCCTCCGCCTATGTCGGACTTGCCGTAGTCGGCGCCCCGCGCCTGTAGCCGCCGCAACGCCTCACGCACGAACTCCTTGCGGTTCAGCGTAAAATTCAGGTACGCAGACGCTACATCGACCTTTTCGATAAACGCCGGAAGCTCCATTGTCTCACAAAGCTCCCGCGCAATAATCTGCGGAGCCTTGCGCATAGTCTTCGCGAGGCGAAAGCACGGAAAGGCGTAGTCACCCATCTGCGAATCGGGCGGAATTTCTATCGCGCTCAGTATGTCGTCAACCTCTGCGCCCGCATCGGAATCGGCGTTTATCGCCTGCGCAAGCGTGGCTGCGAGTTCTCTTTTAAAATCCATGTCAATCTCCATTCACATCGTAAATATCCGCAACGCTCCAGGAATGTTTCGTACCTCTATGGGCAATTGCGGCCCTACTTCGCCGTCGATGTCCGCCTTCATCAGCAGAACGTCGCCGGGCGGCTGCATGTACTCTACGCGAAAGAAATTGTCGCGGAGAAATAATATGTGCTTGTCGTCAAGATAGTCGCCGGCCAGCACTTTTATAAACAGCGCCGGTAGCTCAAGTATTGGGAACGCGCGAAATCCCACAAAGTCAAATAGTCCGTCATCCAGACGCGCGGCCGGTGAAAGCCGGTCGAAACCGCCCGCTCCGGTGCTGTTCAGGATGAAGAAGAAATACAATTCTTCCTCGAATACCTCATGTGACGTAATTATTCTAAAGCGAAGCGGCACAAAGCTCGGAATTTGCTCGATCCCTTTTATGTAGTAGGCCAGCTTGCCGAACGTGTTCTTCAGGTCTTGGTCGACGTAATGTGATATATTGGTGAGCATCCCGGCCGCGCAAACATTGATGAAATAGCTTCCGCCGTTGACCTGACCCAAATCTACCCGCACAAGATTGCGCGCGGCTATTGCCTCGCAGGCGGCCCGGACATCTGACGGTACGCCAATAAAGCGCGCGAAGTCATTAGCCGTTCCCGCCGAAATAATACCAATCGGCACATCGCGGCCGCTTCGCATAATTGCGTTAACAACGCGGCTGATAGTACCGTCTCCGCCCGCAACTACCACAGCATCGATGTTCATGGCGCCTTCACCGGAGATCAGAGCTTCTATCCGTGAACCTGCATCTCTTTCCAAGCTTGTCCGAAATATGCTCACCATGTAGCCGCAGCGCTGGAATACCTCCACGCAGTCATCCAAGTCTTCTCTAAAATTGCCGTTGCCCGAAGCCGGGTTATATATTAGCAAGAGTTTTTTCAAATCATACACCAAGACCTTATGTATAGGACGCGGAGGATCTCTCCGCGTCACAAGAAATCAATTATCTAAGAAGCTGCAAAATAGTCATCGGAGCCTGATTCGCCTGAGCAAGCATAGAAGTAGCAGCCTGCTGAAGTACGTTTGTCTTTGTCAGGTTCATCATCTCTCTTGCCATATCGGCGTCGCGAATTCTGGACTCGGCAGCCGACAGGTTTTCGGAAGATATATCAAGATTCTGTATTGTGAACTCAAGCCTGTTCTGCATGGCGCCAAGCTCGGAACGCTGGCCGGTTACATGCGCAAGAGCAAGGTCTATGGCATTTATATATTCGCTTATATCTTCACCGCTGACACGTAGTACACCCTCTCCAAGCGTATGGGCGCTGCCCGGGAGTTCGCTCGATGTGCGTAAGTCGGCAAAGGTAAAGCCTTCCCGTACTTGTCCGGGGCCTGGGCCAACCGTTGCTTGACGGCTAAGCGCGTTTACGCCGACGTCTTCTATCGACAATCTAACGCCTTGGCGGGCATTTGCACCAATTTGGAACCAAAGGGCATTGCCGGTTCTTCCGGGAGCGGCTTCACCGATCATGTGCGGAGCGCTCCATTCGGCGAAATCTGCATATTCTCCTTGAAGCCCAGCCCAATCATTCATTGCTTCCGCCAAGCTGCCTGCGCCTGTGCTGCCCCAAGAGGCTATATCAACAAAGCTGCTACCCTGGTCTACCAAAGCTTGAATTAAATCATCGGCAGTAATATCGGAAAGCTCTGTGGTTCCGAAGAAGGTATTGGCTTCGGCGGCGGTAGCAAACGTGGCACCGGGGCCGCCCAAAGCTCCGTGCAGTTCATTAAGTCGGCCCAAAATGTCCGCGTGGTCGCCTGTTTCGCCGCCAAGCAGCCATTCTTGAATTGTGTTTCTCAGAGAATTGCCTACTGTGGCGCTGGCAGCAAACATTTGGTTAAGGCGTGTGTCTCCGGCTCCGCCAGCCCCCGTATTATAGGCAATGAAGTCGGCCCAGTCGGTAAAGTTAGCGCCGGCTGTGTCTACAGCGCCTTGCGCCCATGTGTCAAGAGCGGCTTGAAGACCGGGAGCATATGCCAGATAGTTGTCAAATATACTGTCAATAGTTGCCGCCGACGTTCCTCCGGCTGTACCGGCTACACCACCTGGGCTTGTATTAAGAACAGCCAGAACGTCAGCTAAGCTGGTAACATTGTCGATATATATCTCGCCAGTAGCAATATTATGGTCACCCGGGGTAGCTGCCGCAGTAAGAGCAACCCAGTCGCCACCATAAATTTCACTACCTAGAGTATTGAGCTGGGCTAAAGATAAGGTGCCCGCCCAAGTGTCAAGAGCAGCTCCAAGCGTTTGCGTACCGCCGGTACCGCCAAGCTCAGCCAGAGACCCGCCAATGGTAGGAGGCGTTACAGGCCCGCCACCGCCGCCCGGTGTATGAACAAAATCACTTACGAAAGTGTTCCAGCTGGTTACAGCCGCTTGGTTGTTTTGTTCGCCGAAAGCCGCGGCCCAGTTGTTTAACTGATCTAAAGCTGCGCCCAATGGGTTAAGACCGGAAAAACCGGTAGCGGAATTTTCAACGAAAGCTCTGGCGTTTGCATGAGCGCCAAAGTCAAGCCGGCCTTCGGAGTGCAGCCTGTTAAGCAATACTTCAAGCGTGCCGTCGAAAGCGATATTACCGGCGCCTAAAGCCGCTTGCCAATTTGCGTAAGTCGGCTGAGTCGCCGGCGCGGAAGATGAACTGAGACTTCCGTCAATAAGATTACGCGTATTAAATTGTGCACGGTCTCTGGTCGCGTCAATTTCGTCCATAAGTTGGTTAAGCTCGTCCTGTATTCTTACACGGTCGGACTGAGCCAGCGTAAGGGTGCTGGCGTCGTTGTGCGCGTTAGTATCGTTTGCCGCCTGCACAACCAGCTCACGAACGCGTATAACCATTTCATTAATGGTAGACATCGCGCCCTCGGCAGTCTGGATCAAGCTTATACCGTCTTGCGCGTTGCGCGAAGCCTGGTCAAGGCCGCGAATCTGAGCGCGCATCTTTTCACTGATACCAAGGCCGGCCGCGTCGTCCGCCGCACTGTTAATACGCAAACCCGAAGACAGGCGTTGCGATGCCCTAAATTGCTGCGTACCTACGTTCTTCATCGCCCTATGTGCGTTAAGAGCGAGAATGTTAGTGTTAACAACCATGTTACTCATGCATGTTCCTCCTTGAAAAACAATATTTGTAAGGGACATCCCTTGCAACTATTATTTGCTCAAGCAGGAATTTTATACTCTGATCTAGTGTTCATCCGGTTTAAACGCAGAGTGGATTTGCACGGCAGTTTTTCACCAAGCTAGGAAGCGGCGGCGTCCGTGGCTCCCGCGAAGCCCGCCTTTGGCTTCGTGGGGCGGACTGGACGTACCGCTGCGGGTATGCGTCGCCATCACCTTCTCGATTGGCGAAAAATCGCCTCAAAAATCTTCTCGAAAAACTATTGACGACACACCCTAGTTAATCGCTTGCTCCAAAGCCCTGGCAAGCTGGTCGGAACAAGAGGTAGGGCGCTTACCGCACTGGATGCCCTTTAGTCTGGCGACGGCGTCATGTGCGTTCATTCCGACTAACAGACTGGATATGGCTTTAAGATTTCCATCGCACCCCTTGGTGAACTCAACACTCTTAATTACTCCGTCCTTCAGCTCGAAGTCTATCTTCGTGGAACAAACACCTTTTGTCTTAAAAGAGTTTTTCATATCGGATTCTCACCTGTTTCGCTGCGTTAGTATTTGCCGAAATCACTGCGGTTGAATATCTTGGCCGCCTCCGTGTCTTCCACGTCACGCTTGATTCCGGCGGCTTTCTTTGGCGGCTCTGCGTCCGGCTTATCCGCGTCATGCGGCTTGAGCGAAGCCGCGGATATCATCGTTCTTTTCGTGGGCTCGGGAACGATGTAGTCGCCGTCCCAATCTTCGTGCGTCAAGTCCATATCTTTCAACAAATCCGCCGTATCTCCCGCCTTCACCTTGGGCTTCGCCGCCGGAGACGGTGTTGACGCAGGCTTCGGGGCTGGTTTTTGCGCCGTCGCCGGTACTGGCTTTGAAGTTGGCTTTTGTGCCTGCGGTACTGCCGGTTTTAAAGCCGGCTTTGAAATTGCCGCCGGAGACGGAGCGGTTTTGGCCGTAGTCTTCGCGAAATCGGAATACGCCGCCGTCGCCGCGGGTTTATTATGACCGGCGTCATGCTTAGTAATGGGCTTGCTGACAGTTTTAACCGTCGATTGACTCTCGGCTCTTGTCACTTTTTCCGTCCGAGGATCGCTTGTCTTTGGCAATATGCTCTCATTAGAAACAGCGCTTACCTTTGGTACAGCCGACAACGATGGAGCCGCCTGAACTTGCCGTGGCGCTAAGCCAACCGGCTTGGACTCAATGCGTTTGCCGCCGGCCTTCCTTATCTTAAACCGCCTTACCATGTCGCGCAGGACTTCCGATTGGCTTGACAGTTCCTGTGCCGAAGACGCCTGCTCCTCGGCTGTCGAGCTGTTTGTCGAGGTTACATTGGATATCTGGTTGATCTCTCCGTCCAGCTTTTCCAGTTCACGCACTTGTTCTATAGAGCTGCTGGACACTTCACCGATAAGAGTAGATATCTGCTGTATGTCGCTGACAATTTTCTGCAAAAATTCCGCCGTGTTCTTAGCCATCTTATTGCCTTCGCCAATCTTGGTTACAGTTCCCTCTATCAGCTCTGTCGTTTCCCTGGCGGCCTGCTTGCTTCTTGTCGCCAGGTTTCTGACTTCCTCGGCCACAACCGCGAAACCCTTGCCGTACTGCCCGGCGCGCGCCGCTTCTACGGCGGCGTTCAAGGCCAGCAAGTTTGTCTGGAACGCGATGTTGTCGATAACCTTGATTATCTTAGATATGTTTGCCGAAGACACATTGATCTCTTCCATTGCGTCCAGCATCTGCTGCATTTCCTTCGTACCAAGCGCCGCCAGGCTTATCGAATCCGAAGCGGACTCATCCGCCTTCTTCGCGCCGTCGGCGTTGACCCTTATCTGCCCTGATACACGCTTGATCGCTTCCTCCAGCATTGTCACCGATGTGGCCTGCTCGGTAGCGCCCTGCGCCAGCGCCATCGACGAATCGGATATAACCCTCGCGCCCTCCGAAACCTCTTCCGACGAAACGTTTATCTCGCCAAGAACCCTGTTGAATTTTTCGATGATATCGTTAAGCGCAAGCCGGATTGTCTCAAAGTCGCCTCTAAAACTGCTTGTCATCTGAATGTCAAAGTTTTCTTCGGCCATTTCGTTCAAGGCGTACGAAATCTGCCTAATATATTGCGAAACATCATCCAGCGTGTGATTGACGGTCTCCTTGAGCTTCGCGAAGTCGCCCTGGTACTCGCCATACATCTTTACCTTGAAATCTCCGCGCGACATGGCTTCGGTGGTGTCGATCACGTCTTTGATAAGCTTGTCGGTGCTGTCAAGGAACTCATTCAGCCCGGCGGCCAGATCCTTCCAGTTATTCCGGTACTTCGACTCGTCTATTCTGGAGCTTATGTTGCCCTTCGAAGAAATGTTTGTAAGCTCGGCCACGTCCTTGCTGACGTTAATGAGGTTCGTCTTGAGCCGGGCGACGGCTTCGGACTTGACAGCCTTCTTGCCGGGAAGTTCCACAATCTTGTAGTCGAAATCGCCGTCGGCGAAAGAGTTTATCATGACCACATCCTGCAGCATGTCACGCTTCACAGACTCCATGAATCCGTTCATCACCTTCGCGACGTCCGAAAATCCGCCTTGAAACTTGCCGGCATCGGCAGCCGCCTCAAAGTCGCCAGCATCGAACTTGGCCTGCAAATCGACTACGGAGGACTTGAAGACTCGGAGCGTATCCACAACATTGGCAATAGAGTTTGATAGCCGGTCGGCTTCGCTGTTCCCGTTGCTTCCGGCGGCAACGTCGAAGTTTCCTCGCGCTATCTCGTCCATTGTATCCACCAAGTCCACTATCGGGCGCGATATCATCCTCGAGACAACGTACACCAACAAGACCGTGACAATCACGCCGGCAGCCAGCAATATTCCGCTTAGTATCTTCAAATAAGCAATCGAGGCCAGGAATAGAGAAGTTCCGGCGCTAAGTTCAGCGACCACGCTGCCCGGATCTTCGGCATAAGCTATACTGTTCACCTGTTGGTTAAAAAACTCCTGAAAACCTCCGCTGATACTCAGGAACCTCACCGTAAAAAACGCGAAAACCGTCACAAATATGACCAGAACAACCACAAACAGCAACAGTATCTTCGACCGTATCTTCATATTGCCTATCGCTCTCATACACTCCTCCTCCTAATATCTCTATCCGAAAAATCTCTGCCGTATACCAGGCTGCCGAAAGCCTTCCTGGTTGCTCCAACATCAATCAGGCTCACGAGCTTACCCAGAGTCCTGGACAGCATAAGCCTGCGTCCACGCTCCAAGGCCAGCTTCCGAACAATTTTCGACGTGCAGTGGTAACGGCTGTCCTGCGGGTGAAAAACACCTCGCCGGTTCTCGTTAATAATTGTATATATTATACAACATAATCTGTCGATATGCAACATCGACCTTTCGTTATACACATAGGGGAATATGGGGGCGATGCGCGCGACGCGCTCCAGCGTCCTGAAGTTGCCGGGGCAGCCCTTGCCGTAAACGATAGGCGGGCGCAGGATAGCGACTCTAAACGAGTCGTCTTCCAGCACAAGCAGGGCTTGCTCGGCCAGCAGCTTGCTCCTGCCATAGCCGCCCGACGGCCGCGCAGGCGTGTTTTCGTCGATAACCTCACGGCGGCCCAAACTTCCCGTCTTGCCATACACCGCCATAGTGCTCATAAATATAAACTGTCCGCCGCCGCTTCTCTTAAAAGCCAGAGCCAGACGTCGCGTCAAATCCGTATTAACCCTGTAGAATTCGGCCTCGCCGCCGCGCCTTGTGTGTACCATGGCCGCGCAATGGACGACTGTATCATATTCGCATAGGTTTGCCGGAAGCTTGTCCCGAATCGAGACGCACTCCGCGTCAAGCCCTTCTTCGACTAATCTCCGACGCAGCTTGCGCGCTATGTAGCCCGTCTCGCCTGTTATTAGGATATTCTTCATAAGTATGCCCATCTCCTAATGATGCAACCCGCGTGCGCGTATCACATTGCCGAACGTCCTCAAAATAATCTTAATATCAAGGCTTAGGCACATTTTGCGGCAATAGATGACGTCGTAACGGGCTTTTACCTTTATGGGCAGCTCGTCACGCCCCATAATCTGGGCCAGGCCGGTAAGCCCGGGACGTATGCCGTTCGCGCCGTACTTGTCGCGCAGGCCGATAAGATCGTACTGGTTCCACAGCGCGGGGCGCGGGCCCACAATGCTCATGTCGCCCTTGATTATGTTCACAAGCTGGGGCAGCTCATCAAGCGATGTGCGCCGAAGAAACCTCCCAGCCCGTGTAACGTACACGTCGGGGTCTTTGAGCATGTGCGTGGGGACGTCCTTGGGCGTATCAATACGCATTGTGCGGAACTTCAATATATCAAAGTGATGCTTATCGCGCCCAACCCTCTTTTGCCTGAATATCACCGGCCCGGGCGAGTCGAGCTTTATCATCGCTATCAGCAGAGCCATAAAAGGTGCCAGCACAATGCAGGCCGCTATCGCAAGCCCCAGATCAATGACCCTCTTCAATATCGAATACATATCCGGCTCCCTGTCTATGAATTGTCAGCCTCTTTGAAATTCGGCACAATCTGTTTAAGCGCCGCGTGAAGGTCGTCCGGCCGTTTGGTCGCCGCCTCAAGCAGCCGCTCCATGTCTGCCTTGAGCCGCGCGCTGTCGTGTTCACTCGGCTTCGTCATAAATATTTTTTTGTGGAAGGTCATCTGCATCCCGACGCGTTCCTCTTCCGTGAAGAGTTCCTCGGTCAGCTTTTCACCGGGGCGCAGACCCGTGTAAGCGATCTCGATATCGCTCCCGACCCTAAGCCCCGACAACTTCACGAAATTGCGCGCGAGATCGTCGATCTTTACAGGACTGCCCATGTCCAGCACGAATATCCTTCCCGTCTTGCCGAGGCTCGCGGCTTGAAGCACAAGCCCCACGGCCTCGGGGATGGTCATGAAGTACCGCTCGATATCGCGGTGCGTAACGGTCAGCGGTCCTCCGGCCTCGATCTGTTCCTGAAACAGCGGCAGTATGCTTCCCATACTTCCCAGCACGTTGCCAAAGCGCACGGCCATGAACTTGGTATTCGACACGCGCGCGATATCCTGCATCAAAATCTCGGTTATGCGCTTGGTTGTGCCCATGACGCTGGTTGGGTTTACGGCTTTGTCCGTGGAAAGCAACACAAATTTCTGCGCCCCGAATCGATGCGCCGCCTCCAGCACGTTCTGGGCGCCGAAGACATTGTTCTTTACGGCTTCGCCGGGGTTTTCCTCCATCAACGGCCCGTGCTTATGCGCCGCCGCGTGGAATATTACGTGCGGCTCGAACTCCGCAAACACCTGGTCAAGCCGCCCAATGTCCTGGACGGAGCCGATCCGAATACTTACCCTTATTTTATCGCCAAAGCGGCGGATTAATTCATGTTTGAGCATAAACGCGTTGTGCTCGTAATTGTCAAATATAATCAGGCGCTCCGGGCCAAAGGCAGTGATCTGCCGGCACAGCTCAGACCCTATCGAGCCGCCGCCGCCCGTCACCATTACAACCCGCCCCGCCAGATAGTCTCTGATGGTCTTCACATCCAGGGTTACTTCCTCGCGGAACAACAGGTCGGATATATTAAGGTCGCGAAGCATAGGCGCGTTTGCCGCGCCTTTTCCGGCAATTGCACCAATTGCGCCGTCTCCGGTTATGTCGGAAATGGGCGGCAGTATCTTGACAGAACAGTCCGTCAGCGTACACTGGGATATTATACCGCGAAGATCTTCCTCACGCTCGGCGTTCTTGGCGATTATGATCTCGTCGATACGGAATTTTTCACAAAGCTCGGTTATGCGGTCTATTTGCGACAGCACACGAACACCCATTATGTTGGTGTTGTTCTTGCTTGCGTCGTCGTCTACAATTATCACGGGAATTTTGTCGCGTATGGTCTGGCTGAGCATCCCGCGCACAACGCCGTAGCCCGCGAAACCCGCGCCGACAACCATTACGCGCCGCATCCCCGCCTTTGACGACATCACGTGGCCGACATACACAAACACCCGCTTTACCGCGCGGTATCCAAATCTCGAAAATGTGTACATCACGAAGAACATAAGCCACGCCAGGAAGAACAGCCGACGAGTGAATATGACCTCGCGGTTTTCCTCCAGCACCGCCAGATTAAAAGCGTATATCAGCAGAAACGTTATCACCGTGGCCAGGAATATCTTGAATACTTCATCAATACTGGCGTACTTCCAGAGGTTGTTGTATAGCCGGAACGCCCACGACACCGCAAAACAGACAGCGACCGCCGCCCCCGCGAGCACACCGAAAAGCGTCCACGCCCCCTCGGGCGCGCCAAGGGCGTGGCTTCCGGGAACAGTCCCCTCGAACCACAACGACGTAGCGACCGCAAGCGACAGCGTTATCATCGCGCCATCCGTAGCCATGTACAATATTATCTTGCCCAGTCTGTCCTTGCTGTATCTAAACATTGCACCCTATCCTAATCAACGTGAGCATAACCCATACCAAGCAACCCCCAGAATACCGGCGACGTGTTGACGTTACTGTCCGTCGAAAGACCCGAAACGGCAAACACAAACATCCCCACGAGCAGCCCCAGACGCAGGTACATTGTGAACGTCGTCTGAGACGAATCCATGAATATCCGCCACATGGCCCTAAGGCCAAACAGCGCGATAAGAACCGTAAGAACCAGCGCCGAAATTATCCCGGTGTTTACGGCGAACTGTAAGTATATGTTGTGGGGCTTATCTATAATGATGTACGGATCGTCGTGAAAATGAAGCTTACCAAGCAGGTCGTGCTGAGGAAACGCGAACGAAAACGCGTCAGGCCCGTAGCCAAGCAGCGGTGCGGCAAGTACCACGGGCAGCGTGCGCGACCATATATGTCCGCGAGAACTGCCGAAAGCCTCGTGCCCCTCGAATCCGAGGGCGGGCACGGGTTCATCGATGTCAACCACTTCCCCCGTCGCGGTAAGGACAAAAAACTCCCCGTCCTGCCTTACGTAAAAATTGATCGCCGTGTTCCTGGTCGAAAACACAATCACGCTGCCGCTCGTGATCAGCGCAACCCTGCCTGCGTACGGCACATTGAAGATTGACTCGCTTAGATTCGCGTCCGCATCCGCCACAGTCACCTCGGACGGTTCGAGCCGCTCGCCGCTGAAGCTCAGGTATAGTCCCGCTTCAGCCTCGTCAATCGAAATCCTGAGCTCGCCGTAGCGCGTCGTAATCGACGCGAAACCGCCGCCCACAGCTATGTCTCGGAAGAAAAACGCCTCCACGTCAGTTCCTCCGGCGAACCTGTCGATCATCCTAAGTATATTATAGTTAACAACGGGTATCAAAGAAACGGCGACAGTCGCCGCAATAGCCGCTCCCAAGCCTATGAGCGTGATCCTCGTAAAGCCCTTGCGCATGAAGAACGCGATAAGCATCACAAACGCGAGCCCCACGCCCGAGCTAAGGGCAAGCAGCGCTCCGCTGCTACCCGACGCCAGCAATGAAACCAGCATCAAAGGGCAGAGCGCGGCAAGCGCCCAGCCCAGCTTCGAGCGCCGCCCAAGGGCAAGCGCGCCAAACACGAACAGAGGAAGAATCATAGCCGCGTACTGTCCAAGATAGTTAGGGTTGTACAGCGTAGAATACGCCATAACAAAGTGAGCGTCAAAGGAGGCGCCTTCCCGGTAAAATTGACCGAACGCGAGCCGAGTGCCCAGCGGACTCAGAAAAAAGTCGCGGCCGACGTATTGCAGTACCGCCAGCACGCCAATCACCAAGGAAGAAACCGCCACGATAATCAGCATGATTACGGCCTTAAACCGCGTACGGCAAAAGCTGCGCGCCGCAAAAAATATCACGATATAGCTAAGCAGAACGGCCAGACCTTCAAAGCGCTGAGTCGCGCCCCAGAGAACGGCATACCTGTAGTCGCTGGCTATCGCCGAAGTCACGAATATCACGCCAAGCAGCAGCGCCAGTTTCACATGCAGCCCGGCCAACACGTCTCCCTTTTTGAAAGTAAAAAGGGAACGCAAGTCCGCCAGCGCACCATTCTGGCTATTGTAAAACAAGGCATAAGCCGCAGCCGCCAAGAGCGTAGCCCCGATAAGCACGACGCTCTTGTTATATACGAACACGTCGAAGACCTGTTCTCCAATGTGGGATGCCGCATATTCGTCCGCGTTTACGTTGACCAGCGCCAGCCGCACGATCAGAGGCACAACGCCTACCACGACTGCAAGATATATACATGATATCCAATCCCTCGGCGCGAAAGCGCCAAACCCTTCGAGGCTCTCGGCCTTTCTTGAACTACGCATCAGCTAAGCCTCCAACTCAAAGACTCCGCCCGTTTCGGATATTCTTCCACGGATCGTCGCCTCGCTTATCACTCCGCCGCGAAGCTCTACAGACGCCTCGATAATTTTCATCGACGGCTGCAGCAACGGCAGGTTTACGCTTTTTCCGCGCAAGAACGCGGCGGCCACGGCTACGGCGACGCTTCCGCTCCCGCACGCCATCTCGTAGTATGCGGTTCCCGCCGAATTGATAAACACACACGGATGAATCTTCAGCAGATCGAGCACATTCTCACAAAAAACCACGCCGCAAGCGTCTCTGTCAAACAGTTCATGACGTTCCAGCAGCTCCCTTGCGGATGCCTTCAGCTTCTCCTTGCACATTTCGCTGTCCGCGTCAAACTTCTTGAGATATTTAGCCGACTGCCTCTGCGCAACCACAAGATGAGCAATGCCTTCCATTTCCACGAGCCTCATGCCCTCGCCGATTCTCTGCATATTCCACTTATCCCTGAGCACCGGCATCTGCGCCCATACGTCGAGGGAGTCGTCAATGCCGACCCCTAATTCGCCGTCGACTCCGGCAACCCGTATCTTCATCTCGCCGGGCAAGCCCCCCATATAATGCCATGCCGCGGCGCGCGTAGCGTTACCGCAGAACTCCGCGCCGGTCATCCACAGCTCCGGCAAGTCCGCGTCCTCACTGATGAACCCTACCTGCTCCACATCCTTATGCCGTTCAAGAATCGCGTCCTGTATCCTTCGCCTATCCCCCGGATCATACACAAGCTCCATAACCAGAGCCGTAACATTGCCGCTCGGGTCAAATATCTTGTACCTGTAGGTATTCATATTCAGTTCCTCCGCAACGTGTGTATCAAGCATGTCTAACATATTCGGAAATTATGACACAATTATAACACACCCATGCAATGTTTGCCAACAATAAAAAATACTAATGTTTTACACCTGTTTTGGCGAAGAATATTTAGGAACTTAAATCCTACGACATCAGAGGTGCGACACAATGAAAATAGGATACAACAAAAGCGCGTTCAGGGCGACAGCCAATATTCAGCGCGCGGACACAGGCATCACGAAAGCCTCCCGCCGCCTTAGCTCGGGACTGCGCATAAACCGTTCGGCCGACGACCCCGCCGGCATGGCCATCTCCAACAGGCTGCTGAGCCAGGCTCGGGGTACAGGGCTAGCCAGCCAGAGTTCATCGAACATTATCTCGGCGCTTCACACCGCCGACGGCGCGCTTGGCGAAATTCATTCAATGCTGGGCCGAATTCAGGTCCTTGCCTTAGCGGCGGCAAACGAAACGCTGGTTTCCGAAGACCTGCAAAAGATTCAACAGGAAATAGCCATGCTTATCGACGAAATCGACCAGACCGCGGCCAAGACCGAATACAACCGGATCAGACTGCTGAACGGCGACGCCGGCCGCGTGATAGTTACCGAAGGCCCCATATCATTCATAGACGTAGTAAGCGTAGACCGAAGTCTGCCCTTTGGAGCTTTAAGCTTTGAGCTAACCGCACTTCCAACACATACAACCTTGGTCACAGGCGCCGGAAACCCACTGCCAAATCCGGATCTCCAAGGCCGGATCATCACTATCAACGGCGTGTCAATCACGCTGGACGCCTCCGACAATGCCGTCTCCCTGCGCACAAAACTCGTGCAAGCGCTGGCCGTCTCCGACTTTGTGCTGACCGACGCTCCTGTGCCCAGCCTGCTCGGTTCTATCCAGGCGCTGTACAGCGGTTCCCGCCATACACTGGATATTTCCGGCGATCCGCTCGCCCTGGCCGCGCTTGGCTTGGACGCCGCCGCAACACTGGGCTCGGACGCGTCAATAGCCAACTTTGGCGGTATACTTGAGCCCGGCACAACCTATGCCAGCGACGGTGAACAGCTAACCATCGCGGACACTTCCGGCAACACCATACGACTGGCCCTCCGCAGCGGCGTCCCTCTCGGCTCCTTTGAGGTAATAACCCTGCAAAGCCCGTTTGCGGCTCAAATCGGCGCAAATACCGACATGAACCTCCGCATGGAAATCCCACGCGTCAACTCGCTGATGCTTGGTATCAGCCGAATAAACGTACAATCCCAAGACGGCGCGCAAGACGCCATAGCCGCCGTACCCGGCGCAACAGACCGGATTTCGGCAGTCCGCGCCCAAATAGGAGCATACACAAACCGCCTGGAACACGTCGTAACCAACCTGGACCTGGCCGAAGTTGACATGCGCGACTCGCTTTCCCGAATCCGCGATGCCGACATGGCCATGGAAATGGTCGAATACACCAAGAATCAGGTGATCTACCAGGCAGGAATGGCGGTACTGGCTCAGGCAAACGCCAGACCGCTGCAATTATTGCAGCTTCTATCCTAACCTTTACAATAAGGAGAGCCCATGAACAGCGCAAGCATTATCCAGCCAAGCAATCCCTTCCAAGTCGCCGAACGACAAGGTACGCGCCGTCCGTCCCATTCGCGCGGCGACATTCTAAGCGCAATCGTAACCGACATAAACAACGGCCTGCACCACCTTCAAACAAGGGACGGCATGAAGTTCTCGGCCGATTCGTCGGTTGTCAGCGGAAATATCGGCGACGAGCTTTCATTTGAAGTTCTGGAGGGCAGAATGGAAAACGGACGACCAAGCTTGGTTCTCAAGCAATTACAATCGCGCCAGGGCGCGCAGCTTGAAAACTCCCGCCGCGCGCAGTCCACCAAGGAACTGTTCAAAGCGAACGGTTATGTTTCCGACGCCGATTCTCCGGCTTCCGAACAGGAAGAGCAGCTTGAGCGCATACGCGCGATCTCGTCAATCCGCCGCCAAGTGGCGCAGGGCCGCAGCGTCGGCCCGCAGATAACCGGCACGCTGGCCGCAATGGGTCTCTCCATCGACAAAATAAGCTTCAGTATGCTCTCAGGCATCATAAACGACCTTGGAATACACAACGCTCGCAAAGTCGCCGATAAGCAGGCTCAAGCCGCCGTATCAAACTACAGCGAACGCCCCGACGCGCAGTACAGCGGCAAAACCGAAATACTTGACGCTCTTTCGCGCCATGGCGTTCCTCTTACCGACGAGAACATCCAGCAAGTCAACAACGCGATGGAGATGTTCGGTTCTCCGGGAGACATTACCAGCCACGCCAAGGTCTACCTGCTTCGCGAACAGCTCCCTCTTAACATCGCGAATATCTATTCCGGCCGGTCTCTGGCCAAACCCGGCAGTGTGGCGTCACTATCCCCGGCCGAGCTCGAGGGCCTCTCAAAGGCTATCGAAGACTTTTTCTCGCAGATGAATATCGAGAACACTGCGGATAACAAAGCCCTGGCCCAGTTTATGATACGCCACTCCCTGGATATCACGCCCGAAAACCTGAGCCGCCTTTCCTTCCTGAATCAACTGTCAAACACCGGCACGCGCGAGCAAGTTCTCGACCTGCTGGCGCTTGCCATGTCAATAGGCAAGGATCCGCTGACCGTCAAGCTAGACACCCCCCTGCCGCCGCCTGAATCCGCCCCGCAACTGACGGAATATTATACCGACCTCATAAATAGCTTCCCCGACGTATCGCACATTTCCGACGAGAACCTCGGCACGGCGCTGGCGATTACCAACGGGCGCAACCCTCACACCACGCTTGCCGCCGTGCGCCACGTAGCAAGAAGCTTTGCGCACGGGGCGTACAACCTGCTGGATGAACTGCCCGCCAACGACGCTTCCAAGAAATACCTCTCCATGACGCGCATCCACCTGGAGGAAATACGCCTCAAGCTCTCCTTTGAAGCCGCGCACGTACTTGTTGCGAAGGGCATCGACATAGACACAATGCCCCTGATGGAGGCTTTAGAGAACGTAAAACAGGCCAGGCGCGAAGCGCTTCAGGGCAGCTTCACGGTGTACACCGCTCAGGCTCCCGACGAAAGCTCTCTCGCATTGCTGGAACGCACCAAGGACGCATTGCGCGGCATCCATCCCCTTGGCTCCGCGACCCTCGCGCATTTGACCCTCCTTCGCGGCCAGCGCGAGCCCACAATCAGCTCCATCCTCACTTCCGTAAGCCACGAGCGCGCAAAGTCCGGCTATGATGAGTTTATGACCACCATAAACCCCAAGCTTGGCGATTCCTTCGCCAAGGTAAAGGATCAGTTTGCGCCGTTTCTGGAAGGCATCGGCGTAAAGCCCACCGCGTCCAACATATCCGCGGCCGAAATACTCTCGAAGAACAACATACCCGTTACAGCCGAAAAAATCGAGCAGATGAAGCTTATAGACCGCGAGGTCTCCTTCGTGGCCGAACGGCTGCACCCCGTCATCGCGGCGTCGATAATCCGCGACGGCCTGAATCCGCTTGAGATGCATATCCGCGATGTAATCGCCTATATCAAGCGCTGGGACGACGCCTTCGGCGTAAGCGACACCGACAGGATCGCAGGCTATATAGCCCAGATGGATCGCGAAAACAGTCTTTCCGCGTCCGAGCGCGAAAAAATGATCGCGTTCTACCGCGTTCTAAACCAAGTCACCCGCGACGGCTCCGCGGCTCTTGGCGCGCTGTACAAGAGCGGGGGCGAACTCACCCTCAGCAATATGCTGAGCTCTGCCGACTACTACCGCAACTCCAGGGGCGGCAGGGACAGCTTCATCTATCAGAGCACAGACCAGGGCCTTTTGGACAGCGTGGTAAACGGCAACGCCACTATCCGCAGCATACTCAAAATGCCGTCGGCCCAGCCCGATCTGGCAAGCTATATAGCCCGCGAGCTTGTGCCGAACCTTCCCCCGGGCGAACTGGGCTCCGTACTGTCACAGGTTGAGTCGCGCCCCGACATTACTCTGGAAGAGGTTCTCTCCGAAGCCTCGCACAGAAGCGCGCAGTCCGAAGCCGCCAAGCTCCAGGCCGCCAAACACGCCGAAGCGCAGGCTCACGCCCGCTTCCACCAAATATATGAAACCCCGCCCAAGGCCATCCACTGGCTGGAGGCTCACGGCATCAAGGCGACGCCGACGACAATGGCCGCTCTATCCGCACTTATGGCCGACCCGTACTACATCGGCAACGAGCTTGACAAGGCGCGCCGGCGCATCACCGAAGCCATTAACAAGCCCGAGCCAAGCGCAAACCCCCGCGACGGCGCGTCCTCCAAGGCTTCCGCCGAATCCGACGCCACATCGGAGCTGGGAACTGCTCTGGACAGCCTCGAGATCGACAACCTGCCGAATTCATCCGGCGAGCTGTCTTCCGCCCTGGCTCCATACGAAGACCTGCGCCTGCTGCGCTCCGCGATCCGCGTCAAGAGCGCCGCCGCGAACCTGCAGGGCGGCGCGGACTACACATTCCCAATCAAGCTGCACGACCGCATAGCCAGCCTTAACATGTACGTGCTGAACGCGCGCAACCTGGCTCACGCCGGCGAAAGCCACGCCTTGTTCGCGCTGAACACCGGCAACCTCGGCAACGTATTCGGCTACGCGACAATCGGCGAATCCCGCCTGTCCCTCCACATTTCGGGCAGCGACCAGGCATCCCTGGACTTCCTCCAGACCCAGGCCGACACGCTTCCCGCCCGCTTGGCGGACACTTTGGCGCAGGCCGGTTTCGCCGAGCACGAAATCTCAGTCAGCTTCTCGAGGGAACCCGAAGACCCATACCCCTCCCTCGAGGAAGACATGTCGCCGCGCGTTACCCTTCCGAACTACTCCGTCGGCTGGAGGGTCTAGCACATGAGCGCTAACAACAAGCCCGTAAGCGACAACCACGCAAAGCTGCTGGCCATAGCCTCGGCCTTCGCCAAGTTCGTGGACGAAGCCGACAAAGCCAGCCTGGAACTCAAACCCGAGCACAAGGAGCCCCCTACATGCCCATAGACACAGCAAGTTACACCGCGCGCATCTCAAGCGCGTCACAAACCCAGCTCTGCGTCATAACCTACGAAATACTGCTGGAGCGCATCGACCAGGCGTTAATGTGCGGCGAAGACGACACGCACGGCTATAAAGCCGCCGTCGAGAAGGCGCGCTACACGCTGCAAACACTGCTGTCCGCCCTCGACATGGACAACGAAATCGCCCGGCAGCTCTTTTCGCTGTACGTCTTCGCCGACAAGCTCCTTGTCCAGGCGTACTTTTCCGGCGACCGCTCGAGCCTGCAGGACGCGCGCATGATATTCGAGCCGCTGATGCTGGCCTACCGCGAAGCCGAGGCCGCCGACGTCCCCGAAAACGTCAAGCAGGCCGTGCTGAACCCCAGCCAGCATATCTACGCCGGTCTGACCTACACAGGCGGCAAACTGGACGAATACGTCGATCAGGACACCAGCCGAGGATTCAGAGCCTAAGAACCTGTCTAATATCTTTTTCCTGTCGGATTTGCGAGGTGATTTTTCGCCGTTCTAGGGTGTGTCGACAATAGTTTTTCGAGAAGATTTTTGAGGCGATTTTTCGCCAATCGAGAAGGTAACGACGCCTGAGTTCCCCACAAAGCCCGATTTTGGCTTTGTGGGGTGGACTGAGCGTACCCGCAGTGGTACGCTAGGATGCTGTGTGCCGGTGGCACACGTTTAGCATCCGAAGCGCCAGCGTAGGTGGAGAAGGTGACGACGAAAGGCGGAAAATCAACCGCAAAGACGATAGGGAAAAGTTATTAGACAGGCTATAACATTAAGGAGGCATGAAATGAGCGACAAGTGCATATTCTGTAAAGTCGCGGATCACGAGCTCCCAAGCCGCGTAATCTATGAGAACGACGACTTTATGGTTCTCCTGGATCAATTCCCCTCGAGCCTTGGCCACACTCTGGTCATTCCAAAGCTCCACTTCGAGAACATATTCGACATACCCGAAGACACCGCGGCAAACCTGCAGCGCCTTGTCGTAAAAGCCGCACGCGCCCTCAGCAAATCGCTGGGCACATCAAGCATAAACATCCTCCAGAACAACGGCTCTCTGGCCGGTCAGACTGTCTTTCACTACCACGTACACCTGATCCCCCGCTACGACGGCGATTCCGTAAAATTCGGGTGGTCGGCCGCAAAACCCGCCGCCGAAGAATTCGACGCCTGCGCTGAAAAAGTAACAGCAAGCTTCAATGCCTCAAACTAACTCTTGCTAATTTGACCCAACTGTACTACAATTAGAATTGCATCCGGATTGTCTGGTTTTCGGATGTACAAGCGAACGCAGTTGAATACTGTGAAAGCAAGCCGAAAATTCGCGCGGCTTATGCGAATTTTCCGGTGCGGCTTGAGCCGGTTTCAACTTCGTTCGCGGCAACTAACCTACATAATGGGAGGTGTGATATAATGGCGTACAAGATCAACGACGATTGCATCGCATGCGGCGCTTGCGAGTCCGAATGTCCGGTTTCGTGCATAGCCTCGGGAAGCCCAACCTATGTTATCAGTGAAGCCGACTGTATCTCTTGCGGAGCTTGCGCGGGCGTCTGCCCAACCAACGCGATAGTTGAAGGGTAAGTATATTTCCGGCTGTTCTCGTTAAGACTTACATACATATTGGAGGTGTCAAATGGCGTACAAAATCACAAGCGACTGCATACTGTGCGGCGCCTGCGAACCCGCCTGCCCCGTCACGTGTATAAGTCTCGGGGGCAATATCTATGTAGTCGACGAGAACGAGTGTATCTCCTGCGGCGTATGCGGGGGCATCTGCCCCACCGGCGCGGCCGTGGAGGCTTAAAACAGCAAAAACCGTGGAGGGTTCGCCTTCCACGGTTTTTTTGTCTATCTCTAAGAACCTGTGTTCATAGGTGGGGATGGTGGATTGGCGAGGCGATTTTTCGCCAATCTAGGAGGCGACGACGCCCGGGGTCCCCGCAAAGCCCGGTTTTGGCTTTGTGGGGTGGACTGAGCGTACCCGCAGTGGTACGCAAGGATGCTGTGTGCCGGTGGCACACGTTTAGTATCCGAAGCGCCAGCG
>WRAW01000041.1 GCA_009780015.1 Defluviitaleaceae bacterium | reverse complement strand
TTCATACATTGTATTTTTAACTGCTTCAATGTCACTCGCAACCTGTTTACGTTTTCGCATAAGGCAATTCACCTCCGTGATTATATTATATATTTGTTGGAGATAGATTGCAACTTAGTATAAAGGGACGATGGTCTTGCCTCTCTAAATCGTCTGATTAACACCATTTCCGCTAACAGCCGAGGTAATAGTCAGACGGCAGTCGTACCTATTTGCTACTATGCACATGGCTGAAATTACCAACAGTTGTACTTATTTTTGCAACTGCTTTAGTCTCCCTCCTTTGCTATTGCTAAACTCCCTTTAATCAAGTATGTATGTGGTTGGAGTATACATATTTTACAACCCCCCCTGTTGTCAATATGCAATTATAACATAATTTTACATTAAAATTTGTTTATTATTGCCTAATTTTGCAATTTGTCTTATAATTTCCTCGAAGAAATTCTGAGTATGTAGCCGTTATAAAGCGATAACCCTCAGTTCGCCCACGGGATTACTAATGTTGAGCTTGCTGTGAAATGCGTCTGTTTCAATAGCTATGAATGAATCCCTGCCGTTAAGATAGTCTTTGAAAATTTCCCGGGATTGTTCTATCTGGAGGTCTTCGCTTTGCCTGCAATGGTACTTGCCGGCCGGGATGGTCTTGTAGTCCGGCCACACCCCGTTTTGCGGAACTTCCGCAAAGTTGTACCGGCGTATTCCCGAAGGCGAGCACTCGTACAAAAATCCGTATTCCGGCTGTTCGGTGGCGTAAGCTTCTTCGTAAGCTTCGTAGAAAGGTATGTTGCGGAACAGCTTAACTATCTCGTATTGATCCGCGTTGTCAAATGTCTGGTCATAGGGAATCACGTAGAAGTACTTTTCGGGCAGTTCTTGTGTATATAGCTGCTCCAAGGTATATTTTTCCTGAGACGCCATCTTCTTTTCAAAGAAGTTTATTAGCTTCAAGCCCTTCTCAAGGGTTTTAATTTTTTTCTGGGCCGCTTTTTTTCCGTGTGCCAAGAAAGCGTCCAGGTTTACGCTGTCTTGTCCGTTGAGAAACTCGGGCAGTTCCCTGAGGGGGATGTCCAGTTCTATATAGAACGTAATGAGTCCAACCAGATAAGCCTGCTTGAACGAATAATAGCGATAACCGGAGTTAGGGTCAACATAGGCCGGTTTTAGTATGTTTATCCGCTCGTAATAGCGCAGCGACTTTATGCTTGCCCCTGTTAGCTTTGAAATTTCCCCTATTGACAACAATTTGTTTTTCCGGCTCACAAAAATTTCTCCTTTTTTGAAATTTCCTCTTGACTCTACCATTATGGGATAGTGTATAATGGTTGATTGTAACACGGATCAGCAAAGAAGTAAATCGACCTGGAGGCCCGGCTTGTCAAAGATTTTTGAGTATATGAAACCTTATACCGGTATGATCCTATGCGCCGCCGCGCTTCTTTTTGTTGAGGCGTACAGCGCGCTCATACTGCCGAGCTATATGGCGGATATTGTGAACGACGGCGTATTGACCGGGCATGTGCCGGTCATTTGGCGCAACGGCGCGATAATGCTGTTGTTAACGCTGCTTGGTGTCCTTATGGCCCTGATTGCGGGATATTTCACCGCGAAAACGGCTACGGGCGTGTCTAACGATCTGCGGGAAGCCGTGTTCCGAAAAGTTCTGCATTTTTCAAACGCCGAGCTTAACCGTTTTGCCGTCTCATCGCTTATTACCCGCACCACCAACGATATTACCCAGATACAATCCATGCTGATGATGGCTATACGCCAGTTCATTTACGCTCCGATTATAGCTGTCGGCGGCATTATAAGAGCGCTTGACAGGAGCACGTCTATGACGTGGATAGTCGCTCTCGCCACATTTGTTATGGTTGGAGCCATGCTGGTTATGTTTTTTGTCGCCATGCCGAAATTTAAGATGATACAGAGCTTGATCGACCGCTTAAATCTGGTTTCCCGTGAAAATTTAAGCGGTATCCTGGTTGTCCGGGCGTTCAGCACTCAAAGCTTCGAGAAAAAACGTTTCGCCAAAGCTAACAAGGACTTAGCCGAGACGAACTTGTTTGTAGATTACGCGTTCTCGTTCTTGATGCCGATCATTATGTTAATCCTGAATCTTACAACGGCCCTTGTCGTTTGGGTGGGGGCGCTGCAAGTATCCGCGTTTCAGGCTGATATAGGGGATATTTTCGCGTTTTTACAGTATGCGATGCTGATAATCTTTGCGTTTTTGATGGTAGCCATCACCTTCGTCATGCTGCCGAGGGCCGTGGTCAGCGCGGAGCGTATAAAGGAAGTTCTGGAAACCAAGGGCAGTATTAAGTTCAAAGAAAACCCTACGCCGCTCCCCAAGGATTTCAAGGGAATCGTTGAATTCAGGAACGTAAGCTTCCGTTACCCGGACGCCTCGGAAGACGAAGACAACGTGCTGGACGGCATCAGCTTCACAGCCAGGCCCGGCGAAACAACAGCCATCATCGGCGCCACCGGCTCGGGGAAAACGTCAATTCTTAGGCTGATGCTGCGTTTCTTTGACGTAACCGGCGGCGCGATATTTATGGACGGCATAGACATCCGCGAGCTTCACAAGCAGGAGATACACGGCAAGATAGGTTACGTTCCGCAAAAGGCTCAGTTGTTTACCGGCAGTATCCGCTCGAATCTGCTGTACGCCGACAAAGACGCCTCGGAAGACAGAATCATGGACGCCGCCGACACCGCGCAGGCGGCGGCGTTTATTGAAGGCAAGCCGGAAGGGTACGAATCCAATGTCGCCCAAGGCGGCTCGAACCTTTCGGGTGGGCAGAGACAGCGGCTTTCCATCGCCCGGGCGTTGGTAAAGGGTACCCCGATCTATCTGTTCGACGACAGTTTTTCCGCGCTTGACTTAAAGACCGACGCGCTGCTTCGCGCCGCGCTGAAGAAAAAAACGGGTGGCAGTACCATGCTGGTCGTAGCGCAAAGAATTTCCACGATTATGGACGCAGATCAGATAGTGGTGCTGGATCACGGCAAGATCGCGGGGCTCGGCACACACGCGGAATTGATGAAGACTTGTGATGTATACAGAGAAATCGCGGCTTCTCAGCTATCTGAGGAGGAACTTAGTAAATGAGTGAGCAACCTAACGAGTTTAATGAATCAAGTCAGTCGACTCAGAAAGATTACAGCGACATTATGGGCGGCGGCGAGGGGCTTGCGGAAAAAGCGAAAGACCCCAAAAAAGCGATAAAAAAGCTTGTGATATACTTATCTCCGCATAAAACGGCGCTTATTGCCGCAGTGGTGTTCGCTGTGTTTTCCACCGTGTTTTCCGTCGCAGGGCCGAGGCTTCTGGGGCGCGTAACGACCGCTCTTGTGGACGGCTTGCTGGCGTATTGGTTTGGAACCGGGCTGCTGACGAATTTTCCGTACATGGCGATGATTACCGGATGGCTGATCGTCCTATACATCATATCGGCCCTTAGCCATTTCGCTCAGGAAATCATTGTGTCTCGGCTTTCTATGAGGGTAACATACAAGCTCAGGTCGCAGATATCGGAGAAAATGCACAGGCTGCCCATCAATTACTACGATACGCGCTCCCAGGGTGAAATTATGTCCCGAGTAACAAACGACGTGGACACTATAAGCCAAACGCTGAGCCAGAACCTGACCCAACTGGTATCGTCCGTGATTACCATTATCGGCGTACTGGCCATGATGCTCTGGATCAGCCCGCTTATGACGGCAGCCGCGATCCTTGTGATTCCGCCCTCAATGATGATTATGATGGCGGTGCTCAAACGGTCGTATGTGTACTTTGGGGCCCAACAGGAAGCGTTGGGCGTCGTGAGCGGCATTGTTGAAGAGACATACAGCGGACACAATATCGTCCTTGCTTACAACGGCGAGGCGGACGCGGAAGAGAAGTTCGTTAAAGCTAATAACAAGCTTCGCGCCGCCGCGTGGAAGGCCGATTTCATGACGAATATAGTGGAGCCGATCTTCACGTTTGTCGGCAACTTGGGCTATGTGCTGGTCTGTGTGCTGGGTGGTTATCTGGTTGTGCAGCGGGCTATTACAATTGGCGATGTTCAGGCATTTATCCAGTATATACAGACGTTTACGCAGCCGCTGGGCCAGCTGGGGGCTTCCAGCAACATGATGCAGGCGACGATTGCCGCTTCCGAACGGGTGTTTGAGTTCCTGGAGGAAGAAGAGGAAGAGCCTGACACAGATCAGTCCTTCCGCAAAGAGCGTTACGAAGGTCATGTAAGCTTCCGAAACGTGCGTTTCGGCTACAACCCGGATAAAATTATACTGCACGACTTTTCTGCGGAAATCGCCGCAGGGCAGACCGTCGCCATCGTGGGCCCCACTGGGGCAGGCAAGACCACGGTCGTAAAGCTGCTGATGCGGTTTTACGAAATAAGCGGGGGCAAAATACTGATAGACGGGATTAACGCGACAGACCTCTCAAGAGGAGAGTTGCGGAATATATTCGGCATGGTGCTGCAAGACACGTGGATTTACAATGCCACCATCATGGAAAATATCCGCTACGGCTCCCCGGATGCGACAGACGCGGAGGTCATCGCCGCGTGCAAGGCTGCCCACTGTCACAGCTTCATCCGCACGCTTCCGGGCGGCTATAACATGGTGCTTAACGAAGAAGCCTCCAACATTTCTCAGGGCCAGAAGCAGCTATTCACAATCGCCAGGGTAATTCTCAAAAACCCGGCCATACTGATTCTGGACGAGGCGACAAGCTCCATCGATACGCGTACGGAAATCCTGATACAACAAACCATGCGGGAAATTATGCAAGGGCGCACAAGCTTCGTAATCGCCCACAGACTTTCCACCATTAGAAACGCCGACATGATTCTCGTCATGAAGGACGGCGATATCATAGAGAAGGGCAGTCACGAGCAACTGCTTGCAGCCAAAGGGTTCTACGCCGACTTGTACAACTCGCAATTTGAACATGGCGGCGTAACAGACGAAGACAGCGCTTAGATTTTCAAATACGCCCTAGGAGGGAAAATTAATGAGTCAAGATAAGACGGCGGAAACAACAGAAGCGCCGGAAAAGAAGAAGGGCAAGGGCAAAATTATACTGGTGCTGATTTTGACGCTGGCGCTTGCGGGCGGCGTGGCCGCCGGGCTTGCCGTTGTTTGGCGAAGCGCCGGCTACCTTACAACCGATAATGCCAGGGTGACGACGACATTGGTCACAATCACGTCGAATACGCCGGGATCATTGGAAAGGTTTACGGTTTACGAGGGTCGCTACGTCGAAGAACACGAAATTTTGGGGTGGGTGGAACATGGAGAAGCTCTGCGGTCGCCATTCGACGGACTGGTGGTACAGTCCAACGCCGTGCAGGATCAGTTGGTTTCGTCCATGGAGCCGCTGGCAGTCATAGCCGATATCAATGACTTACACATACAGGCCAATATCGAAGAAACCGACATAGCCAGGGTACAGCTTGGCCAAAGCGTAATTGTAACGATAGACCCATTTGGCAATCGGCAGTTTACGGGATATATTTCTGAAATCGGTAATGTCACCCAGGCCGAGCTTACAGGCAGCGCGTTATTCTTTAACACAGGCGGCACATTCACGAGGGTGACGCACTTGATCCCGATTAAAATTAATATTGTAGACGAGATTAACCTGGACAGCTTTATCGGCGTAAATGCCAGGGTACGGATACCGGTCAGATAATTTCTCAAAGAGGGGATGGTTAGTCATGGGAATACGCAATATGTCCAAGGTTATCGCTGCGTTTTCGGTTATAAGCCTTATAGCCGGCTGCGGCTCACCGCATGTCGGTGATTTACAGCCGGTCGTTAGCCAAGCGGAGACGCCCGCTTCCGAACCGGTTGACGGAATAACCGTCAGAGGCGTGGTTGAAAGCGTAACTAGCAGGAACGTATATGGCACTCTGTCATTTATGATGGATCAGATATTTGTCGAGGAAGGGGATTATGTGACGGAGGGTCAGATACTTGGCGTACTTGACACCGAGGATTTGGAGCTGACCATAGCGCAGGAAAGGGCGTCTCTTGAGTCAACCAGGCAAAGAACCCGGCAAGCGGTTCAGGAAACCGGCAGAATGCTTGCCGAGGCGTCGGAGAACCTCGCAAACAACACAAATATGCATATCCTAAGCTCCGAAGCCGCGCTGGACGCGGCCGAAAGATACTTGGAGACCGCTCAGCAAAATTATGACAACGCCTTGCAAGATTACAGGCAAGGGAACGACCCGCAGGTCGTAATCGCCGAGAGCTCCCTTAGAACCGCGGGGATAGAGCTTGAAAGAATAGAGCGGAATCACGAGAATTCCGGCGTGCTGTACGCCGGAGGAATATTGTCGTCGGATGAAATGCGGCAGTCCGAAAACGCGCTTACCCACGCTCGAAACCGGTATAACGACGCGCGCGTAAGCTATGAAAACGCCGTAGAACTGCAGCGCCGTTCCATGGAACAGTTGAGAATCGCGCTTCAATCGGCGACAACCTCCTATCAGAGCGCGCGGGAATTGCTTAACGCTTCGCGCGTAGCCGCTCGGCAAGATATCGAAAGACTTAGGAGCAGCGTTTCAAGCGCGGAGATTTCAGCTAATCTTGAACATATGGAAATTGCGCTGCAAATGCTTGAAAGGCAGATGGAAGACTCTACAATCACAGCGCCCGTAAGCGGTACGGTAACGTCCGTCGTCGCCAGAGAGGGCGCGTCCGGCATGGGGCTATTGTTCGTCATAGAAGATACGGACAACTTGAAGGTGACGACAAGCTTCAGGGAATACGATATCGGCAGGCTGGAAACGGGTATGGAGGTGATAATTTCCTCAGACGCGACGGGAAGCGCCGAATATACGGGAATAATCACGCGAATAAACCCCGCCGCCACCGCTGTCGCGCCTGTTGTGGAATTTGAGGCCGAAGTGCTTGTCACGTCGGTAAGCACAGGCTTGCGCATTGGCATGAATACGAGGCTTAATATAATCTTGGAATAGCGCTTGTGATCTTACGTTGCCGGTTCCTAAAATGGCGAAAAATCGCCTCGCAAAGCCGGCTGGAAAAAGATATTAAGCAGGCTCTTACGTCGAACGTCAGCGGTGGTAAAGAGCTTGTCGAAGCCGCCGCACAGGTTGACGGGGTTTGCGGCCCGACGCTATTACAGTGTTAAAGGTGTCACACCAGACTCTCATGAACCTCGTTAGAAACGACAAAGTCTTTTCCAAGTTGATGCTGAAGCTTTTGATAGGCTTTTGTAGCTCTAGTCATGAAATCCTTCTTCTGTTCATCTGACCAAGGCGAAGGGTTTTGCGGAACAGCCCAATCAAGATAAGTTCCGTATTCGTACTCGAGTGAATCAAGTTCATCTGTGAGATCCCGGCAGCACCAAGGGTAATGCCTACACCAGATTGTCCGAAGCTGAACATTGCGCGGCTCTTTTCGTATGTTCTACCGGAATCGGTTGCCCACACGTAGGACAAGAATAAGAACATCTCCTCTTCATCGCTAACGTCATGGAGAAGACCTGCTACAGCACCGGCTCCGGCTAAGCGAACATTACTCACTATAGATGAGTTCAAGATGTTCTGGCAGAATAGCAAACATTGCTTTGGTAGAACCATTTTTACACACAAACTCTACCTCATAGGCTTCGTGAGGCGAAGTAAAAGCTATGACAATAGTGCCGGAGTCACCTTTGTTTATGTTGAATTCCGGGAAGCTGACGGTAGTTCTTACTACCTCTAATTCCTTGAATTTCAAGCCACTACCTCCTATCGGACATAAATTGTAACCAACCTTGGAATATCAGAACCTTGATCGAGTATCCAGCCAGTTCGCACAATTGCTGTGTTTCCATTAGGGCCTGTAATTTGCATATCTACAGTAAATCTCTGCCCATGAGTATCACGTATACCGGCAACAGCTTCATTCCTAGGCAAGTTTCGCTTAACTTGAGCTATAAGCTGATTGGAGTTTGATTGATTGTAGCCCAATGCGTTATTAAATACCCTTGCTTTGTCACCGCCATGAGGATGGTTAGGGTTTAGTGCATAGCCCGTAAGTTTGTTTGAATCAATATGAGCTCTTTCAAAGTTTGGTAAACTGTTCGACACTGCACTTCGATTTGCTATCCGAGTGGATGTTACAGGTCTGGATGTCCATACGTTTGATTGTTGTAGTGGTGGTAGCCTTGATGCAGAATGACCAACCCCCCTTACTGCCCCCATTGAAGCTGCTCCAGCGGCAATCGCCCCGGCAGCGCCAAGGATAATCCCCGCGCCAGCTTGTCCAAAGCTGAACATGGATCTGCTTTCTTCGTAAGTCCTACCGGAGTTGGTTGCCCAGACGTAGGATAAGAATAAGAACATCGACTCTTCATCGCTAATGTCATGGAGAAGACCTGCTACAGCACCGGCTCCGGTTAAGCGAACATTACTCTGTGAAATATTGGTAAGGCTCACATCGCTGTGATTGTCCATATGGCGGAAGAAGTTCATCACAAAGGCTACGTCAAGACCCGATGTGTCGTCGAAGTTCTGTAGGAATGCGTACAGCCGCCTGAATTCGGCATAGCTGTTCATATCGTTTATGCCGCCAAAGCTCTGCCCTGTGCTGTCTCTGCCGCTTGAACCACGGCCAGTGAGAAGGTTTGTCAGCAGTGTGCTGATTTGCTCGTTATTTATAGATGCTGGGTCGAAGTCACCACTAGTTAACATCTGTGCAGCCAAGATATTAAGCAGATTGTGATATATGAAATAGGCTTCATGGGTGTCGCCGTAATTCTCACCCAACAGAAACACCAGATACTGCCTTATGCGTTCGTCCAAAGAAGCAGGAACGTTTCGCTGATAGAGAGCGTTTCTTGAAGCCCAAAAGCCGCGCATAGCCGATGGGTTTATGTTTTGGCTGCTAAGAGCCTGTTTAATATCTTTTCACCACTGTCTTGGCGGCTGATTTTCCGCCCTTCGTCGTCACTTCCTCCTAACGTACCTTACAGGTACGCGTCGTTGTCAGTTCCTAGAATGGCGGAAAATCAGACTCGCCAATACAATGGCAAAAAGATATTAAACAGGCTCTTAGATGACTTCTTACGGCATACAGAGCATCCTCATCGTCAAGATTTCCGTCGGAGCTTGGGTCGCTAGACACGAAACTTGGCAAACGTTCACCCTGATAGTCTGTAGATGTTACACCCTCAAAATAGGATATATGCCAGCATTTACAACCATAGTGGTACAAGCCGCCTTCAATTGCAGTAGAAAGCGGCGGATAACTTGCGCGCCTCATAAAGCGTTCCGTTACGGCGTGCCAAGAACTGTATCCTCGTGGTGTTTGATACATCTCTCCACTTGAGTATACATCATCCACGAAGACACGTCCAACGTATCTTGCGCAATCTTCTGTACCTGTTCTGCGAAGCACCACGAGAACAAGGTTCTCACCCCAGTCCGCACGTCTTGTTGCAGCTCCGGTCAGGTACGCCTGCTTTTGCAAATACTGCACAATACGCGCTACCCTGCCGTCTGCGCGTCCGCTTTCTTCCGCGTTGCTCTCGTATTCCATAATCCGAGTCAATGCGCGTTCGAGCTCGTCCATCAGTGATTCGCTTAGCTGCTCTTGAATATCTCCGGCGCGTCTCATCGGCACATATCCGCTGCGCCGCATTGCAGATCTTAGAACCTGTGTTAAATACCGCTCAACGCTGTCCAGAAGGTCAATTTTCCGCCACTCGTCGTCAACTCCTCCTAGCGTACCGCTTCGGGTACGCGTCGTCGTCATTTCCTAGATTGGCGAAAAATCGCCTCTCCCGGCCAGCATTTCGGGTATTGAACACAGGTTCTTAGTTCAGCATCGACTTCATTAGCGCCTTCGAGATAACTTTGCAGCATCTGCTGCATCAGCTCGTGACGCCGACTGTCTCTGGGCTATTAAACGAGAGCGTTGAATAAGCATAACGATTAGTTAGCATTGATAATGACAATAACATTCCTCCCTCTGAATAAAGTTGGTTAAATATAACTTTACAATAGGAGTGGTATGCAAAACAATACAATGATTTACTACTTAAACTCTGTCCCCTATTGTGCAGAGGCAAAGCTGCCCGCGCTTTCGTGGTAAATTTTATCTCCAAACCAGCAAGTTACTATTGCATTTACACAGAATTGATGATAATATGATTATAATAATTTTTGCGGATAAACTCTTTACGAGCATCTCTAAAGAGTCTTATTATTTTTTACGGTTAAGACAGGATACATAGGGGATATTGGATGAATGTACATCAGACGCTCAACCGGGCTCAGCACGAGGCGGCAAGCCATATCGACGGGCCGTTGCTGGTGCTTGCGGGGGCAGGTTCGGGCAAGACCAAGGTGCTGACGCACCGCATAGCCAACATGATAGAGACAGGCAGCGTAGCGCCGTTCAACATTCTAGCGATAACGTTTACGAACAAGGCCGCCGGCGAAATGCGCTCCAGGGTGAACGCCATATGCCGCGAGGGCGGCAGCGTATGGGTCAGCACGTTCCATTCGCTTTGTGTGCGCATACTCAGGCGCGAGATACACAACCTTGGTTATGACAGCTCGTTTACGATACTTGACGCGGACGATTCGCTCAGGCTCATCAAGAAGTGTCTGGACGAGCTGAATATCAACGACAAGATGTATCCGCCAAAGTCCATGGCCGCCGCCGTGGGCCGGTTCAAAGACCAGATGATTACGCCGGAGATGGCGTCGCGCGACACGCCGGAGTCGGATTTTCGGATGGCGAACATAGTCGATATCTACAAGCTGTACAGCCGTAAGCTCAGACAGAACAACTCGCTCGACTTCGACGACCTTATATCGCTTACAGTGCGGCTGTTCACGGAGTATCCAGATATATTGGAGGGCTACCGGTCGCGCTTCAGGTACATAATGGTTGACGAATATCAGGATACCAACGCGGCACAATATGAATTAGTCAGGCTTTTGTCCGAAAGGCACGGAAATTTGTGCGTAGTCGGAGACGACGACCAGAGCATCTACGGCTGGCGCGGCGCGGACATACGTAACATACTCGACTTCGAGAAGGACTTCTCGGGGGCAAAGGTAGTCAAGCTCGAGCAGAACTATCGTTCAACCCGAAATATTCTCGAGGCCGCGAACTCCGTTATACGCAACAATTCGCAGCGCAAGCACAAGCAGCTCTGGACGGATTCCGGCGACGGCTGTAAGATCGGTCTGAACCAGGCCGCAAGCGACCGGGAAGAGGCGGCGTTTGTCGCCGGCAGTATCGCCAAGAGCCGTCAGGACGGCGGCAAGTACTCCGACAACGCCGTGCTCTACCGCAGCAACTTCCTGTCCAGAGCCGTCGAGGAAGAGCTTGTAAAGGCCGGTATACCACACAGGGTTTTCGGCGGTACGCGTTTCTACGACCGTAAGGAGATACGCGACGTACTGGCATACCTCCGCCTTATCAACAATCCCCGCGACAGCGTGTCGCTCTTACGCGTCATAAATGTGCCGAGGCGCGGGATCGGCGAGGTCACTATGCAAAAGCTGGAAGCTTACGCCGCCTCTGTAGACAAGCCGCTCTTTGAGGTATTTGACGAGCTTGAGAACGCCGACGTAGGCAGACAGTCCAAGAAACTGCGAGAATTCAGGGAGATGATGGTTAGGTTTCACTCCGACGCGATGAATTACGGCGTGGCGGAGCTGCTTGGAAGCGTCCTGGAGCAGACCGGATATATCGAGGAACTAAAGCTCGAGGCTACGGAAGAGGCTCAGGGGCGTATCGAGAACATCGACGCTCTTGTGGCCAAGGCCCTCGAGTTCGAGCAGCACGCCGAGGAGCCGACACTTGCCGCCTTCCTGGAGGAGCTCGCCCTGGTCGCCGATATCGACAGCTTTGACGCCGACGCCGACGCGGTGGCTCTTATGACGATACATTCGTCAAAAGGGCTTGAGTTTGATTCCGTGTACATTGTCGGCTGTGAAGAAGGGCAGTTCCCAAGCTATCGCTCGCTGGTAAGCGAAACCCCCAAGGAGCTGGAAGAAGAACGCCGCCTGGCCTATGTGGGCATAACCCGCGCGCGCCGACGGCTCACCCTCACAAGTGCGTTTCGGCGTTGGGTGCGGGGCAACGACGTATACAACCGGGTCAGCCGGTTTGTAAGAGAAATTTCAGACGATAATTTGGAGAATGTTAAAATGGACAATCAAAGAGTCGATGCAAAGCACGACGAATCCGAAGATACAACCTTGAAAAGCGCCGATAGCAAGCCCGCCGAGCGGACAGGCATCTCGCGCTACGCCGAAATAAACAAGGTGCGAAATTCCATAGACATCAGCTTCGGCGGCAAGAACTATATGCAGGGCGCAAAGCGTGCGGCCGACGCGGCAACCCGCGAACAACTGGAGTTTAAGCCCGGCGACCGGGTGCGCCTGATGAAGTACGGCGTCGGTACGGTGCTGGATGTAAAGGACGCTGGGGCGGATACTGAACTTACGGTGGAATTTGAGGGAGCCGGAAAGAAGAAGATACTGGCGAATCTGTCGAAAATCAAGAAGGTCGAAGAGTAGTATGTCAAGATATAAGAACCGGCGGTATTGGCCGCTGGTTCTAAATTGCGAAAATAATCGGCAGCCTCTTGCTCTTGATTGTCGGTTATTTTTTTGCGTGTGTTGCCTTAGCCGTCAGATTATGGTATTATAGAGTAAGGGCGTGAAAAGTTTCGCTTTCCGCAACTACTATAATATCGGGGATGGTAAGCATGATAAAGCGATTGGTCAGGTTGATTAGTTCCGTTATTTGTGTGGCTTTGATTGCGGGAGGGTGCGCGGCGCCCGCCCCGAGTGCAGAGCTTGGGAATGAAGGCCGGGGCGTCATGGTGTACTATCATTACTATAACATATTGCAAGTGTCGGATCGCTCTCTTTTCAGGGTGGACGGCAGCGTGAACGGCGAAGTTCTCGATAACCTTATGACGATACTTAACGACCCGCGACTTGATCCCATGATGAGGGAGCAGAAAACGCAATGGCCGACGGGAATGTCATTTGAGGACACTCCGTATACCGCGGTAACGGCGGCGGACTTTTCGGGATTTGTGGTGCCGGAGCCGTCCGGTATGAGCGAATCGGGCGCCGTAGTGATAAAGCTGTTCGAGACGATCCCGGACAGCTACGGCGTGGAGCACGGACATCTTACCGAGTTCACCAGCCAATGGTGGCAGCTTGTGTACCGTTCGGCTGACGATGGAAACGACGTGCTGACCTTGTGGATGATGCAGCCATACCGCCTGACCCCCTTTGGCGGCTCCCGCTACGACGCCCGGCTGGGAAGGGTGGACGAGCGCTTTATCGACCGCGTAGACGCGTCGGGCTGGGCCGATATCCCGGAGGGCAGCGTCAACACCGTCATAAACGACGAGCGCGCGGCAAACGGCCTGCCGCCTGGCGACTACTTCTTCTTCGAGGGCAACTACAGCGCCGGAATAGCGCGGGCGAACTTGCTGCGTGACATGGAAAGCCTGCTGAGCCGCTTTGACGTTGAGCGGTACCTGGTCGCGCCGAGAGACGTTCCCGGGCGGTGGCAGACTTCGCGATATCAGACCGGTTCCAATACGAACATGCTCTTTTACGCTTCCGGGCAGTTCCAGGTATATCGAGAGGACTATCCGGGGTCAACCCGCCTCAACGGCGGCCTGGGCGCCGCGGGGCTGATATGGGGGCGGCACTTCCATTTCAGCTTGATTAACGGGAAGGATGGGCTTTCGATAGGCCCGTACTACAACCATTGGCCGCATTCTCTGCTTATGCCCACATATGAAGACTTGCTGTGGCTTCCGTCGGACTTTGAAGTGCGTTCGATGGGTCACAACAAGGACAACGCGCTGTTTCAGACGTTCATAACAGACCCGGACGATCCGTCAAGCGGACTCAGATGGAATTACAGCACGAGCCCGGAAGAAGACTGGCGCGAAGACCTTACCGGAGGTCGTTCGGGTCTCTGGAGGCTCAACGGGTACGACCGCGCTTTCGACGCCGACGGTCTGGGGATGCCCAGAGGCTGGGAGACACAGTTAGTATGGCTCCGCTCCGCCGACGTGCTCGGAATGGGCAACGCCAACACCGTGTTCCACACCGGAAACAGGTACGGCTATGGCGTCAATCAACCGGCGGGCATGAGACCCGCGCTGCACATCTCGATTACACAGCTTTCGCAATAGCTCATTAACTATAACAAGGGAGCGCCGTCGCGGCGTTCCCTTGTTAATTTTCGGCAAACTATTACCTTGACAAAGTCGGATTGTTTTGTGATATAATCATTCTGCACCAAAACTATTAGGAGGAGCTTTATGCAGTCGGCCAAACAAACAATATACAGCCTTATAGATACCCTGCCGCCCTCACAATTATCGGAAGTGGCCAGTTTCATCACGTTTATTAAAATGCGTGATGAAAACAAGCTGTTCAAGGATATGGAAGCCTTGAGTATGTCCAGTACGGATTTCTGGGACAACGAAATTGATGACGAGGTATGGAATGATGTATAGTCAAGGCGACATTTTGCTTGTGCCCATGCCTTTCACAGACTTATCCTCACGGAAAAAGCGGCCTGTGCTTGTGCTGTCAAAAAATGACTATAATCATGGCGCTGATGATTTGATTGTAGCGGCCATTACATCGCATATCGACTCGAAACCCTACACAGTGATGCTCACCAAGAATGATATGGCGGACGGTAAATTGAAAGTAGATTCCTGCATCCGTGCCGACAAAATATACACGCTATCTAAGGAAATTGTGATTAAGCGGTTCGGTAAAGCTACGCAAGAGATTACCGAAAAGACGAAAAACAAAGTACGGGAAGTTATGGGCGATTCACCTACAGAAGAATAGCTGGTTATTTACTCAATTATTCAGGGGCGGCTCATTTGGGCCGCCCCTTTCTCATGGATCGAGAGCTAGGCACAAATTGCACTTCTGCGCATAGAATGGACTAAAAAGCGTAGGGGTGTAACAGCCATGGGGAAATATCATGTAAGCGGCGGCCGACGGCTTGCGGGCGAGCTGGCCATACAAGGCGGCAAGAACGCCGTTCTCCCGATCCTGGCGGCCAGCGTGCTGAACTCCGGCGAAAGTTTCCTGACCAACTGCCCAAATATTTCCGACACGCGCTACACGGTTAAGATACTGGAAGAAATAGGCTGCAAGGTTACGCGTGAAGACGGCGGCCTGTTGGTTAACTCCAACGCGGCGGACACATTCGAGATTTCGGAAACTCTTGTGCGGAAGATGCGTTCGTCCATTGTATTTTTGGGGAGCTTGCTTGGGCGGTTTGGGGCGGCCAAGATCAGCTATCCCGGCGGGTGCGTGCTGGGTCTGCGGCCTATCGATCAGCATCTCAAGGGGCTCAGGCTTCTGGGAGCGCAGATCGACGACCACCAAGGGTTCCTGAATTGCAAGGCCGAACGGCTTGTGGGGGCGGATATAGCGTTGGACTTCCCAAGCGTCGGAGCCACGCAAAACATTATACTGGCGGCAGTCCTGGCCGATGGCACAACCACCATTACCAACGCCGCCAAGGAACCCGAGATTGCCGATTTGGCAAGGTTCCTGAACTCCATGGGCGCCGACGTGAGAGGCGCGGGCAAGGCCACGATCGAAATCCACGGGGTACCGAGGCTGCACAGCGCCGAGCATCGTATAATGCCCGACCGCATCGTAGCGGGTACGTACCTGGCGGCGGCGGCCATGACAAATGGTGAGCTGGTTCTGACCAATGTCTCAGGTGATAATATCCGCCCGGTTGTCGCAAAGCTTACCGAAGCCGGATGTACTGTTACGGAAAGCGGCGGAGGCATCAGGATGACCGCTCCGCCCAGGCTACGCCCCATATCTCTCAAGACGCAGCCGCATCCGGGCTTCCCAACGGACTTGCAGCCGCAGTTCACGGCAATGACTTCAATTGCCGACGGCATGTCGATAATCGAAGAGACGGTGTTTGAAGCCCGTAACAACCACATCCCCGAGTTACGGCGCATGGGCGCCGACATATTACAGGTTAACGGCAAGACTTCGGTCATACAAGGCGTGCCCCAGCTTTGCGGCAGCAACGTGGTCTCCCACGACCTGCGCGGCGGGGCGGCGCTTATACTGGCGGGGCTTGCGGCAAAGGGCAAAACGGTCGTCGACCCATCGGAGCACGTCATGCGCGGCTACGAGAGCATCGAAAACGATCTGGCAGCGCTCGGGGCGGACATCGCCTTCGTAGAATAGCCTGACCATACCGACATAACCGGCGCAAAACGTCCGCTTGTCGGTACTACATATCCATAATGCACAACGAGCCGCTAAGATTCAGGGGCTTTTTTGTTTGGAGGAAACTTATTGCTATTCCATTTGTGTCGAAACTGTGATATAATATCATAATGTGTGTAATTATAGGAATATGACTGCGAAACAGTATCAAAGAAGGGGTGCGCGAAATCGCAAGATTACGCGCTGTTTACCCCGACGCATGATACTGTTTGAGCTGCATATTCCTATAGACCTGAGTTCGACGAAGTCGAACCAGACGCGTAAGCGGCTGAAAATGCGAAGCATTTTTCAGGTTATCCGCGCAAATTGCGGTGTTTTTCCGCAAATTGTGCGGATAAGATCAAGATTTGATGAACGGTTTTTGTTCATCAAACTCACGTTAATTAATAAGGCGACTTTCGCCTGGCAGGGATTGGGGTGAGCGGCTATGAGGTTTATGACGTTGGATAAATGCAAAGAGGGTATGATAATCGGCAAGAATGTCTACGGCAGGAACAGAGTCGTGCTGCTTAGAAGCGGATACCCCCTCAAGCACAACCATATCAAGGCGCTTGCGAACTTTGGATTTCCAGGCGTATACGTTGACGACGAAGTCTCGGCAGGCATTGAGATCGCGGAGGTCGTGGACTCTGAAACACGCATGAACGCAAGCATGATGGTTAGTGAGTTGTACGAGAATACCAAGTACTTGAAGCTCGCGAATACTCAGCCTATGGCTGAAAATGTCATCGAGTCCGTCGCGGACATTGTAAACCAGGTGTTCGACAGCCGCGACCCCGTAGTAAATATCGTGTCTCTCAAGACATATGACACATATACATACCAGCACTGCGTTGACGTAGCGATTCTTTCGGTCATATTGGGCAAGGAACTGCATCTTACGCGCACACAACTGCAGGAATTGGGTAAGGCGGCCATATTTCACGATATCGGCAAGATGCAGATACCTAAAACCATTCTGGACAAGCCGGCCGCGCTGACAGCCGAAGAATACGAGGAAATGAAGAAGCACTCGGAGCTCGGCTATGTTCTGACCAAGAGCTTTCTGAGCCAGACTGAAGCTGTAGCCCGCGGTAGCCTGTTTCACCACGAAAAATTTGACGGCGGCGGATACCCAAAGGGGATCAAGGGAGCTCAAATTCCCATGTTCGCAAGGATTATAGCCATTGCGGACGCGTACGACGCCATTGTCTCCAACCGATCTTATAAAAAGGCAATGCCAACGTCCGAAGCCTATGAATATATAATGGCAAACTCATCCAGCCATTTTGACCCGGATATTGTAAACGTGTTCATACGCAAGATAGCGCCTTTCCCTGTCGGCATCACCGTCAAGCTGAGCAACGGCCGCGAGGCGATCGTCGTCGAAAACCGGCAGAACTTTATAATGCGCCCGCTTATCAAGCTGATCGACCGCCAAGAAGGCGACCGCGGAGGCTATATAGACCTGGCCTACGACATGTCGGCCACAACAATCACCGTCCTGGGATCTGTCTAGGCCGTGTTTTCGGCTTCATCGGATGAAAATTGAAACCTGCGGCTATCCCTGAAAATAAGTTGCTTATATCGCGTGAGTATGGTATAATTGAAGGGTAAAATTACAATTTTTAAAAAGGACTTGACAAACGGCGTAACCTTTGCCGATGCCAATAATGCAAGCACTACTTTTACAATGCCGGATAATGCCGTAACCATAACGGCGAATTTTGAACCAGTATCAGCATATTATACAGTAACTTTTAACCCTAACGGCGGTATCGTAACCGGAGCCGCGCTGACAGTCCAGATTGTGCCTCATAACGGGGACGCGACGCCTCCAGAGGTGGAGCGCGACGGTTATACTTTTTACGGATGGTATCCGGCCGGAGCTTATCTGAACGTCACGTCCGACAGAACCATCACGGCGCAATGGACAGCGCAAGGCTCAGTTACCGCCCCTGCCGTCACCTACATCCACCCAGCGCCCGGACGTACCCGGATGATGTCAATCCCAGCGCCCGGTACTACGGCCTTCGCCTTCTCGATGGGTGTGAGCGCCGCCAGGCGCGTGGCGGAGGACATCCGGCGGGACGCGTCCAACGACACCACGGCGGAAGGTATTCTCGAGGATATCCGGGCGGTCTTGCCAGGCGGCGTCACCGCGAACTGGTCTCTGAATACCCCGTTCGACCTCATTCCGGCCATACCCGGATCGGACGGCAGGATCACGGGCTTAATCATTATATCAGCGGGGCCGTACAGATCGGCAATTAATTTTAATACCACAATCTCCGCACAAAATGTCGATCTTGACATTTCTGAATAGCCTTGATATAATAAGGGTACAAATAATCAAGAGAGTGTCGCCTAAACACTCTCTCTAAGCACAGCCGCCAAGGGCGGTGGGCTTGCTTCATATTTTATGTGTTGCTAAAATAATCGGCGAACCGTTGCTAGGGGTGGCCGATTATTTTTTTCTGCCTGGGTTGTTCGTGATATCAGCGGGGCAGTACGGATCGGCAATTAATTTTAACGTCACAACCCCGCGCTGTTTGAAAATTGATTTCTATTATGAAAAAACTGTTGCAGTCATTGCAAACATGTGGTACAATGTAATAGCTAAAATATGATTCGTGCGGAGGAGTGGGCCTTGACCCACTCTTTCTTCGTAATAAACTTAATATCTGAGAAGGAGAGTGATCGGACTGACGAAGGAAATTGAGAAGAAGGTCGAGGAACTGGCGCTGCCCATATGCGCGGGCCTGGGCGTGAACCTGTGGGCCGTGGAGTATGTGAAGGAAGCCGGAAGCTGGTTTTTGCGCGTGTACATCGACCGGGACGGCGGGGTCACAATTGACGACTGCGAGGCCGTAAGCCGCAAGCTGGAAGGAATGCTTGACGCCCGGGACTTTATTGACTCGGCCTATGTGCTGGAGGTCGGTTCGCCCGGCATCGACCGGCCGCTGAAACGCCCCGAAGACTACGAGAAATATTACGGCGAATATGTGGACATAAAGCTTTATAAGGCGATAAACAAAACCAAGAGCTTTCAGGGCAAGCTGCGCGGGCTTGCGGGAAGCGTAGTCACTATCGAGACGGACGACGGCCAGGTTCTGGAGTTTGAATTGCCGTCGATAGCGTCGTGCAGGCTGGCTGTAATTTTTTAACCTGGGAACCAGCCGTGAAAGCGGCAGAAAATGCTAAGCATTTTTCAGACTATCCGCGAATTATGCGGATGTGATCGAAGTTGGATGAACTGTTTTTGTTCATCTGACTCACGTTATTTTAGAGTGGAGGAAGCCACGGTAATGGACAACGCAAGTGAATTAATAAGCGCGCTGGAACAAGTCTCGAGGGAGAAGGGGATAGACAAGGAAGCAATATTCGAGGCGATAGGGACATCCCTTGTCTTGGCGTGCAAGAAAAATTTTGGCAGTACGGCCAACATACACGTGAATATAGATCGTGTAACCGGAGAGGTAAAGGTATACGCCTCCAAGGAGGTTGTAGATGATATAGCGGACGAAAGCACCCAGATATCCTTGTCCGACGCGCAGGCGATAAGGCCGGGATACGCCGTGGGCGACATAGTGGATATCGTGGTGACGCCGCGGAATTTTGGCCGCATATCCGCTCAGACGGCCAAGCAGGTCATAGTTCAGAAGTTCCGGGAGATTGAGAGAGAACAGCTCCACAATGAGTACATCAGCAAGGACAAGGAGATTATCACGGGTATCGTTCAGCGCCGGGAACGTCGGAATGTCCTTGTATCCATCGGCAAGCTGGAGGCCATAATGCCGCCCAACGAGCAGATACAGGGCGAACCGCTGAATTTTGGCGACCGCATAAAGGTATATGTGACCGAGGTCAAGCAGACGACAAAGGGGCCGTCCGTAACCGTGTCGCGCACGCACCCCGAGCTTGTAAGGCGTCTGTTTGAGCAGGAAGTGCCGGAGGTCAACGAAGGCATTGTCGATATCCGCTCGATAGCGCGCGAGGCCGGAAGCCGCACAAAGATAGCCGTAGTGTCGAAGCTGCCGGAGGTGGATGCCCTAGGCGCGTGCGTGGGCCAGAACGGTTCGCGCGTGAACATTATAGTGACGGAGCTTCGCGGTGAAAAGATCGACATCGTAAACTGGGACGAAGACTACGAGAAATACATTTCGTCCGCCCTAAGTCCAAGCCGCGTAACAAATGTAATCGTAAACACCAAGAGCATGAGCGCCAAGGTGATCGTACCCGACAACCAGCTCTCGCTGGCAATAGGCAAGGACGGCCAGAACGCGCGCCTTTGCGCCAAGCTGACCGGCTTCAAGATCGATATTAAGAGCGAAAGCCAGGCCAAGGAAAGCGAACCGGTTCACGATGATTACGACTATGACGAATACGGCGACGAGTACGACGATGGCTATGACGATTATGACGACGAATATGACGATGATTATGAATACGATGATGATGAGTACGACGACGACTATGACGACGAATACGACGACGATTATGATGACGATTATGACGACGAATACGATGACGATTACGAAGAAGACTCCGCTTCCAAGGGAGAAGGCAGTGACGGGCCATGAGCGCACGTAAAACCCCGTTGCGAAGATGCGTAGGCTGCGGGCAGATGAAACCCAAACCAGAGCTTGTGCGGATAGTCAGGACACAGGGCGGCTATGAAGTAGACCCGTCGGGCAAGCGGCCGGGGCGGGGCGCGTATGTATGCGTTCAGCCGGTGTGCATAGTAAGGGCGCAAAAGCACAAGGGCTTTGAGCGCTCGTACAAGTCGGTCTTTCCGAAAGAACTGTACGCAGCGCTTTCTCAGGAGGTGAACCGGGGTGACTCTTAGCAAGCGCGCGGCCTCGATTCTAAGCCTTGCAAGCCGCGCCGGAAAAATTGCGTCCGGTGAAGAAAGTGTCGAAAAATCCTTGCAATCGGGAGCTTGTGAGCTTATAATTATTTCAAGTGAGGCTTCAGCGAATACGAAGAAGAAATTCGTGAACAAGTGCCGTTTCTACGGCAAGGAAGCCGTTATCTGCGGTACGGTCGAGGACATAAGCACGGCTATCGGCAAACGTACCAGGGTCGCCGTGTCGATAAATGACGAGGGTTTCGCGAAGCTGTTAAAGGAATGCATACAAGAATCAAGGGGCGATAACGCCGTAGAATAGATGCAAGTGTTATCGGATTAATTGGAGGTGGCTGGATGCCAAAAGCGCGAATACATGAAATTGCGAAAAAAATTAGCGTCAGCAACAAAGAGCTGATGAAGAAATTAGAAGACTTTGGGATAAGCGCGACAAACCACATGCAAAGCTTGGAAGACGATGTCGTAAAACGTGTAGTTGATTTTTACGGCAGAGGAACGGAAACGAGAGCTGAAGTCAGACAGGAAACAAGAACAGAAGCCAAAGCGGAAGTCAAGCGGGAAGCCGGGGCGGAAGGCGGCCAGCCGCAAAGCTCCGAAGCGGGCGGCGACTCCGATGAGACGAGGACGAGACGCAGACGCAGGCGCAGGCGCAGACCGAGGCCGGATCAGCCGCTTGGTACGGAAGCCGGAGCTGAGGCGGGTGTGGAGGATCGCCCAAGACGCAGACCGGAAGACCACCCGGACAGGCCGGATATGGCGGGAGACCGCCCAAGGCGCAGACCGGAAGACAGGCCAGATATGGCGGGAGATCGCCCGAGACGCAGACCGGAAGATCGCCCGGACAGACCGGATATGGCAGGAGACCGCCCAAGACGCAGACCGGAAGGTATGGGGCCGGACGGGGATAGACCACCGCGCAGACCGGAAGGAATGGGATCAGGCGGGGATAGACCTCCGCGCAGACCGGACGGAATGGGTACAGGTGGGGATCGACCGCCACGCAGACCGGACGGAATGGGTACAGGTGGGGATCGACCGCCACGCAGGCCGGAAGGAATGGGATCAGGCGGAGATCGACCGCCGCGCAGGCCGGAAGGAATGGGATCAAGCGGAGATCGACCGCCGCGCAGACCGGAAGGAATGGGATCAGGCGGAGATCGACCGCCGCGCAGACCGGAAGGAATGGGATCAGGCGGAGATCGACC
>WRAW01000040.1 GCA_009780015.1 Defluviitaleaceae bacterium | reverse complement strand
TGCGTGATAACTCTATTTTATCACACTGGAGGTTTTTTATAAATTCTCATGGCTGATTTTTCCCGATTTAATCAGCTTTGGTGGTAATCAGAAATCGGCTAAATAATGCTGTAGATGGGAGGTTATCATAATGAGGAAAATGGATGGCATACTCTCGGTGTTTTTAACAGCATCAATGGTATTTCTAATAAGTTTTCCTGTGTTTGCGGGAACGATTCATACCGACCACACATATGGCAGGATCGCCCGTTTTTTTGGAAATCGTTTGATCTATGTGCCGTACAGCTATTATGGCGGATATCAGGCGGCCGAAGAAGGCAATGTTTCAGCATTCCTTACCGACGCACAGATATATATGCTCATTAGTCAGGCCCCGCCAGCCGAAGATACGGCAAGTAGCATGACTCTTCCCGATAGGATCCTCACTGACGCCGAGCTCGAAAGATGGATAGACGAATATTATGAGCTTGGCGGTATGAATTCGCTGGAATTGCAAGTCGTAAAGATGATAAACGCCGAGAGGTCAAGGGCTGGCATACCTATTCTTGCAATCAATAACGAACTGATGAAAGCTTCGAGATTCAAGAGCCACAGCATGGCTGATCTTAGATATTTCAGTCATTTTAACCCTGTTTACTCCACAGATGTTTATAGATTGTTTGACCACCAAAACATTGATGACCTCACTCTGGGAATTGCGGAAAACCTGTACAGGGGCAACATAGCTCCCGAGACGGTTGTCCAGGCATGGATGTATTCGCCGTCACACAGAAGGAATATTCTTGATCCGCAAGCCAAAACGATAGGGGTAGGTTTTGTAGATAGGCACATAACGGCTAAATTTGGGTATTAACCTTGTTGTAATTTTCTGACTTTGTTTAAAGGCGGGCTAATTTGTCCGCTTTTTAGTATTACTTAAACGTGGAGCATCTCCAACGGATTCTACTGATGTAAAAAAATGAAGTCGTTGCTTTTGCATGTCGGGTGGTGTATACTATATGTATGTGGAACTGTTATTCTAGGAGGCCCTTTATGTTGAACAGCCGAAAAAAGAGCAGATTAACGGCGGCATTGACATGTGCGCTTATATGGTTCATTGCGGCTAACACAGTGTCTTCCCCATTTTTTCATGCCGAAGGTTATATTGGCAGCGAACGGCAAGTTCTGAACGCTGATCCAGCCATATCATTTGAGGATACCCCTGTTTATGATGGTATGGAACTGCCGAAAGACGCCACGCTTACTCTAAGCTATGAGTTTACGGCGTATCCCGGCGATTCTTTTGATAATATCATGTTTACGCTCCCGGAGCCGCTTTTGACTGCGCATACGGGCTCTATTGAGGTTACTGTGCGCGACGGCTATGGAAACTATGTCGATTTGGGCAGCCTCTTTATAGACGGCGACGGTATTATCCGTTTCAGCCTTGACTTGCCGCAAGTATCTAATAATCACGGCTCTGTATCTGCCGTCACTATTCCAGGAATACTTCCCCCTCCAGAGGATGACGAAGAACTTGATCCAGACGAGGACGAAGACAATCCAGAGGATGACCTCGAATCGGATTAAGAAGACGATCAGGACGATAGCAGCAACAATGATGATGGTAACGACAATGCCGGATCAGACGACGAGCAGGACGGTCAGGGCGGATCGAACGATGAACAGGACGATCAGAATGACAATAATGTCTCGGACAATGAGCAGGTTGAACAGGACATTAACACCGAATCGGACGAAGATGTCGGGGTGTATGTATCCTATATTTCACAGCCGGCGTCCAGATCATTTTCGTTTAGACTGCTGCATGTAGTATATGCAAGTGAAGCGCCGGTTGAAGAAATAAGCTCTTCTTCGACCTCATATACTGTTTCTTTTGAAATACCCGCAATTTTTGATTTGGACGCAATACCGTATGAAGATGGCGAACCGCTCCAAGTTACCATTGTCAGCGGCGATCAGCAGATTACAATAACCCTGCTGGCAATTGCCGCCGTTAGCACGTCGCTCTACCCTCAGCGGCCGGATGACATACCTTTTCCGAATCTTGTATGGGAATCGGTTAATAACAACAACCCTCACCGTCCCCTTGGCTCTGTGCACGATTTTGGTGTTTTCGCGTTCGGCAACATGATAGTAAACGGCCCTGGCTCGGGTTCTGCGATGTATGGGGCCATGGGCGTGGAACACATGGAGGGCGGAGGGCCGTTCGCGGAAACTTTGAAATGAACGAGGCTCATGCTGACTTTGGCGAGGCGCACACAAACGCCGGCAATTTTCAGATACCGGATTTTGACCCGCGTCTTCTTTTAGGCGGAAATTTGAACGCCGAGATTAGTACCAATCCGACACAATATTACGCATTAATATTGCATGGCGGAGATATATTGATGAGCACGGATTCTAATATCAATATCAACAGCTCTGCCTCCCCGTTATTCAACATTCAGTTTGACTATACCCAACCCGGTTCACGGAGCTGGGTTCACGAGCCGGGTACGAATAACGATTGGCCCACGGTACCTAGAGTCCCGCCCAGCGTAATTAACAATTTCTTTAATCAGGCGCGAACGGAGTTGCGCGGCCTTAGAGACTTTTTCGCCCAAGTGACAACGAATGAGCAGTTGCGCATATATCGGGGTCAACCAAGAGATAACGCTAACAGCAACGAGTGGACTACCTTTCCTCCCTACATCGGGCCGCCTGAGAATTGGGAACGCTTTGACACATTCATTTTTGATCTGACTGTGAACAACGGTGTTGTTGATGTTCCTATAATTAATTTTCCTCCAGGCTTCACAGGGAGCTATGTCCTGAATGTACCCATCAGCGGCGACGTGAGGTTTTCCTGCAATGCTCCTACCTTTGGTGATGAAAGCTCTCAATATGGCAGCTACGGCGATGTCATTTACGCAAATGATTATAGCCATAGGATTATTTGGAATTTCACAGGCAACAGCAGAATCATACCGGAAAATAACGCTAATCCCCCTACCCCTATTACTATAGTCGGCTCTATCCTCGCGCCGGACATTGATTTCTACGCGCCGCAGGGCGGTAATATTAAAGGTTTTTTAATTGTCAATAACCTAACTCATGACTCCCAAGGGTTTGAAATGCATACCCCTACTCCACCCAATCCTCCTATACCGCCGACGTTTATCAGGCCGCCTATTGATCCGCCGGACGTCAACGGCGGAACTAATGGTGGAGGAACCAACGGTGGAGGTACTAATGGCGGTGGAACCAACGGTAGTAATGGAGCTATATCTCCACCTCCGCCAACAGTTACTCTTCCACCAGGCGGCAACGGAGCTATTAGCCCTCCTCCTCCAACAGTAGACCCACCTGAAGAACCCGAATATCCCGAGTACCCTGAGGAGCCGGAATATCCCGAGTATCCTGAATATCCTGAAGAACCGGAATACCCTGAATATCCGAATATACCGCCTAATCCATCAACGGAGATACCTCAGGAGCCAATACGAGTTCGGGAACAGCGGTGGTCAGGAACTTATTACTACTACGTTTACACCTATGTTGATCCGCAGGAGCTGACAAGCGAAGAACTGTATGACGTGCTGGCCGGCTGGCCCATCAATCGGATTCCTGAAGGCGAAGGGAGCGAAGTGCTAGGGGGAATGCCGACACGTCTAAATCCGCAAACCGGTAGCGAACAGTCATTTAACTTTATCATTTTTCATCTATTTGCAGCTATAGCCTCATTAATCATAATTTGGTTCCTGCAAATGAATATTATCCGGCGTAAGCGTTCATACCGCGCATACTTGACTAGGGAAAAACGCCTGAAAGAGTTGCTGGAGTAACCTATTAAATTGCTTGACATTTAAAAGGCGGACGCATTGTCCGCCTTTTAATATTACAATTGTTAACATAAATATTTTATTGATTCCTCATAGTGTTCCGCATACAATTCATGGCATGTCAAGTGTGTACAAAGCCATTGGCGTATGTAAAAGCACAAAGCGCAGCACGATGTGTATTCTTTTGCCGGTGTAAAACCTTGATCACGCGCATATTGCAAAAGCTGAGCCACGCCGCCCGCGGCCAACGCCTCAAACGCCGGATACTTGTAATCTGGTATTCCTCGCACGGCCTCCTCCATAGGAATTGCGATGCCGGTACAACCAGGCGGAACAAACTTTCCATATAAGTCAACATGAAAATGATCGGACGACAACAGGCGTCCGCATTGCTTCCCCGTCATAATTTCTTCCAAAGGCTGCGGCTTTCCGTATTCCTGTTCAATACCAAGAGCCCGCCCACCCATAATCAATCCGTAGCTTTGCGCCGCTTTGAACACATAATCGGGTGATATTTGTTGTTCCAAAGCTTTGCGGCTATGCGCTCTGCCGGGTTCCACCCTTGAAAGCGCCGGCAAAAACCGCTCTTGCCAAATAAAGTGCTTAAAGCGGTTGCGCTTGCATATTTCAGCTAAACGCAGAGGATACGCAACCGGTACATATTCCGCGTGAAAAGGATCCAGTGAAATGCATAGCGTATCCGCCCCTTCCTGTTCCAATGTTCGCAAATAAAATATGGCTCGATCTTCGTCCGCCGCCCAAAAACCGTTTGTTTCTATGTAGTCCACCCTAATCCCGCTGCGGAGTACTGTTGTAACCAATCTCACCAATCCTGCGAAGTCCAGGAACGGCTCACCTCCCTCGATATGTACCGAGCGGCAGCCTCCTTCTTTCAACAGAGCGCATATTACCTCGGCTGTCTCTCTCGTTATATAGCCGCCGCTTCTTCCTGGCGAACAAGCGTACAAGCAATGGCGGCACGCTGCATTGCATTTGTAGTTCGCCATAATCCCGCCGTGGCGTAATCGTTCAACCGTCAGCACACAATCTCCATCCTTTGAATTATTTTCTGCGATTATACAGTAACTCATCCAAAATCTCAAGCAAATGTTGCTTAAATTTCAAAATGCTGATATAATTATGTAAAATAGATACATAGAGGAGGATCGTATTTGACAACTCAAGAATTAATGAATATCGCTGTTTCGGCCGCAAAGCTGGACGAAATGCCCGCCGATTGCGGTATAATCGTCGAAGGCAAGAACATTAAGAAGGTGCTTATGGGCGTAGACATGGACACGGCAGAGCTTCTCCTTGCCCAGCAGCTTGGCTTTGACTGTGTTGTAAGCCATCACCCCAGAAACACCAATGTTGAGATGGTAAATGTGCTGAACGACCACATTTTAAAGCTCGAAGCTTTGGGTGTGCCCAGAAACAGAAGCCAGAAACTGCTTGCGGAGCGTAAGGAAGAACTCAGCTACAACCTCCACGTGGCAAACTCCAGGCGTACGGAAAGCGCCGCGAAGCTGATGAATATGCCGTTCATGTGCATCCACACGCCCACAGACCTTATTGGCGAGGCAATTGTACAGAACTTCCTGGATGAAAAATTCAAGGGCAAGCCGGAAACCAAGTTGCAGGATATCGTAGAAGCCTTGGAAGAAATCGGCGAATACAAAAATTCCGCCAGAAAGCCTGTAATACGCGTAGGGGCAAAGGAAAGCTACGCGGGCAAAATCTATGTTCTTATGTCCGGTCTTACCGGCCCGGGCCCAAAGATCACAAAGGAATATTTTGAAGCCGGAGTAGGAACATTGGTTCTTATGCACATACCGGAAAAAGACGCCAAGGAAGTCAAGGAACAAGCCATCGGCAATATTGTCGTAGCGGGCCATATGTCCAGCGACTCATTGGGATTGAACAAAATCGCCCGGATTTGGGCGGATCATGGCGTCGAAACAACAATGATGTCTGGAATTATATAACGGGAGGAGACAAAACATATGATTTACGAATACAGATGCTATACGGTAATGCCCGGAAAGATGAACGACCTTCTCAAGCGCTTTAGGGATCACGCCTTGGCTATGTTTGAGAAATACGATATTAAGCCGGTTGCCTTCTTTACCCCGGTAATTGCGCAATCCAACAATCAGCTTATTTTTATCCTCGAATTCAGAGACTTAGCTCATCGCGAGGCTTCCTTTAATGCATTTATGGCTGATGCCGAATGGCAGAAAATCTTAGCCGAGAGCAACGCAAACGGCCAGATTCTCAGCAGCATCGAAAACAAAATACTTGCCCCCACGGACTTCTCACCCCTAAAGTAGCGAAGGGAGCAAGCTGTGAACCTCTTTTACAAGCAGGTATACGCAATAGTCGAAAGGATACCGCGCGGCAAGGTGGTATCCTACGGCCAGATTGCCCGCTCTCTCGGGCGTCCGCGCGCGGCGCGGGTGGTCGGATGGGCTATGCGGTGCTGCCCGGATCATCTGCCATGGCAACGGGTTGTCATGGCAGATGGCTCTATTACCGGAGGTATGTACGCCGATATTAGGAAAGGGTTGCTGGAAGCCGAAGGCGTAATTCTTCTGCCCGATGGTCGTGTTGATATGAAGTCATACGGCGTGGTATCTCTAGCGGATCACGACCACTTCCCCAGCGACCTCTATTGAAGTGTAACAAAGATATTGTTCTTAATAGCTTATTTGAGAGCGAAGAAGCTTTGGCGGCATATCAAACCCATCCTGAGCATAAAAGAGTGAGTGAATTTGTTGGCTCTGTTATGCAGAATAGGGCTTGCATAGATTATTATGAATAGTAGGTATGATTAAAAATATCCTTACTAAGTTGCCCTTTGCGATTTTCCCTTGGACTTTTTGATTGATTTCTACTGCTAATAATTGCAAATTTCCCCTCGGTTCATTTTTTTGTATTTGGTTTGTAACGCGGTATAATAAATGTTAGATTGAATTGGGAGGCATGCCGTGATAGAAGGCGTTGTTGGCAATATTCAAAAATTTTCGATTCATGACGGCCCCGGTATACGCAGCACTTTGTTTATAAAAGGCTGTCCATTAATTTGCGCCTGGTGTCATAACCCGGAAAGCATCTCTTTTGAAGTCCAAACGATCTGGCAACAAGATAGATGCCTTGGCTGCGGCGACTGCCTGTCGGCTTGCCCTGCCCAGGCTTTAAGAATAAATGAATCGGACATCGCCCGCGACAAATCTATCTGCCGTAATTGCGGGGAATGCGCCGAAGCTTGTCCGGCTCTGGCCTGGAAACGTCATGGTTATCGGCGCGGAACCGCGGAAGTTATTACAGATATTCTTAAAGATCGCGCTTTTTACGAATCTTCCGGCGGCGGCGTTACTTTAAGCGGCGGCGAACCGCTGTGTCAGCCTGAATTCAGCCTTGAGGCGCTGAGTCTCTTAAAGTATCAGGGCATTCACGCCGCCCTGGATACCAGCGGTCATGCATCATGGGAAATATTGGAGCGTTTTGTTCCGCTGACAGACCTTTTCCTATACGACATCAAACACTTGGACACCGTAAAGCATCGGCAATATATGGGCGTCGACAATGACCTTATCCTTAGCAACCTTGAAAAGCTGGCCTCCCGCGCCAAGGAAATCTGGGTGAGGATTCCTATAGTACCAGGGGTAAATGATGATGAAGAGCATATCCTGGCAGTGGGAGACTTGATTAAGCGGCTCGGCATCAAACGCGTACATTTATTGCCCTATCACGGCCTGGCAGAAAATAAATATCGGAAACTAGATATGACATATACACTCGGCAGCCTTGAACCTCCCAGCGCCGAGAAGATGCAGCAACTGCACAACATCTTGCAAGAACAGCATTTGGAAGTACATATCGGAGGCTAACAAATTTATATAAGGAGGAAGTATCGGTGGCAACTCAAACCGCAGCCCGTGAATACGGCATGAATGAACGTGTGCGCCGTCTACGCAATCAAAGCCTTCAAACCGACCCCACACTTTCAATTGAACGTGCAATCTTGGTTACCGAGGCATACAAGCAGTACCAGGGCAAGGTTTCGCTGCCTGTTTTGCGCGCTCTTGCCTTAAAACATCTGTTAAGCAACAAGGCCATTGTTATAAATGACGACGAACTGATCGTCGGGGAACGCGGCCCCAAGCCTCAGGCAGCCTCTACGTTTCCAGAACTGTGCTGCCATACGGTCGAGGATTTTCGCGTAATAGACAAACGTGAAAAAATCTTTTTCAGGGTTGATGAAGAGACGCTCAGGCAGCAAGAGCAGGTTATCATACCATTCTGGCAGGGCAAGGCAATGCGCGACCTGATAATGGATCAAATGACACAGGAATGGCGTGATTGCTATGAAGCAGGCATTTACACGGAATTTATGGAACAGCGCGCTCCCGGTCACACCGTCTGCGACGACAAGGTTTACAAGAATGGTATGCGCGACTTCAAGGCGCGGATCGCCAGGGAATTGGCCAGCCTGGACTATATCGCCGACCCCGCGGCTTACGAAAAGCAGGAACAATGGAAGGCAATGGACATCTGCTGTGACGCTCTCATAATCTTCGCCAAACGCCACGCCGCTGAAGCGCGCCGCCTGGCGCAGACCGCCGCCGAGCCGCGCAGAAGTGAGCTTTTGCAGATCGCCGCCACCTGCGAATGGGTTCCCGCAAACGCGCCCCGCACTTTCCGCGAAGCTCTGCAGATGTACTGGTTCGTACATCTGGGCGTAATCACGGAGCTGAATAACTGGGACGCCTATTGCCCCGGCCACCTGGATCATCACCTGTTTCCATTCTATAAAGCCGAAATCGAAGCTGGCAGCCTGAACCGCAATGAAGCCAAGGAGCTTGTCGAGTGCTTCTGGGTCAAGTTTAACAACCAGCCCGCGCCTCCAAAGGTTGGTATAACTCTGAAAGAAAGCGGCACATATACCGATTTTTGCAATATCAACATAGGCGGCATCCTTCCCGACGGAAGCGACGGAGTGAACGAAATTTCGTACTTGCTGCTGGAAGTAATCGAAGATATGCGTACTCTGCAGCCGTCCACAAATGTACAGATAAGCCGCAAGAACCCCGATAAGTTCGTGATCGAGGCCGCCAAGGTTATCCGCGAAGGCATGGGCTTCCCTTCCGTGTTCAATACCGACAGCGTCGTCGAGGAATTGCTGCGTCAAGGCAAGAGCATTGAAGACGCGCGCGCAGGCGGAACAAGCGGCTGTGTTGAAGTCGGCGCGTTCGGCAAGGAAGCCTATATCCTGACCGGATATTTCAACATGGTCAAGGTTCTGGAAGTAATGCTGAACAACGGCGTAGACCCTCGAAGCGGCAAGCAGATCGGGCCGCAGACCGGCGACCCTCGAAACTTCAAGAATCTCGACGACTTGCTTGCCGCTTTTGAAAAACAGATGCAATACTTCATCGATGTCGATATTCGCGGCAACAATGTGATCGAAGCGCTGTACGCAAAATACATGCCCGCCCCATTCCTGAGCGTGCTGACGGACGATTGCATCGCAAAGGGACGCGACTACAACAACGGCGGAGCTCGTTATAATACACGTTACATCCAGTTTGTAGGCCTGGGCAACCTTACCGACTGCCTCTCCTCGATTCAAAAACATGTCTACTCCGACGGCACGCTGGACATGAACCGCCTGCTGGCCATACTCAAGGACAATTTTGAGGGTTATGAGAAAGAGCGCCAGTTGTTCCTGAACAAGACGCCCAAGTACGGCAACGACGACGACCGCGCCGACAGCCTTATCATGAGCATGTTTGAAATCCTTTACAAACTGGTCAATGGACGTCCAACGATGACCGGCGGATATTACCGCGTGGAGATGCTTCCCACCACCTGCCACGTATACTTCGGCGAAGTCTGCGGCGCCACCCCGGATGGCCGCAAGGCCAAGCTGGCGCTTTCAGAAGGAATCTCGCCAGTACAAGGCGCAGACAAACACGGTCCCACCGCCGTAATCAAAAGCGCCGCCAAGCTTGACCATCAGCGCACCGGCGGCACATTGCTGAATCAAAAATTCTCACCCTCGGTACTATCCGGCGAAACTGGCCTCGATGGGCTGAAAAACCTGATACGCACATATTTCAGGCTGGATGGTCACCACATTCAGTTCAATGTGGTCAGCAGCGACACATTGCGCGAAGCGCAAGAGAATCCCGAAAATTACAGCGACCTGATCGTGCGCGTAGCCGGCTATAGCGATTATTTTAACAACCTGACCACCGAAATGCAGAATGAAATAATCGACCGCACCGAACAGCAGAATTTTTAGTCTAATGATGAAAATCCGAACCATGCCGGTAATTTCAAGTCGGCATGGTTCGGATTTTATGCTGTTAGTCTACTTCTTCGCCGCCCACATCTCTATTTCAACCAGAAAACCAGGAAGCAGAGCCGCTTGCACCGCCGTACGAACAGGCAGCGGCTTTGGCATCATTTCAACGTATACACTGTTCATTGCTCCCCACTGCGCTAAGTCGGTCAAGTAGATGTTTGCCTTAAAGACGTCGTCCAGAGTGCAGTCAGCGTAAGCAAGCTGAGTTTTACAGTTTTCGATAGTCGCGCGGGTCTGCTCTTCGATTGTTTTGCCAACGATTTCACCGTCCGGATTAACCGCGACCTGCCCGGATATGACGACGAGTTTGTCGCACCGTACCTCAAGCACCGGAGAATACGGCCCTGCCGTAGAGTGTTGCTTTGCGCCTTCCGGCACTGCTTTTGCTGATCCCATTATATTCACTCCTTATGATTTAAAACGCCGATAAGCGTTCGATAATAACGGTCATCTCCCCTTCTCTGAGGGACATCGGATTGATGAATACGCCTTGCCGCCCTTCGCTGAAAGCGTGAATAGGCGGGCTGTTAGCCAAAAGATAATTACGCAGGTCTTCCGCGCTGCCGAAGGAGTCCGCCAGCTCGACAAATGCACGTGCAATGGGTTGCCCTGCCTCGTTAGGATACACGCGTTCGACGCGCAGGCGTCTGTGCGAAGCCAATCCGTCGGACAGCATTCGTATCTGCTCCTCGCACCAACGCTCACGGGCCGCGTGATCCATGTTCACATACTGCTTGACGGCGGAGTATAGACCGATCATCTCTTCCCTGCCAACCTTCATCATCCGGCCTATGCCATAATTCGGAAAGCCGATAGACGCGACAATATCCAGGAAGGGCTTGCTTCCCACCATCAGCCCACTAGCCTGCGGCCCGCAAAGGTCTTTTCCGCCGCTGAACAGCACGGCGTCCGCTCCCATTTCGGTAAATGCCCAAAGATTTTCAAGCGGAGGAAGATTTGCCGCCGCGTCCACAATAACCGGCACACCTTTCTTCTTCGCGATGCTGATCGTCGTTTCCAGCGGAAGAAAGCCCGGGGGGACCCAGCTTGTCGTCGTGAAGTATACTGCAGCCGTATTTCCATCTATTGCGCGCGCCAAGTCGTCGGGCGTCGGAGGCAGGATAATGTTTGGAAAAGCAATTTCCCGATACTGAGCCCCAAGGTGTCCTATTACCAGGTCATAAGGATTCCGGTGCGCCCTGAACATGACGACATTGCAGCAGACGACCTCTTCCCTTGTGATATCGTAAAAACGCTTGCCGCGAAGCCGTTCGACAGCGGCAGCTACCGCCAGGTAAAGTCCCGTGGCCGCGCCGTTGCTAACGTAGGCTGCTTCGTTCCTGGTCAAGCGCGCGATTTCCGCGTGAACTTTTGTCTGCAAATCACGGATCAGCACAAAATCCTGGGCCGCTTCCGCCATCGCCGCTATCGTCTCTGCGCTCATGCGTGAACCGCCTAATACCGTATACGTTCCCGCCGCGTTAATGACCGGCTCGACCCCAAGTTCGCTGTATATTCCCATCAATGTTCCCTGCTTTCTAATTACGCTCTATCCAAGCTTATTATACGGCCTTTGGATAGAACAGTCAATTGATATGTATGATTGACACAAAATGTATGCGTATGATATGCTTATCACTAGAAATTCTATTTAACGGGAGCGGATTTCATGAAGATTACTAAGATGAACCTGTATACGGTGGCGCCGCGTTGGTTATTCCTGGAGGTAGAGACAGACAAAGGAATTACCGGCTGGGGAGAGCCCATTGTCGAGGGTCGGGCGTCCGTTGTCAAGACAGCGGTCGAGGACTTCAGCGATTACCTGATCGGGAAAGACCCTCTTCCGATTGAAGACCATTGGCAAGTCATGTACCGCGGCGGATTTTACCGCGGCGGCCCCGAGGTAATGAGCGCTATCGCCGGCATCGACCAGGCGCTGTGGGATATCAAGGGCAAGTACTACAACGCGCCTGTATACGACCTATTGGGAGGCAAGTGCCGTGACAGACTTAAAATGTACAGTTGGGTCGGCGGCGACCGCCCGCGTGACCTTGTGGAAGGAGCCCGCGTGCTGTGGGATTCCGGCTGCACGGCGATTAAGATGAACGGCACGGACGAAATGCACTACATCGACAGCTTCCAGAAGATCGAGGCGGTATCCGAGCGTATCGCGTCTCTCAGAGCGGAATTTGGCTACAAGCTGGATATCGGCGTCGACTTCCACGGCCGCGTACATAAGGCAATGGCGAAGGTTTTGGCGCGCGAGCTTGACCAATACCACCTGATGTTTATTGAAGAGCCGGTTTTGTCCGAGAACAACGAGGCTCTGAGGGAGATTTCCAAGCACACATCCACGCCGATAGCGACAGGCGAACGAATGTTCAGCCGCTGGGATTTCAAGAATCTGCTGATCGACGGATATGCGGACATTATACAGCCCGACGTATCCCACGCCGGCGGTATCAGCGAAGTCAAGAAGATCGCGGCCATGGCGGAAGCCTTTGATGTCGCCCTAGCCCCGCACTGCCCCCTTGGGCCGATTGCGCTGGCGGCCTGTGTTCAGATTGACGCCTGTTCACCAAACGCTTTCATACAGGAGCAAAGCTTGGGAATCCATTACAACAAAGGTGCGGACATGTTGGATTATATTACGAACAAGGACGCGTTTACCTTCAAGGATGGCTTCATCCAAATACCAAGCGGTCCGGGGCTGGGTGTCCAGATCAACAAGGAAAAGGTTCTGGAAGCGGACAAGGTCGGACACAACTGGAAAAACCCCATCTGGAGAAACTACGACGGCACATTTGCCGAATGGTAAATTTACGTAAAAGACTCCAATTGCGAATACTCCGCGCAACTGGAGTCTTGTAATTTTGCTAAAACTTCGTATCGTACGGCCAGGGCTGCCCCCCTGCCAAGAATCCGCCGTCTATGCGGAATTCCTGACCGGATATATACGAGGACGCATCAGAGGCCAGCAGGATGATAAGCCCGATCAAATCCTCCGGGAATCCGGGGCGGTTCAGGGCTATGCGGTCGAGCAGGTACTTGCTTCTCTCGGGGTGCGCCCATGTGGGTACGGTGAGCTCGGTCTTTATATGGCCCGGGCTGAGGCAGTTAGCGCGCACGTTGTACTTCGCCCACTCCACGGCCATCGAACGTGTCAGGGACATCAAGCCGGACTTGCTTGCCCCGTAAACCGACACGCCGCCAAGGGCAGCTCCGGTAGTGTGCGAGCCGATGTTTATGATGCTGCCGCCTTGCTGTGCCTTCATATACGGAGCAACAGCCTGCGAAAGGAAAAACGCGCCCTTCAGGTTAATATTCATAATCTTGTCGTACGTGGATTCCTCCACGTCTACAAAGCCTTCGCGCTTGTTTATTCCGGCGCAGTTCACCAGGATATCTATCCGCCCGCTTATCTTGGACACACCCTCAACGACCGCGTCAAAGCTGTCAAAGTCAACCATGTCAAGCTTGAAGACGGACGCCCGATCCCCTAGTCCTTCCTTTATCTCGGCTAAGGCGTCCGTGTTTATGTCGCTTAGAGCCACATGAGCCCCAGCATGGTACAGAGCCTCCGCAAGGGCGCGGCCTATGCCTCCGGCCGCTCCGGTGATAAGGGCTACTTTGTTTTCAAGGCTGAACAATTTTTCCAAATATGCGCTCATACGGCCTCCTACTTACGGATTTCGCTGTCTGTCAATTTTTCGTAATATTTGGCAATGGCGGAATGATCGTTTTGTCCTAAGCCATGAGCCCGCAGGTGCTGGAGTATTTCCATGACAGCCGCTGTAAAAGGCAGCGGAGAACCTACCTTATGGCCTGTTTCCAACGCGTTGGCCAAGTCCTTGATGTGCAGGTCTATCTTGAAGCCCGGCTTGAAGTTGCCGTCCATTATCATAGGAGCCTTGGCGTTCATTACAGTGGAGCCGGCAAGACCGCCTTTTATTGCGTCAAAAACCTTTTCTGGAGATACCCCGGCCTTCGTACTGAGCATAAACGCCTCGGAAACAGCCGCGATATTAAGAGCCACAATTATCTGATTGGCAAGCTTGGTGGTGCTGCCCGCGCCTATGTCGCCGCAATGAACAACCGAAGCGGCCATGGAGCCGATCACATCCTTGACTTCGTTGAATGTGGCTTCGTCTCCCCCGACCATTACGGACAGAGTGCCGTCAATGGCCTTAGGCTCACCGCCGGATACAGGGGCGTCAAGCATTTTTACGCCCTTCTTTGCGCATTCCGCGCAAACTTCCTGAGCCACCCCCGGCGCTATCGAAGACATGTCAAACACAACCGTACCGCTTGCCGCGCTTTCAAGCACACCTCCGGCCCCCAGAACGACTTCTTTAACCTCCGGGCCGTTGGGCAGCATGGTAATGATAAGCTTACACTCCTTAGCGACCTCGGCGATAGAGGCCGCGCCGCTCGCTCCGGCGCTTACCACGTCGTCAACATTGGCGCGGAACATATCATAAGCCAGCACTTTATGCCCGGCCTTCAGCAAGTTCTTGACCATGGGCTTACCCATGATGCCCAAACCTATAAACCCTACCTTCATATTGGCCACTCCCTATTTTTTGATTTTGAGTATCGCTTGCGCGACCTTTTCCGGCGTTAATTCAAAATACTCCAGCAGTTCCTTGTAATTGTGAGCGGAACGCCCAAACGTATCATTTAAGCCGATAAATTCCATCGGAACGGGATCATGGCGCAGCGCCTCCGCCACGGCAGAGCCAAGCCCGCCAATGATGCTGTGTTCTTCCACGGTTACGACGGACTTGCACGCTCCCAGCGCGGCTCGTACCTTTCCGGAGTCAAGGGGCTTGATGGTATGTATGTTCACCACTTTCACCGATACCTTACCTTCCAGGGACTTTGCCGCTTCAAGGGCTACGTGTACCATATACCCCGTAGCAAGGACGGCGACGTCGCTGCCATCTTTCATAATTACGGGTTCGCCGATTATAAAGGGCTTATCTTCCGGTGTAATGCTATCGTAGTCATTGCGGTTTAAGCGCAGGTATACAGGCCCGTTGTGTTCAACCGCTGCCAAGGCAGCCTGGTACGCCTCGTTTGCGTCGAAAGGAGATATCACTGTAAAATGGGGCAGCGCGCGCATTATGGCAATGTCCTCTATCGACTGATGCGTGGCTCCGTCGCCAAAGTCGGATAAGCCTGCGGACGAGCCGCAAATCTTTACATTTACATTGCCGATAGCGATAGACTGGCGGATTTGGTCATAGGAACGCCCGGTAGAAAAAACAGCAAACGAGTTTGTAAACGGAACCTTGCCGACCAGCGCAAGACCGGCGGCCATGGAAGTCATATTGGCTTCGGCTATGCCAACCTCGAGATGGCGGTCGGGGAACTCGTTCTCAAACATCCTTCCCATTGTAGAACTGCCTAGGTCGGCGTCCAACACTACTATATTCTTATTTTTTCGCCCCATATCAACCAAGGCTTGACCATAGGCCGTTCTCTGATTTGTGTGCGGCATGTTAATCCCTCCTTGAGAATGAGATCATGGCGTTGTCATACTGCTCCTGGGTAAGGGCTGCGTTGTGCATACCCACGGGATGCTCTTCCGAGAAACCAATCCCCTTGCCCTTGACAGTATTGGAAATTATGACTGTAGGCTTGCCCTTTGCCTCGTCGGCAGCATACAGACCCCTCAGAATATCTTCCATGTTGTGGCCGTCGACCTCTATCACATTCCAGCCGAAGGCTTTCCATTTTTCAAGTATGTCGCCAAGGCTGAAGCGTCCCTCTATCGTACCTTGGGCTTGCTTGTTGTTTTTATCCAAAATAGCGACGAGGTTGTCCAGCTTGAATGTCACAGCGGACATGGCCGCTTCCCAGTTCTGGCCTTCCGCGAGCTCTCCGTCGCCCATGATAACATATGTTGTTGCGACAATCCCGTCCATGCGAAGCCCCAGCGCCATTCCGGCGCCGATGGAAAGCCCCTGCCCAAGCGAACCCGTGCCGGCTTCGATTCCAATATGTCCGCTCTTGATCAAGTCGGGGTGGCCTTGAAGCATGGAGTGCAACTGCTTTGTGTCCACAAGTTCTTCCTTGGGAAAATACCCCGCCTCGGCAAGCGCGGCATACTGCAATATGGCAATATGCCCCTTACTAAGAATAAGCCGGTCTCTATCAGGCATATAGCGGTTCTTTGGGTCGTGCTTCATCTTGTGAAAGTATAATGCCGCCATAACATCCGCCGCTGAAAATGATCCGCCAATATGCCCGGGATAGTTCACCCCTACGCTGACAATAACATTTTTACGCAGAGCTCTGGCCTTGTCTTCCAGTTGTTTCACAACTTCTTTGTCGAACATCAAGTTCCCCTCCTATACAGGCTGTTACTCAGCGTTATCTGATAAATTAATGATGCATTTCAGGTATTTATCAGGATTGCTCGACATTTCCTCAAACATGGGCGCCGCCTTTGCAAGCGGAACCACATTCCCTGTAAATACGCTCATATCTAAATGCACAAAGTTTTTAAGAGCTTCCCCGAATTCTTCGTGGGTGAACATGTAAGTGCCCTTGATAGTAATTTCCTGGGTGACAATGTATTGCATGGGTACGTCAACCGTCTTGTGGTCACTGCCTATCCAGACGCAGGTTCCCCCCGGGGCAGTGGCGGTGATTGCCTGGTTCACCGTGGGCGTCGCCCCGACAGCCTCGATAGTGACGTCCGCCTTGTTCCCGCCGAAAACTTCCTCGATCCTTTTGTCAAAGTCTTCCTTCGCCGGGTTAATAGTGAACTTCGCCCCAAGCTTCTCTGCAACGGCCAATCTTGATGGTGATATATCTGAAAGCACGATCATCTTTGGATTTTGCAGCTTTACCGCTAGGAGAGCCAGCAGCCCAATAGTGCCGCCGCCCACTATGAGTACGGTCTTTCCGTATAAGTCCCCAGCCTTTTTAACGGCGGAATATGATACGGCAAATGGTTCCGCCAAGGCCCCCACCCTAAAGTCCGTACCTTCCGGCAAGAGGAAGCAGTGCTTTTCAGGCATCACAACATATTCCTGCATAGCTCCGTTGTTATTGAACACGCCCAAAACTTTCCTGTTCGGGCATATGTTGTCCATGCCTTTCTTGCAATACGGGCATTCATGACATGGCGTCAAGGGCTGTACGGCAACGAAATCGCCTATTTTCAGGCTTGTGCAGCCATCCCCCAGAGCTTCGACCTGAGCCGAAAACTCGTGCCCCATGACCAGGGGCGGTATCCGGCGGCCGTTCGTACCGATCCATCCATGCGCATCACTGCCGCATATGGCACAGGCCATAACTTTCAGGAGTACCTCGCCGACACCCGCCGACGGCTTGGGAACCTCCACAAGCTCCAGCGTCTTTGGAGCCGTATACATCAGGGCTTTCATATTCTCACCTCGTAATATTAGACAACTCCAAGGTATGCCTTTCGGACATCCTCGTTGTTTATAAGAGCCGCGCTCTTGTCGGCAAGCACAACGTGGCCCGTTTCAAGCACATATCCCCTGTCGGCGATCTGCAAAGCCTTGACCAGGTTCTGCTCGATGATTAGCATCGACTTGCCTCTGTCCTTCATGCTCTTGAGTATGCGGAAAACCTCGTCCACAACTATCGGGGCAAGACCCAGGGACGGTTCGTCCAGAATCAGTAGCTCCGGCTCCATCATCATGGCGCGCCCGATGGCAAGCATCTGCTGCTGTCCGCCGCTAAGGGTTTCGGCAGGCAGGCTGCGCCTTTCATACAGGATTGGGAAGGTTTCAAAAACCATTTTCATTAGCTCTTCGCGCTTGGCCTTGGTTCGCTTGGTATACGAGCCAAGTATCAGATTATCTCTGATAGACAACGGCCCAAGTACTCCGCGGCCCTGCGGTATGTGGGATATACCCATAACCGCGCGGGAATACGCGGGCAGCGCGGCTAAATCAGTGTCAAACCACTTGATGCTGCCGGAAGTTATCTTGATCTCACCGGATATAGTGCGCAGGGCGGTTGTCTTTCCGGCGCCGTTAGAGCCTACGAGCGCCACAACCTCACCTTGCTCTATGTGCATGTTTATGTCGAACAGCACGCGCAGATCTCCGTAGCCCGCGCAAACCTGGTTCAACTCCAACATTCTCGTACTCATAGCGCGTAGTCCTCCCCTAAGTATGCGCGTATGACCTCCGGTTCCTTCATGACGTCGGCCGGTTTGCCCTCGGTCAGGAAGCGGCCTTCAATCATGACGATGACTCTCTCGCACAGGTTGGTCACGGCGGACATTACGTGCTCGATAAAGAGTACGGTAACGCCTTGTCTGTTGATCTTGCGCACAATCTCAAGACTTTCCTCGATTTCGCTCGGGGTAAGACCTGCCAGGCACTCGTCGAGCATCAGCACGCGCGGATTAATCGCCAGCACTCTGGCCATGTCGAGCCACTTGCGCTTTTCGATTGGCAGCTTGGTACACTTCTCCTTGGCAATATCCGTGAAGCCGACGAACTCTATGATTTCGTCCGTCTTCCTCCTGGCATCCTTGAGAGATCTGTTATAGAGCATGGAAACCGTATAGATGTTTTCAAAAACCGTCATATCCGAAAATGGCTTTGGAGTTTGGAACGTACGCCCCATGCCCATCATGGCTCTGCTGGCCGGGGGCTGATCCTTCAGCAAGTGCTTTATGCCGCTTCTGTCGTAGTAAATTATTTCGCCGCTGTCCTGGGTGTATACGCCGGTCATGAGGTTTACCGAAGTGGATTTCCCACAGCCGTTTGGCCCTATAAGCCCAAGTATCTCGCCCTCATAAATTTCCATGTGAAACTGATTGACGGCATGGACTCCGTTGAAGTGTTTGTCAAGCCCCTTCAGCTCTATTACGGTTTTGCCGCTGTTATTATCTGCCACTTACGCCACCCCCCAGCTTTTTCAGGCTAAAGTTGTCGAAAATAGAGATGATGCCGTTAGGCTTGAACAGCACTATAACTATTATCAACAGGCCGTACATAACCCATCCGGCCCCGCCGCCGCCTATGTGTTGCAAGTAGGCGTTGGAAAGCTCCAGAAGCGGCACCGTCACTAGCGCTCCGACGGTTGGCCCCCACTTAGTACCCATTCCGCCCAAGATAGCCACAATGGCTATGCGAACGCTCATATCATGGGAAGCGAATGTGTTAGGATCAACGAAGCCAAGCTGGAACACATACAGAACCCCTGTAAACGATAGCATCATGGCGGATACTATGAACGCGATAAGCTTTACGCGCGAAGACTTGATGCCAAGAGACTCGGCCGCGTCCTGATCGTCGCATATAGCGCGCAGATAGTGCCCAAGTCTGTTGCGCTCAATATATGTAACAATACCGACCGTAACGAGGAGCCACACAAGGGCAACAAAGTAAAATGGTATCGCGCTGTCAAAATGAAGGTTCCACAGGCTGTCGCCGCGCCTTATCATGAATGCCACGCCCAACGAACCACCGGTAAAGTCCGCGAAGTATATAAGCAACTGACGGAAAATGGTGGTACACGCTATTGTTGCTATCGCGAAATATACACCACGCATCCTAAAGCACGGCAAGCCTATGATTACCGCCATGACAGCGGCCAGCGCCATTGCGGGGAATATGCTTATCCACGGGGAGATGCCGCCGTATCTGACAAACAGCAGTATTGACGTATACGCGCCCACCGCTACGAATGTGGAGGACGCCCACGAAGTCTGTCTGCCGTATCCCCCGATAATGTTCCATGCGTTGCCCATTGCGGCAAAGAAGAATACTTCCATGGCCACCCTGGTAAGGTAGCGGCTGTCTATGACAAATGGGTAGATCAAGCATGCAGCCAGGAAAGCTATGAGCACCCAGTGATTTTTCACTATCTTTGTCAATGGCATTACGCGACCCTCCTTCGTTTGCCAAGAAGTCCGTATGGCCTGAATATCAGCACCAGCATGAGCACAAAGTTAATGCCGGCCAGAGCCACGGTCACGCTGATATATGTGGAAACAAAGGATTCTACAAGACCTATGATAAGGCCGCCCAAGAGCGCGCCCTTAATGTTGCCAAGCCCTCCAAGCACTATGGCGGACATAGCTACGGTCGAAAAAGCCGCGCCAAGGGTTGGGAATACCAGGAACATCGGTGACAGTAGCAGCCCCGACACTCCGGCGAACATAGTGCCGATAGCAAACGCTATGACATATATCCGGCCTGTGCGTATGCCAAGAGACTCCGCCACAACTCTGTTTTCCGACGTCGCGCGCATGGCTCGTCCGATATCGGTATGGCTGAGGAACCAATTGACGAATATTACGAACAGCGCGGCGGCAGCAAAGGCTATTACGCGGGGAATCTGAAAAACTGTCTCAAACATCTCAAATGAGCCGAAGCGCAGCTCGTCGGATACCGGCACGCTTCTGAAGTTTGCGCCAAATATCAGTTGCAGCGTGTTTTGGATCACGAAAGAAAGGCCGATTGTCAGCAATATGTAGTTGCTGTCTCCTTGGCCGATAACCCTATTGATTGACAGCTTGAATATTATACAACCGATAAGGTACATAGACGCCGCGACTGGTATAATAAGCCAGTACGGCAGCGCGCCGTCAGGAAGGAAGGTATAGTACGCATATGTAAGGAACAGACCTATTACAAGGAAGTCGCCCTGAGCGAAGTTTACGATCTTCATGACGCCGTGGATCATTGTGAGCCCCACGGCAATCAGCGCGTATACCCCGCCTATAAGCAGCCCGTTTACGGTAACTTGGAGCATAAAACCACCTTTTTCACCAAAAATCGAAGAATAGAGCCAACCGTGATGAACCCGCGCATTGGCTCTATTATCCGGTAAAGTTTTATAGTGAAGCGTTACACTTCGTTAGTGCTACTATCTTTCAAAAGGCTGCATTGTCTGAGGGTTCAGAAGCTCGGAAGCCGCAAGCTCCGGAGGGAATACGGCTGTCGGGCGGTTGTTCTGCCATTGCAAGATTACCGGCAGAGCTCCTGTGTTTTGGCCGGTTTCAGGATCAAAAGCGCTGAATCCGTTAACTATAGCGAACCAATCACACACTGTTTCATCTGTTCGTCTAAGTTCGTCGCGGATGGCGATCGGATCATCAGAACCGATTCTTTCGATAGCGGCATAGGCAGTCATTATGCTGGTAAGAGTGGGGCCGCCCTGTCCGGGTATAAATTCACCGAATTGCTGCTCGTACCACTCGTTCATCATCATCATGCCTTCATGCACTCTGGCTCCGGTCTGATCCCAAACCCAAGAGTCAACGGAAGTCAGGCCGTTTACCGCTTCGCCGATGTCAACGAACAGCGAAGGCCAAGTCATTGCCGCGCCGCCGCCGACTATCAGCGGATTGTAGTTGAGCGCGCCCATGGCTGTAAAGATAAGGCTCAGATCACTTGGGTACGAGCTTGGCAGAACAACGTCTACTTCGGCGTTCATAAGAGCCGTTACAAGTGGGGTGGCGTCGGTAAAGGTCGCCACTTCATAAGCCATGTCAAGGGCAAGGTTGAGACCTCTTTCCTCAATATGGTTCCTTGTGTTTTGAGCGTTGTCGGTTCCCCATGCGTCGTTGGCATAAATAAGGCCGATGTTTAGATCATAAATGTCGATTCCCATAAGATCGGCGTAATATTCCAGGAAGGCGAACTGCAAAGGTATGAACGTCGCCGCGACAGCGGCAGGCTGGAATGAGAACGTGCTACCCTGCTGGGAAATAGCGATATTAGCCGCCGCACCCGTAATCATGGGAATCTCAAATCTTTCAGCGATGGGAAGCTGCACCAGGGCTATAGACGAGTTGGAGTTGCCGATTACCACGGAATAATTGCCGGAGTCCAATGCCTGCTCGAACGGAAGCGAAGCCTGAGCCGCGTCGGATGTGGAGTCAATTACCGTAATTTGAACCGGACGCCCTCCAAGAGACGGGAATCCGCCCAGGACTTCATTTATGTACCATTCGGCAGTTTGAGCGGCCATGGTTACCTGGCGTCCCGATTCGGCATTAGGGCCTGACATCATCGCGAAAGCCATGAAATGTACGGGCTCAAGCCCGTCGGCGTCCGCCGGTGCATCCGCCGCGTCTGCTGCATCTGCCGCGGGAGCCACCGGGGCTGCTGCGGGAGCGGGGGCCGGAGCAGCCGCCGGGGTGCAGGCCGCCAGGGTCAGGGCCATTGCCAAACCAGTCGCGATAAACGGTAAGAATTTTTTCTTCATAAATACACTCCTTTTGAGTTCGCAAATTCAAGATTCTTGTAGATGTGTTCGTACATGACTTCGCGCGCGACCGCGGAGTTACGCTCTTCTATAGCCGCAACGATCCGCTTGTGATAGTACACGCCCAGGTCTCCGCCCATTGCGTTGACCATACGCTTCATATGCCTCCCATAAATATCGCCGACTATTTCGTATGTCTTGATAATGAGGCTGTTTCGGGAAATCTGAGCTATAGAATAATGGAATTCGAGATCCATCAAGGCCAGCACGTCCAGATCATTTTGCAAAGCCAGCATTTTCTTCAAAATACGCTTGAGTCCCGTCACATCTTTCTTGGTAGCCTTACGTGCCGCCAACGCGCACGCACCGGACTCCACCTCCATTCTAAATTCCAGAATGGTGTTAATATCCTGCTCCAAGTACGCGACCGGAATCAAATTATTAATCCTTGTTCCCGTATCCAATTTTTTGACATACGACCCATCGCCCAGGTGCGTTTCAATGAGACCCAACGCATTCAGCCTGAGCAGGGCGTTCCTGACGGTAACTCGGCTCACCCCAAAAATCTCGCACATCGCCTGTTCCGACGGCAACCTGGAACCGGGTTCCCATTTACGCTCAAATATCATCTGCTTCATTTCCTGGAAAATCCGGTCGCTGACTCCGGGTTTCTTTGCCTCTACCATCGTTGTTACCACCTCCCATCTACAGCATTATTTAGCCGATTTCTGATTACCACCAAAGCTGATTAAATCGGGAAAAATCAGCCATGAGAATTTATAAAAAACCTCCAGTGTGATAAAATAGAGTTATCACGCA
>WRAW01000039.1 GCA_009780015.1 Defluviitaleaceae bacterium | reverse complement strand
TTTTTTATGTACCTGCGCGGACGCAGCATCGTCACCGCGTCGGAGAGCGTTGCGCTAAAGCTTCGCAACAGCTTGTACGACCACATCCAAAAGCTCCCCTACGAATACCATGTCAAGGCTCAGACCGGCGACCTGATCCAGCGCTGCACATCAGACGTCAACACAATACGTCAATTTCTGGCGGCCCGGATAATCGAGCTTGTGCGGATGATATTCAACCTTGTCATCGCCGTATTCTTTATGTTTACGCTGCACGTGCAATTGACCTTCATATCATTTGCGGTTGTGCCGTTCATCGTCCTGTTTTCGGTTAAGTACTACCGGCAGGTCTCGAAAATATTTCACGAAGTTGACGTAAAGGAAGGCGAATTGCACACCGTATTGCAGGAAAACCTTAGCGGAGTGCGCGTCGTAAGAGCATTTGGCCGCGAAAAGTTCGAGATCGAAAAATTCGAGGTCAAGAACAGCGAGTTCAGGGACCTCGTGATCCGCCTGCTGGATGCTCTGGCGATGTTCTGGTCGGTTTCCAACGCGCTTTCGCTCATGCAGTACGGCCTGATTGTCGTATTCGCGATATACCTCAACTCGGTCGGCGAGGTCAGCGTAGGTACGTTCATAGCCTTTATTACATATGCTAACTCGTTCCTGTGGCCTGTGCGCAACCTTGGGCGGATACTGTCGGAATTCGGGCAGTCGAAAGTAGCGATTGGCCGCATCGAAGAAGTCCTGGACACAAAGGAAGACACGGAGGACGAAAGCTGGCAGAACCCCCCGCTCAATGGGGACATAGTATTCGACGACGTACGCTTCGGCTTTACGCAGGACAGCCATGTGCTGAAAGGCATGTCGTTTCGTGTGGAGTACGGCCAGACCGTGGCCATACTTGGCTCCACGGGTTCCGGCAAGTCCACGATCATGCATCTGCTGCTTAGGCTATACGAGCCCCAGGGAGGCCGGATAACAATCGACGGACACGCAATAAACACAATCTCCAAGAAATGGCTGCGCCAAAAAGTCGGTATCGTGCTGCAGGAGCCATTCTTGTATTCCAAAACGGTATTTGAGAATCTCAAGATGGCCAAGGATCGTCTGGACATGGATGAAGCCAAGCGTGCCGCGAAAACCGCCAGCGTCCACCGTGATATCAAGAAGTTCGACAAAACATACGACACAATTGTGGGCGAAAAGGGCGTCACTCTTTCGGGCGGCCAAAAACAGCGCCTCGCCATTGCCCGCACAATCATCAAGGACAGCGACGTGCTTATCTTTGACGACTCTCTCTCCGCCGTAGACACCGAAACCGACGCCCAAATCCGCCAAGCTCTCAAAGAGCGCCAGGGAGACGTCACGACCTTCATAATCTCCCAGCGCATCACGACCCTTATGGACGCCGACATGATTCTGGTTGTCGAGGACGGCAAGATCACGGACAAAGGTACGCACGACGAACTCGTCGCGCGTGACGGCCTGTACTCCAAAATCTGGAACATCCAGACCATGATGGAAGACGAGTTCATGACGGAAAACGCTTGAGGTGATTTATAGCCTGTATTTAAATCCAAGATTTAATAGAAGGAGTTAACGTCGGTGAGCAAAATAATTATAACAAATATGAATAAAATCACACCCGAACATAATAACGAACATCCGCAATACGAGAAATATAAGTATGAAGTTACAGACAGCCAGTATAAGTATGAAGTTGCAAGCCCGAATGAAGGAAATCAAACTGTTGTAGCTTTTTATTCTCTGCCGCCGGGTAAATCAAGCTTCCCATTCCATTATCACAGCACCAACGAAGAAGTTTTCTATATTATTTCCGGCAAAGGCATTCTGGAGGCTTTTGACGCGAAACACCCCATTACGGCTGGAGACGTAATTGTTTGCCCTGCCGGAAAAAACGGCGCGCACAAATTTATAAATACTTCTGATACAGAGAATCTGGTCTACTTGGATGTAGATACGAATAATACGCCTGATATCGTGTATTATCCACACTCCAATAAATTAGGAGTACGATCATCCGGCGGAATAAGGGATAACTACAGGCTGGACAGCAAGGTAGATTATTACGACAACGAATTATAACCAAACAGGTTTGTCATCAGGAGGCGGCAAATGAGCGACCAAGCGCAACCCACACAATTCGAAGAGCAGGAGTTTTCCAAGAACTTCGACGCGGCCGCGTGGAAGAAAATTTTTGCGTTCGCGAAGCGGCACAAGAAACTGATTTTGGGCGCTATGGGCTTCATGGTGTTCGACGCCGGCGTCGACGTTGTCCTGCCGCTGACCACCATGTACGCGATAGACACATTCATAGTCGCGCGGGAGATGGATACGTTTGTGCCGTTTGTGTTCGTATACCTCGGATTGATCGCGCTACAGACGTTTTCGATATACATGTTCATATCTTTCACAGGCAAGATCGAGGCCAGCGTAATCTATGACATCCGCCGGGAGGGCTTTCGCAAGCTGCAAAACCTCTCGTTCTCGTACTACGACAAGACGCCCGTGGGCTGGATAATGGCGCGCGTGACTTCCGACGTACAGCGTATCGGCGATATTGTGGCGTGGGGCGTACTGGACGTATTCTGGACGGTTACGATGATAACCATACTCGTGGGCGTAATGTTCACTCTCAACACACAGCTCGCGCTAATACTGCTGGTGATAATCCCTCCGCTGATTATCGTGTCCATGTTCTTCCAGCGCCGGATAATAAAAGCCCAGCGCGAGGTTCGCAAGACCAATTCCAAGATCACCGGGGCAATTAATGAAGGCATTAACGGCGCGCGCACAACCAAGACCCTGACCCGCGAATCCGGCAACTTCGACGAGTTCAGCGCGCTTACCTCGGATATGCGCCGCGCGAGCATCCGCGCGGGAACGCTCAACGCAAAGTTCATGCCTGTGGTGCTTTCGCTGGGAAGCATCGGCCTGGCAATGGTGCTTACGAATGGCGGCCATCTCGTAATGGCCGGGGCGATAAGCCTCGGTACGCTTGCCGTGTTCGTAGCGTACAGCTTGCAGATGTTTGACCCGATCCAGCACATCGCCCACATCTTTTCGGAAATGCAGGCGGCGCAGGCGTCCGCCGAACGCACATTCTCGCTGATGGAAACAGAGCCGGATATAACGGATTCCCAAGACGTCCTGCGGAAATACGGCGATATAGAGCACCCCCACCCCGAAAACTGGGAGGAGATAACCGGCGAAATCGTATTCGATGACGTAAGCTTCGCATACAATACCAAGCCCGTTAGCGACGAAGCCGGCAGCGAGGCCGACGACCAATCCCCCTTCGGCGAAGCCGAAAAGCTGCTTCTTCGCAATTTCAGCCTGCGCGTTAAGCCAGGAGAAAAAATCGCGCTTGTCGGCGAAACCGGCGCGGGCAAGAGCACTATCGTGAACCTTTTGTGCCGCTTCTACGAGCCAACTTCTGGGCAGATCAAGATCGACGGCGTGGACTACCGCCAACGCAGCCAGGGGTGGCTGCACTCCAACCTTGGCTATGTGCTGCAAACGCCGCACCTGTTCAGTGGCAGCGTAATGGACAACATCCGCTACTCAAAGCCCGGAGCCACCGACGACGAAGTCGTCGAAGTCGCCAGGAAGATGGGCGCGCACGACTTCATCATGAAAATGGAAGGCGGCTACGGCTCCAACGTCGGCGAAGGCGGAAGCAAGCTCTCTACGGGCGAACGCCAGCTCGTGTCTTTTGCCCGGGCAATACTTCGCAATCCCAAGATATTCGTGCTGGATGAAGCCACGTCCTCCATAGACACCCAGACCGAAGCGCTGATACAAGACGCCGTTGACGAGGCCCTCCGGGGGCGCACAAGCTTCATCATCGCCCACAGGCTCTCAACAATCCGAAGCGCCGACCGTATCCTGGTCATACACGGCGGCGCGATCCTCGAAAGTGGAAGCCACAAAGAACTTCTCCGCGCGCGCGGCCACTATTACGAATTGTACACAAACCAGATCAAGAAAGAGGCGCAGGAACGCTTGTTGGGGTAGGTTAAAGCTGAACAGCTATGTACGCTGTGGCTCTAACAGAGAGATAGCAAGAGAGGTAACTTATGAAAAAATCCGATGTTATTCAACTTAAACAAATGTTATTGCCTGCTTTGAAAGCTCTTCAAATACTTGGCGGTTCAGCAAATATCGATGAACTGGATTCAAAGGTTATAGATATATTACAACTTCCAGAAGAAATGCAAAATGTTCTACATAATGAGAGTGGTTCACGAACAGAGATAGAATATCGCTTGGCATGGGTAAGAACCTATTTGAAAAAATATGGCTTAATCAACAACTCTTCGCATGGCGTATGGTCGTTCTCTGAGTTTTTTGACGGTAATATCAATAGCATTTCTCCAAACGAGATCGTAAAAAAAGTAAATGCAATGAAGAAAGGTAAAGTAAAATACGCTGAAAATGGTATTGCTGAAAATGCCGATGATGATTTGGAATCAATCGAAGAGCCAATCAATTGGGAAGAAGCGGTTGATTGGCAAGAGAGATTAAGAACTGTATTACTAGAAATGACTCCCGATACTTTTGAACGGCTTACGCTACGTCTTCTACGGGAGTCAGGGTTCACACAAGTTGAGGTGACAGGCAAATCTAACGATAAAGGCGTTGATGGAAAAGGAATTATACGCTTAAATGGAATCATGAGCTTCCACATGATATTTCAATGCAAACGATATAAAGGGAGCGTGACTCCATCCGAAATTAGAGATTTTCGAGGAGCAATGCAAGGGAGGGCAGATAAGGGCTTATTCATAACTACAGGCTCTTTTACATCAGAGGCGAAGAAGGAAGCAGTTAGGGACGGAGCTCCGCCCTTAGATTTAATTGACGGAGACGCTTTGATTGAGAGACTAAAAGATTTAAGATTGGGTGTATCTGAAAGAATCGACTATGATATACATGAAGAATGGTTTACGAAGCTTTAATTATTGACTAGACTATCCGAACTAAATATACTGCGATAAAAGGAGTCCATTCATGCCGAATTTCGCCCATCTGCACGTACACACGGAATACAGCCTGCTGGACGGTTCAGCCCGCATCGGCGAACTTGTCGCGCGGACGAAGTGGCTTGGGATGGAATCTCTGGCGATAACCGACCACGGCGTAATGTACGGAGCAGTCGAATTCTACAAAGAGGCCAAAAAGCAAGGCATCCACCCGGTCATCGGCTGCGAGGTATATGTGGCGTCCGGTTCGCGGCATAACAAGGAAAACTCGCGCAGCAACTTCACCTATCATCTCGTGCTGCTTGCCGAAAACAACGAGGGCTACCGCAACCTGATAAAGCTCTGTTCCCTTGGCTTCACCGAGGGTTTCTACTACAGGCCGCGCGTCGATCTGGAAATCCTGCGGGAGTACGCCGGCGGTATTATCGCGCTTTCGGCCTGTCTAGGCGGCCCCGTGGCCAAGACGTTTCTGAATGTGTCATACCAGGCCGCGCTCGAGCAGGCGCTCACGTACAACGAGATATTCGGGCCAGGCAATTTCTTCCTGGAAATGCAGGATTACAGCACGCCGACACGCACCGATGCATCCTTTGAGGAGCAGGCAAGGGTCAACGCGGCGCTTATGAAAATGTCGCAGGAGACAGGCATACCGCTCGTAGCTACCAACGACGTCCATTACGTGTCCGGCGAGGACGCCGCCGCCCACGAACTGCTGCTGTGCATCCAGACAAACAAGACCATCAACGACGAAGACCGCATGAGCTTCCCATCCGGCGAGTTCTACCTAAAGTCGCCGGATGAAATGGCGGCGCGCTTTCCAAATTGCCCCGAAGCCATCGAGAACACCTCCAAGATCGCCATGCGCTGCAACGTCGATATCGAGTTCAACACATACCGTCTGCCCAAGTTCCGCATTGACAACGGCACGCCCCCATTTGAGCTGCTGACGCGCCTGTGTACGGAAGGGTTGTCCTGGCGTTATGCCGAAATAACCCCGGAACTTAAACAGCGGCTGGACTTCGAGCTGGACACGATCCGCGACATGGGCTTTGTGGACTACTTCCTGATCGTGGGCGACTTTATCCGTTATGCTCGTCAGCGCGGCATTATTGTGGGGCCTGGACGTGGCTCGGCGGCGGGCTCGCTCGTGTCGTATTCGCTGGGCATCACCAACATCGACCCGATCAAGTACGGGCTGATATTCGAGCGCTTTCTGAACCCTGAGCGGATCTCTATGCCGGACATCGACATAGACTTCTGTTACGAACGCCGACAGGAGGTCATCGACTACGTGGTGAACAAGTTCGGCGAGGATCACGTGGCACAGATAATCACATTCGGGACAATGGGGGCGCGCGCCGTTATCCGCGACGTCGGGCGGGCGCTTGGCTTTCCGTATCAGGACGTTGACCGCATAGCCAAGATGATCCCGTTCGAGCTTGGTATAACCATCGAGCGCTCTCTCGAGATGAACCCTGATCTGAAAGCGCGCCGCGACAGCGACGACGGAACGCGCCGCCTGATCGAGATGTCGCGGCGGCTGGAGGGGCTTGTGCGCCACGCCTCGACCCACGCTGCCGGCGTGGTGATATGCAGCGAACCCGTCACGGAATATGTACCTCTCAGTCACAATGACGGCGTCGTCACCACCCAGTACCCCATGGGCACACTTGAGGAACTTGGCCTGCTCAAGATGGACTTCTTGGGGCTTCGTACGCTTACGGTCATCCAAAACGCCGTCCGCGAGGTAAACCGCGGCAAGGACGAAGCCGCCTCACTGGATATCGACTCTATCGACTTCGACGACCCGCGCGTCTACGCGCTTATCTCGGCGGCTGACACGGAGGGCGTGTTCCAGCTGGAATCATCCGGTATGAAGTCGTTCATGCGGGAACTCGCGCCGTCGTGCTTCGAGGACATCATCGCCGGTATATCACTGTTTCGGCCCGGGCCGATGGACTTTATACCCAAGTATGTCAAAGGCAAGCGTGACGCGTCCTTAGTGCGTTACGATCATGAGTCGCTTCGTGCCATCCTAGAACCGACCTATGGCTGCATCGTCTATCAGGAGCAGGTCATGCAGATCGTACGCGAGCTCGGCGGCTACAGTCTTGGCCAGGCCGATCTTGTGCGCAAGGCCATGTCCAAGAAGCAGTCGGATGTAATGTCGCGCGAACGTCTTCACTTCGTACAGGGCTGTAAAACGAACGGTGTGCCGGAATCCGTGGCCAACTACATCTTCGACGAAATGGCCGACTTTGGAAAGTACGCCTTCAACAAATCCCACGCCGCGGCCTACGCCGTCCTAGCCTACCAGACCGCCTGGCTAAAGATACACTATCCCGTGGAGTTCATGGCCGCGCTCCTGAACAGCGTGATGGACGCTTCGTCCAAGGTATCGGAGTATATCATGGTGTGCAAGAAAATGGGCATCGGCCTGCTGCCGCCCGACATCAACCGCGCGTTCTCAGGCTTCGGGGTGTCCGCCGAAAAGACCAATACTATCCGCTACGGCCTGTCCGCCATCAAGAACGTCGGCAAGTCCGCCATCTCGTCGATTATCGCGGAGCGCGAAGCAAACGGCCCCTTCAAGTCGCTCACCGACTTCATAAACCGCATAGACCCCCGCGACGGCAACAAGCGCTGCCTGGAAAGCCTGATAAAAGCCGGCGCTTTCGATTGCCTCGGCGGGAAGCGGCGACAGTATATAGAAGTACTTAAAACTCTGATGGACGGGGCGGCATCCGACAAGAAGCGCAAGATCGACGGCCAGCTCAGTCTGCTGGACTTCGTGGAAGACTCGTCGCAAGCCGTCTCTGACGACCTCCCGAGCGTCGGCGAGTATGCCCCGCGCGAACTACTCGAGCTCGAGAAGGAAGTTCTGGGCATCTACCTGAGCGGCCACCCCCTGTCCCAATACGAGGACTTCATCAAGGCCAACGCAAACGTCACAACGCTGGACTTCCCCGCGCTCGGCGAAGAGGGTACGTCAGACGGCAAGCTCAGGGACGGCGACGAGGTCGTCTTCGGCGGCATCATAACCGGCAAATCCGTAAAGTATACCAAGAGCGGCAAACCCATGGCGTTCCTGGAAGTCGAAGACCTCTACGGCGTACTGGACATCCTGGTCTTCCCAAACATATACGAACCAAACATGGGCCGCCTTATCACGGACGCGGTAGTCGCGATAAATGGGCGCGTCAGCCTGCGCGAGGACGAAGCCCCAAAACTCATCTGCAACAGTATTAAATTCGAGGGCGACAAGCCCGCGCCCCGATACGAACTCTGGCTTAAAAAACGTACGGGCGGCAGTGTCGGCGACAACGACATAATGAAGATACTGCAATCACACCCCGGAAGCGTACCCGTAGTAGTCTACGACGAAGAAAGTAAGAAAGCCATGCGCCTCCCCTCCTCTCTCTTCGTAGATGAAAGCCCTGACACACGCGAGCGGTTTGTGGCGCTACTGGGCGATGAATCCGTAGTGCTCAAGGAAGTTAAAGTAAGGAGTTGTTGAGTATGAAGTTAAACATCAAGAGCGCGGCAGTGGGTTTCCTTATAGGAACAATCGGGGTAACCACGGTTTTTGCGTCAACCGGAATAAGCTCGGCTAATTTTAGCGCCGCAAGAGTGTATTTTTACGGGCGTGAAGTACCTCTCGAAAATCAATTGATTTTAATAACTAAGGACGGAGAAACAAGCGCTCAAATGTACATGCCCATGAGGGAATTGCTGGAGAACATGAATTTCATTGTCGAGTGGGACTCAGAAAATAACGCAGTTAATCTAACAATGATGGGGAACCCTGGTGCTGTCACCAATAGCCCCGGCGAAAGTGGAAATGTGCAGCCCCAGTGGATTGAGCCCGGTGTATTATTTGGTTTTGAAGAACATCCCTCTACACTGGCGCAAAACGAAGCCGGAAGGCGGGCAATTGATATTATGCAGCGAACCGGCAACTGGAGATTTATAGAGGTATATCTGCCCTATATTTCCAATGAGGATATTCAAGCTGTGGTGGATATTTTTAACTCGAGACAGAATCCGAACAACCGCAAAAGAGCCGCAGACTATATGAGTTAAGCACGATGCTAATAACAAACTCGCGAAGGGAGAACAAACATGCTAGAGCAAAGATGGACACTGGACGACCTCTACACCTCGTTTGAATCGCCGGAGTACAAGCATGATTTCGCGTCGTACAAGGCCGAAATCGCCGCCTTGTCGAAATGGGCGCAGGAGGAGCTTGCCTCGGCCGACAACGCCGCCGCCAAGCTTGAATACTACGTCGCCAAGATTAACGAGCTCTCTAAGTACAACAATCTTGGCAGCTACGCGGCACTGGTGATAAGCACCGACACAACCAACGCCGCGGCCACCAAGGCCGGCGACGCCTATGGCGTTGCGTCTGCGGAGCTTTCGACGCCGCGCACGCTGTTTATGCGCTTTGTGGGAACTCTGCCCGACCTTGACGGTGTCGTGGCGCAGTCCGAACTACTTAAAGAACACGCATACTTTCTTGCCGAAACGCGCGGCAAGTACGCGCACTCGCTCTCCGAACGCGAGGAAGTGCTGCTTGCGAAGCTAAAGACCAGCGGATCAACGGCCTGGGAGAATCAGGTTAGGCAGCTGACCTCCACACTCGAAGCCGAGATCACACTGGACGGCAACAATAAGGCTATTACCTTCGCGGAGCTTCGCAACCTGAACTACAGCTCTGACGCGGCGGCCCGCAAGGCCGGATTCGAAGCCGAACTCTCCAGTTACAAGAAAATCGAAAAGGCAATAGCGTTCTCGATCAACAGTGTCAAGGGCGAGGCGATAACCGTGGCGAAGCAGCGCGGCTACGAATCTATCCTCGACATGACCCTGCATTCCTCCAGGCTCGAGCGATGCACCCTGGACGCGATGCTGTCGGCAATGCGCGACTTCCTACCGTCGCTGCGCCGTTACTACAAGCACAAGGCCAGAGCGCTCAGCCACGCGAACGGACGGTTGCCGTACTACGACTTGTTCGCGCCCATTGGCAGCACCGACATGAGACTTACCTACGATGAAGCCGCGGATTTTATCGTAAAGCACTTCTCCGGTTTCAGTTCACGAAAAGGAGACTTTGCGCGCCGCATGTTCGACGAAGGCCACATTGACGCCGAACCCCGCAGCGGCAAGTCAGGCGGAGCATTCTGCCACAACCTGCACCCCATAAAGCAAAGCAGGGTGCTCATAAACTACGACAACTCCTTCTACAGCATGACTATCATGGCCCACGAGCTTGGTCACGCCTATCACGGCTACTGCCTGAACGACGCAAGCTACATAAACAGCGTCTATACAATGCCAATTGCCGAGACGGCCTCCATCTTCGCAGAAACGATCATCACAAACGCCGCTCTTAGCGCCGCCACCCGCGACGAGGCGTTCGTCATACTCGACAACCAGCTCTCCAGCATGTGTTACGTAATTCTGGACATATTCTCGCGCTACATCTTTGAAACCAACTTAATTGACGCGCGCCAACATGGGCCGTTAACCGTGGACGAACTAAACGCGCTCATGGCCGGCGCTCAGAAAGAGTCCTACGGCGACGCGCTTGACCACGACCTTCTACATCCGTACATGTGGCTCTGTAAACCCCATTACTACATGGCGGAACGCAACTTTTACAACTTTCCGTACATGTACGGCCTGCTCTTCGGAAACGGGCTCTATTCGATCTATAAGCGCGAAGGCGACGGCTTTGCCGCCAAGTATGACGCGATCCTCGCCGCGACGGGCAGCAACAGCCTTGAGGCCGTCGGCGACATCTCCGGCCTGAATGTGCGCAGCAAGGAATTTTGGAGCGCGTCGCTCAAGGTGGTCGAAGAGGCCGTCGACAAATTCTGTGAAATGTAGGTGTAGATATGAATTATAAACGGCTGGCGGCGCGGATAGCTGTCTACATCCTCGGTTTGCTGACACTGGCCTTTGGCGTGGTGTTCGCCATAAATTCCGACTTGGGTGTATCCCCGGTAAACGCACTGCCGTTTGCCGTAAGCACGGTTTTCGGCATAAGAATGGGTATAAGCCTTACGTCACTCTTCCTGTTCTTCCTTGTGGCGCAAATTGTATTGCTCCGCAAAGAGTTTAAGTGGATCAACTTGACGCAGATCATATATTCGTTCATATTTGGGTACTTCGTAGACTTTGCCATATTTGTGAAGGGCGACTTCTCTCTGCCGACCTATGCAGGCCAGCTAACCTGGCTTGCGATAAGTTTGATCCTTATCCCGACAGGGCTCTCGATGTACTTGGAGGCCAAACTTGTCCCAATGCCGTCGGAAGGGATAGTTATGGTAATTACGCAAAAACTGAAAAATACCACATTTGCCCGCATAAAGGTGATTTTCGACTGTGTACTGGTAACGTGCGCCATATTGCTTACAGTGATAGCGCTTGGCGGGATCTCCGGCATACGCGAGGGTACGGTCATATCGGCAATATTCATAGGCAAGCTGATGCCGTATACCAGGAAGGCCATTGCGTACGTCCTTGGCAAGATGGGATTCTACGAGGAGCCGGCAGCTCAGGCTTAATTACAAACAACACCCCGCGTAATGCTCGCGGGGTGTTGTTCATTAGACCTGTAGTGTAAATATTATCTCCTGCTTGATGGACTGGATGTTGGTCTGGGACTGGCCGATACCCGCGGGCTGGACGTCGGTCTGGGGCTGGCCGATACTCGTGGACTGGGTGTCGGTCTGGGGCTGGCCGATACCTGCGGACTGGATGTTGGTCTGGGACTGGCCGATACCGATGGGCTGGACGATGGTCTGGGACTGGCCGATACCTGCGGGCTGGATGTTGGCCATTGACTTGGGGAAGGGCTAAACGCCGGTATTGGCGCTGTTTGCGGCACAATGCCGCCTGCCGCCACGCCGTCGTTAAAGCTACTCATTCCAACAACTTCGCCTGTAACCGCGCTTACATACACCATGTATCGCATTGCTCCGTTTCTCACAACTACCTCGAACAAAAGCGCGCCGTCCTCTGAAAACAACATGACATCACTTGCGATACCATAACCTACAAGCTCTACGGCGATATCTCTTGCCGACTGGCTGGATATTTGAGGAATGACCGCTTGCTGCTCCGCAGCTTGAGGAGCTCCATTTGACATATTCGCCAAAAACATTTGAATTATCGCCCTAAGTTCGTCATTCTCCGCCTGCAATTCGCCCGCGGTTCTTACACCGCCTGTCTGTACACCCAGAGCCTGCACCACAATCGGGTCCCGGGCAGCATTAGCAACAACGAATATCCCTGCTACCATAACGCAGACCGCAGACACCGAAGCAATCAACTTTTTCTTCATAAATGATAATCTCCTTCTAAAATATTTCCGTCCAACGACTTGATTTCCCGATATATATAGTAGTATATTAGAAATAAGCATTGAAAGTCTGTTGTAATAACAACATTTGGAGGGAAAATGAAAAATATTTTTGACTTGGCGAAAAGCAATCCGATTTTTAAAGGCATTGATTGCAGCGATTTCAAGAATATACTCGACAGTTTGCAGGCAAGCATTTTTTCATACAATAAAGGCGACGTAATAATGCTTGCCGGTAAGCCGCGCCGTTTCGGTATAGTTCTTTCGGGCACGGTACGGGTTACGAAGGAAGATATAGACGGTAATCTCGTTATTCTGGCCGATATCCCCGCTCCCGGCATATTTAACGAAGTGTGCGTAGCGGCCGGCCTCGACTATTGCCCGCATACCGCGTACGCTTTGGAGAATTGCGAGGTAGTCTTGATCGACTACGGTAATATCACCGCCTCCCATACGGCGGATAGCCGGTTCCAGGCGCTCTTATTAGAGAATATGCTGGCTTCCGTCGCGAACAAGGCAGTCATTCTCGATCAGCGAGTTGAAATCCTATCCAAGCATACAATCAGGAAAAAATTGCTTTGTTTCCTTGAACTGCAAGGACGCGGGGCAAAAAAATTCACCATACCCTATAACCGCGAGGAAATGGCGCGTTACATATGTGTTGACCGGAGCGCGCTGTCGCACGAGCTCAGCAAGATGCGAGATGAGGGTCTAATCCGATTCCAGCGAAATGAGTTTGAGATAATGTAACTTGAGTTTGACGAAGCCGAACCAGCCGCGTAAGCGGCTGAAAATACGAAGCATTTTTCAGGTTATCCGCAGAATTCTCTTACGCGCCCGTAAGGCACGGAGCACAGTATTTTTTCAGCAAATTGTGCGGATGGAATCAAAGTTCGATGAACGGTTCTTGTCCATAGAACTCACGTTAATGTAAAAACTGCCCCCGCACGCCATAATTTGGCGTCGGGGGCAGCTATAGCATACAGGCAGTTACATTTCGTGGGCCTGTTCTTGTCCTATTATGATGCGGAGGCAGCCGGACGCAAGGGCTTCCAGCTCGTATTCTCCGGGCATAATGGTTACGGGAGCTATGAACTCGACGCGCTCCTTGATCGAATCGGAAACAAGGGTCGAACGGGTTATCCCGCCGGTAAGGATTATACCGTCGCACTTGCCCTTTACGGCCGCGGCAAGACTTCCTATAGATTTGGCGACACCGTAACACATCGCGTCTACGACTAATTTTGCTCGCGTGTCACCCCCGGCTATCATGGCTTCGGCATCCTTTAGGCTTGCGGTTCCAAGGTGAGCCTTAACGCCCCCTCCTCCGCGGATGCGGCGCTGGGCTTCTTTCTTGGACAGGTTATTGTCGAAGATGAAGTCCACAAAGTCCATCAGCGGCGCTCCTCCGGCGCGTTCCGACGAGAACGGCCCAAGGTCGTCGCCAAACGAGTCCACGAGCTTGCCGTTTTCGTACACCGAGAGCGAGACTCCGCCGCCAAGGTGGGCGATTATCAAGTTGAGCTCTTCAAATTTCTTGCCGATCTTCTTGGCATATTGTATGGACTGCGCGCGGCTGTTAAGAACATGCGAGAGGCTGCGCCGCTCGATTTCCGGAAAGCCTGTCACCCTGGCCACTTCGGGCAGGATTCCGGCGGACACGGCGTCGTAGATAAACGCCTCGCAGCCCGCGCGCTTCGCCATCAAATCCGCCAGGATCGCCCCCAAATTTGAGGCGTGCGCGGCTATGCCGACCTCATTTGTAAGAATGTCGATCATCTTCCGGTTGACCCTGTAGCCCCCGGCTTCTATTGGCGGTAAAAGGCCGCCAATGCCCACCACGCCGGTTATATCCTCTACTTTTACGCCCTCTTCCTCAAGACTTTGCATCACGAATTGCAGGCGGAAATCCTTTTGGCTCGAAATTGTGGGAAATTCCTGTATTTCGGCGTGGTCGTGCTCTATCGTCTTGGTGAACACGGGTTCTTCGTTCTTGAACAGCCCGAACTTTGTGGATGTGGAGCCCGGGTTTATCGCCAATATGGTATGAGACATGCTATCCTCCTAGACTGCCGTTACAAGTTCCTGGCCGCGCGCGAACGCCTTCTGGTTGACATCTACGAAGGCCGATTTTACATTCTTCGCGATTATATCGCTCCAGTTGATGCCGTCCAGCTTCATAATCTTTGCTGCCGCCCCTACCAGCAGTATATTCAGCACCCTGGAGTTACCCACGGCAAGCGCTTCGGCCTGCGCGTCCAGAACGGTCGCGTCGACCTTGGAGCATATCTCGTCCAGTATCTTGTCTGAGTACTCGGCTTTGCCGATGATTACGGGGGTGGGCTTGATGACCTGGCTGTTTACGACCGCCTTAGAACCCGGCCTCATGTATTCAAGCCACCTGAGCGCTTCCATCTGCTCGAACGAAACAAGCACGTCCGCGCTGCCCTTCTCAATAACCGGCGAATATACCTTCTCGCCGTAGCGTACGTGCGAAGACACCGCACCGCCGCGCTGGCTCATTCCGTGTATCTCGCTCATCTTTACGTCGTATCCGGCTTCCATGAGGCCGAGCGTAAGTATTTTCGCGGCCAGTATCGTGCCCTGACCTCCGACGCCAACCAACAATATATTCTTCGTCATTATCTATCGACCTCCGAAATCACAATTGCAGACTTGGGGCATATCTGCGAACAAACGCTGCAGCCTACGCACGCAAGCTTGTCTATGACCATCTTGTTCTTCACGGCGTCCATAGAATTAGCCGGGCAGCCCGCTCTGATGCAAGCCTTGCATCCGATGCACGCTTCCTCGTTCACGTGGTACTTGTTCTTGAACAAGTCCTTGCCGAACTCGACGTAATCCGCTTCATTCATTGGCTTCAGCACGCACGGCCAGCGGGTGATTATCACGTATGGCTCGTCCTTGGAATACGCGTCGTTCAGAGCGTTGCGGACTTCCTTGATATTGTTGGGGTCTACGACAGCTACATTCTTAGCGCCAAGCGCCTTGACAGTCGCCTCTATGTTAATTTCGTGAGTTGGTTCGCGGCGGATATCGTGTCCGGTTCCCGGGTGTTCCTGATGACCTGTCATTCCTGTCGTGCGGTTGTCCAGCACGACGCAGATAGTCTTGCTGTTGTTGTACAGTACTTCGATAAGGCCGTTGATGCCCATATGGAAGAACGTGGAGTCGCCCATTACGCCGACGACGCGCGTATCCTTTCCTGCGGCGACGAGAGCCTGCTGAGTTCCATGGCCGGAGCTGAACGCCGCGCCCATGCACACGATATAGTCCATGCCGTTGAAGGGCTCGGCGAAACCAAGGCTGTAGCAGCCTATATCGCCGGCAATAACGGTGTCTTTCTTCTTGGCAAGTTCATAAAAGAAGCCTCTGTGCGGGCAGCCGGCGCAAAGCACGGGCGGCCTTGGGACTACGAGCGAGTCGTCATACGTCACGACATTAAGCTCCTGCTGCCCGAGAGCCTTGCGCAGCACGTCCGGGGTCATTTCTCCGTAAGGCGGGATTGTTGGTTTGCCTACGCACTTGTAGCCCAGTCTCTCGACCCATTGCTGCAGGTATGGATCGTTTTCCTCGATTATGTATACGGTATCGACCAGCTTGTAGAATTCGTGCAGGAGGTTGTCCGGCAGCGGATGTGAGAAGCCAAGCTTGAGGTATGTCGCGCTGTCGCCGAAGACTTCCTTGGCGTAGTTGTAGCACATTCCTGATGCTATAACACCGATTTTGCCGCCTTGCTCGATGCGGTTAAGCGGGGTTTTTTCGCTGTAATCCTTTAGGTCTCCCATGCGCGTCTCCACTACGCGGCGGCGCTTTGAGGCTATGGCAGGTACGGCCACATATTTCTGGACTTCCTTAACATATTCTTTGATAGGTACGTTCTTGCGGTCGCTCAAGCTCACGATGCTCTTGGAGTGTGCTATTCTTGTGGTTATCCTCATCAGCACGGGAGTATCAAACTCTTCGCTGACGTCGTATGCGGTTCTCAGCATGTCAATACATTCCTGGCTGTCGCTGGGTTCAAGCATCGGCAATTTAGCGGACACAGCATACCAGCGGTTGTCCTGCTCATTCTGCGACGAGTGCATACCCGGCTCGTCGGCGGATATCAGCACCATTCCGCCGCGCACGCCCGTGTACGAAAATGTGAACAACGGATCGGCCGCCACGTTGACTCCCACGTGCTTCATGCACGCGAGACTGCGCGCGCCGCCTATGGACGCGCCCGCCGCCGCTTCAAGCGCGACCTTCTCGTTCGGCGCCCATTCCGACACGATCTCCTTATAAGTCGAAACGTTTTCCAAAATTTCCGTGCTAGGCGTGCCCGGATACGCCGAAGCAAACGCCACGCCGGCCTCATACGCGCCGCGCGCTATCGCTTCGTCACCTGTCATAAGGATTTTCATACAGACCTCCAATGGTAAAGAATTAAGATTACGAAGCTCTGCCCCGTACCCCGCTGGGGGAAACTTTTGTGAACAAAAGTTCCCCCAGGCCTCCCTTCAAAAAACTTTGCTTTCGCGATATGTTATAATTCGCTTAACCCGCCGCTAAACACAGTAGAAATGACAGCAACTTTTCTTCGGACGTTGCGCCACGCGACGTCAGTACTATGGGGACTTTTGCTCCCAATACGCAGCCTGCCATTTTTGCGCCGCCAAGGTACAACAGAGCCTTACTCATTATGTTACCGGCGGAGATATTGGGCATAAGGAATATGTCCGCTTCACCGGCTATTTTTGTATCCACGCCCTTAATCGCGGCGGATTCCCTGCTGATAGCTAAGTCGAACGACAGCGGCCCTTCCACATAACAGCCGGATATCTCGCCGTCCCTGTTCTTTTGCGCAAGTTCGGCAGCGTCGGAGGTTTCGGGCATTTTGTCGCTTACCGTCTCTACGGCGGCAAGAGCCGCAACCCTTGGATTGTCGTAACCAAGCTTGTGCAGGAATGTCACCGCGTTTTCAAGTACGGCTTTTTTCTGCGAAGCGTCAGGATTGGGGTTTATACCGCCGTCTGTAATGAACATCAGCTTGTAGTACGCGGGTGATTCAAGCGCCGCAAGATGCGACATAAGACCACCCTGACGTATGCCTGTTTCCTTGTTAAGCACGGCCTTTAGCAGTGTGGACGTCTGGAGTTTGCCTTTCATCAATATGTCGGCCCTGCCTTCGACGCACAATGCCACGGCCTTTGCCGCCGCGTCCTCTTCGCCCTGGGCGTCGATGATGCCGTCATAGTCAATTTTCAACGATATCTGTTCGCAAATACGAGTGATCTTCGCACGGTCGCCGACAAGTAAGCAGCGCACACTCAGGTGTTCCTCAAGTTCCTTTAAAGCCTCCAGGCTGTGTTCGTCCTCGGCGGAGGCCACGGCTATAGTCATCGTTCCTTTGCCTTGGGCGCTCTTTTTGAGCGCTTCAAAATTCGCAAGCATTGTTATATCTCCCAGCAACAGTGTCTTTGAGACTGTCTAGTATCTTTTTCACGTCGGATTCGTGAGGCGATTTTTCACCATTCTAGGAACCGACGACGAAGGGCGGAAAATTAACCGCTAAGACGATGGGGAAAAGATACTGGACAGGCTCTTATATCAATATTCCCATCGGCGTTAGTATCCATCTTTGCACCTGTCCGAATATTAGGATAAAGATGATAGCTATGGGGATTATATATGTCATGTAAAAACGCAGGCTGACGGGGAATACCCAGCCTTCGCTTCCGGCGTTGGCTTCCTTGATGAAGTTATCCCAGCCCCATCCATTTTTGCGTGTGCAGTACAACACGTACAGCAGAGCGCCGATAGGCAGCGCGAGCTCCATCGTCAGGTATGTGAAAAACGCGCCCAGGTGAGGGAATGTCGGCGGGACAAACCCGGCCCATATGTTACGCGTAAACGCCGACGGGGTGCAAAGGATAATCAGCAGAATAAAGTTGACCAAAGCGGATTTGCTGCGCGACCATCCGAACTTATCCATGCCTATTGCGGTGAGGTTTTCCATAACGGCAACCGCAGTGGAAAACGCCACAAAGGCCAGACCAATATAGAACAGCAGAGCCCATATATACGATCCCGGCATTGCGTTGAAGATGTTGGGCAGCGTCAGGAACAACAGAGCCTCACCGGCAGTACGCGGAATATCGAACGCGAAAGCGGCGGGGAAGATCATAAGCAGGCAGAGTATGATAATGCTTAGGTCAAGTGCGCCTACGGTGAAGGCGTCTTTGAACATACGTCTCTCTCTTTTGACATAGCTTCCGAAAACAGTCATGGAGCCTATACCGACGGACAGCGAGAACAACGACTGACCCATCGCCATGTGTATAATCCTGAATGTACCGTGTTCGCGCATCGCGTCCAGATTCGGTATGAACAGGAACGCAAGACCTTCGTAAGCGCCGGGCAGTGTTACGCTGCGAATCAGCAACACGATAAGCAGTGCGAAGAATATTGCCATCATGTACTTGCCGACCCTCTCGACACCTTTACGCAGGCCAAGGTAGCAGGCGCCCATACCAAGCGCCACAATCGCAAACATCAGACCGAAGCTTGCTACCGGGTCCCCAGTCAGCCCCGACCACGACGCCCCGACTTGCTCCGGCGACAGGCCGATCAGCGATCCTGTGACGCCTTTCCACAAGTAGCCCAGCGCAAATCCGCAGATCATTACATAGAACATCAACAGCAGATAGTTACCCACGATACCCAGATAACCGTTCAAATGCCATTTCTTGTCATTCGGCGTCAACACTTCAAAAGCCTTGGCGCCGGACTGCCCGCTGCCCCGGCCGACAGAGTATTCCACCAGCAGCACGGGAATAGCGAACATGAAAATAAACAACGCTACCAGAAAAATGTATAAAGCGCCGCCATATGTACCCGCACGATAAGGCATGAGCCAGATGTTGCCAAGACCGATTGCACAGCTAATTGACACGATAATGAATGATAACCTTGAGCTAAAGCCCTCTCTTTCATTCTTCATACTACAGTACCCTCCCTTTGCAATGCAAATATTTAACAACTTCATACATTGTATGATAACCGAATTTGACCCTATGTGTCAATACAAAATTGCATCATTTCTCAGCTTAACAAAATTTTAACAAAAAATATGTTGCAAATCTTGACTTTATGAGATACAATTGATATTGAACCGGACTGCGCTAACTTGGACACAACTAAAATTGTCCGGAACACTATTACACACAGAAAGGAATTGCCGTTATGATGTTTGAGAAGCTGAAGGAGTATGGAACCGAGGAAATCCACTTTTGCAACGACGAAGAGACCGGGCTGAACGCGATTGTCGCGATACACAGCACCGTGCTTGGCCCTACGGTTGGCGGCACGCGCTTTTTCCCCTATGAAAGCGAAGAGAAGGCGTTGTTCGATGTTTTGCGCTTATCCCGGGGAATGACGTACAAAAACGCCGTTTCCGGCCTTAAATACGGCGGAGCCAAGGGAGTTATCATCGGAGACCCGGCCAAGCTCAAGACCGAGAAGCTTCTATTGGCCTACGGGCGTTTTGTGGATCACCTCGGCGGCATATTCACAACCGGCGAGGACATCAATATCTCTGTGGCCGACGTTGAAATAATGTCCCGCGTAACAAAGCACATGGCGGGCATCGGCGGTACGGGACGCGGCGGAGACCCTTCCCCCTACACCGCGAGAGGCGTATTCAGAGGGATGCAGGCAGGCGCCAGGGAGAAATTCGGCAGCGACAGCTTCAAGGGCAAGACGGTCGCGGTACAGGGTTTGGGCAAGGTCGGCTACGACGTATGCAAGTGGCTCCACGAAGACGGCGCAAACCTGATTGTTTCGGATATCAACAAGGCCAACGCAGAGCGCGCCAAGACCGAATTGGGCGCAACGGTCGTCGAACCTTCGGAGATACTGTTCGCGGAATGCGATGTTTTCTCGCCTAACGCCATGGGCGCGGTGCTCAAGGCGGATGATATCCCGAAGCTCAAGTGCTCACTGGTGGCCGGGGGCGCCAACAACGTGCTGGTAGACGGCACAGCGGGGGAAGCCCTGGACAAAGCAGGCATACTGTACATACCAGACTACGTCATCAACGCCGGCGGCGTTATCTCGATCTGCCTGGAAATCGAGAGAGTCCACGACGAAAACATCTGCAATCAGAAGATGGACGGCATTTACGACAACGTCAAGAACCTTCTTGACTTCGCGAAAAAAGAAAACCTCCCAGCATACCTAGCGGCCGACAGGTTCGCGCAGAAAATCGTTGACGACGCGAGAAGCAGCCGATAATACCACTAATAAGAACGGAGGATACAACATGTCAATTAAATATGTAGCGGAGCCGTTTCGGATCAAGTCCGTGGAGCCTATCCGTATGGCCACCCGCCAGGAGCGCGAAGCAAAGATACTCGCGGCCCACAACAACTTATTCGGCCTCAAGAGCGAGGATGTCTATATAGACCTTTTGACGGATTCCGGCACCAACGCGATGAGCGTCGAACAGTGGGCCGGCGTAATGCGCGGCGACGAAGCCTACGCGGGCGCGTCCAGCTATCTCAAGCTTGAGGCGGCGGCAAAGGACATATTCGGCTTTGGATACGTGCAGCCCGTCCACCAGGGCCGCGCGGCGGAAAAAGTTCTGTTCCCGCTGTTTTTGTGCGCCGGAAAGTACGCCATATCCAACATGCACTTCGACACGACCCGTGCCCACGTGGAACTTGCCGGGGGACGCGCTATCGACTGCGTAGTCGCGGCCGCGAAAGACCCTTCGACGCGCGTACCCTTCAAGGGCAACATGGACGTGGAGCGCCTCGAAAAGCTGATTAACGAGCTTGGCGCGCAAAACGTCGGCCTGATTATCATGACCATTACCAACAATTCCGCCGGCGGCCAGCCCGTGTCCATGCAAAATATGCGCGAGGTCTCGGCGATCTGCAAAAAGTACGACATCCCGATGAACATCGACGCGGCGCGCTACGCCGAAAACGCCTACTTCATAAAGCGCGACGAGGCCGGTTACGCCGACAAGTCCATCAAGGAAATAATCGCCGAAACATTCTCCTTCGGCGACATGTTCACGATGTCCGCGAAGAAGGACGGCATCGTAAACATGGGCGGAATGCTGGGCGTGAGAGACGCGGAATCCCCGCTGGTGCTCAAGGTCAAGGCAAACTGCATAAGCTACGAAGGCTTCTACACCTACGGCGGGCTGTCGGGCCGCGATATGGAAGCCCTTGCCATCGGCATGTACGAAGGCATCGACGAAAACTTCCTGCGCTACCGTGTGGGCCAGATGGAATACATGGGGGCAAAGCTCGACGAGGCCGGAATCGCGTACCAGTCGCCCGTAGGCGGCCACGGACTGTTCATCGACGCAAAGGCCATGTTTCCGCATATCCCCTATTACGAATACCCCGCGCAGGTACTCGCCCTCGAGCTTTATAAAGAGGCCGGAATCCGCGGCTGCGACATAGGTTCCTACATGATGGGCAACAACCCCGACACCGGCGAACAGCTCGAATCCGAATTCGAGTTTACCCGGATGGCCATTCCGCGCCGCGTCTACACCCAGGCCCATCTCGACGTCGTGGTCGAAGCGCTGACCGCGGTAAAGGCGCGCGCCCACACCATCAAGCGCGGCTACCGCATAACCTGGGAACCCCCGGTCTTGCGCCACTTCCAGGCGCGCCTGGAAAAAATCTCGGAATAAATCATACTGTTCTCAATTAAATCAAAAGACTGATAATTTTCACAGCGGAGCGGTTCGCGCGGCTTCAGGCGCGAACTGAAAATTATCAGTCTACCATTTGACTTGAGAACAGTATCACCCAACGATAAGAGGGTCTCAGGCGAGACCCTCATTCTTTGTGTAATTCACAACCCATCTTTATGCCGATTTTAAGGCCGGCGACGAAACTACTTATGCTGGCTTCTTCCCCAATCATGTCCTTTGCGTCTATAAGATAAAATAGCAGCATATACTGCTCTTTGTCCAATTTATCTTTCAGCCCTCTTTCGTTCTTATCGGCTTGTTCTCTCATTGTTTTTGCTAATTCACTGGGTTTTTTTCCTTTTTGTAATCATAATACAATTTCTCAAAGACTGACCCCATAACAAACTCACCTCAAATATAAAATTTGAACACCCTATCTACAATTATACTATATACAACTTAGCAATACTTTCCAATGTACAACTATCACACCACAAAAAACCAACTAACAACGAGAGCTATGGGTGTGCCATCTGTGGCTTTACCGACTGTGGCGGTTACGCGGTAGTAGTTACTGCCGTTAACGGTGAAGTTAGTCTTTTTTGGCATTGTTGGCCTCCTTTTGTTCGCTATAATATTCAAAAGCGCATTAATTTGCTTTAAGGCACTTCATCTTCAGGTGTGGACAACAGTGCCAGTGTGAAAGAATCCACAACCCCATCGGGTAACTCCCTGCCTTTATCTTCTATAGATTTCGCTAAATTTTGGGCATGTAGGGCTATCTCGTTCAGCAATGCGGCTCTAACCAAATCGGGGTTAGCTAAAAACTCAAGGCTTGGGTATGGAGATTTTGCCAATATATCGAAGCTATTATCATATATAAATTTTTTCCAAACTTTAAGCCCATCCTTCCCCATTTGCTTAGCGGTACTTTCAAAGCTAACATAAGCCCACAATGCTTTCTCAAGGTCTATAAATTTTTCATCCCCTATTACTTTATCCGGGTATATTGCTTTTTTTATGTTGGATTGTGCTTTTGGGGTTAATCCAAGGGTTTGCAGGATATCGGTTTCTTGGCGTGTTTTAGTGTCGATTTCACCAAGTAGATATGCAAGGTCACACTTAAAGACTTCACATAACAATAGCATTTTGGGCAAGCTGGGGATGCGCCCATTTTGGTCGTTCTCCCAGGTTTTAATCGTTTGTACGTCAGTTCCTTTGGTGTCACAGTCACTTAACTTGCACGCTACGCTTTCTTGCGTGCCTAATTTAATACGCTCCTCCCTTATGCGGGTTTTTATTGTTTTAGTGTCGTATTTCATAGTGCAAGCTCCTTTTGATTTAGTTTACTAAAATATATTATTTATCTCAATTATCAAGATTAAATAGTTATTTTAGTTAATTGTAGTATACCACAAGTTACGCTATACTGCGAGAGTACAGTTATTGAAATATAATCCAAATTGGCTTATGATCTTGACATACGTGTCACACACGTATTATAATTAAATAAGGTGGTGTTAGGCTGCTATGAAAATATCTGAATTCACTCGTCAATTAAAAGCCCATGGTATAAAGCTTGTAGAGCATGGCGCAGAGCATGATAAATATATCAGCCCTTCAAATGGCAAGACAGCAAGGGTTCCCAGACATCAATCCAAGGAGATTAAAACCGGAACAAGAGAGAAAATACTAAAAGATTTAGGAATTAAGTAGGTCAAAATTCTTTATGCGTAGCTTGTAAAGGGAGGTTTTCGTAATGAAGTATGTCTATCCGGCAATCTTTCGCCCAGAGGTTGAAGGAGGATTCAGCATATTCTTTCCTGATATAGAAAGAGGCGCGACACAGGGAGACGATATGATAGAAGGCATGGAGATGGCTGAGGATTTTCTTTGTTCCGTAATGTACGATATTGAAGAGGAAAAGTCCGAAATACCCGACCCTTGCGACGCGAACCGCATAGAAAAATTACCGGGAGATATCGTAACGCTTATTGCCGCAAACACAGATGAGTACCGCAGACGTGCCGAGAACAAGGTCGTTAAGAAAACATTAACAATTCCATCATGGTTAAATGCCAGAGCGGAGGATGCAAAAATTAATTTCTCACACACACTACAAAAAGCATTAAAAGAAGAATTACAGATTGCAGAATAA